>CAIUKQ010000309.1 GCA_903899705.1 uncultured beta proteobacterium
CCGATATCGCGGCTTGGCCAAGAATGCCAACCGAGCATTTGCGATGCTGGCGATGATCAATCTGAGCAAATGGGGAAGTGCCCTCACAGGAGAGGTGCGCCCTGCGTAGGGTGAGTGCCGGGGAATACCCCGCTATCCCCATCAAAACGGCCCAATGTTGATGAAAATTCCATTCGTTTCACCGATTCAACGAAATCGCGTTCAAGCATTGCTTCGCGCGACTACTTATTCAGCGATTCCTTAGATAACTTCAAGGACTGGTGTGCCACCAGGTTCAAATCGTCCCGATGGCGTCGGCGTCGGCTTTAAACCAGCGGACTTTTCGTCACCTGATGCGCATGCAGCCGCGGTAGAACCCCCACCGCAAACCGCCGTAACTGCTCAATGAACATGTCATTCGGCATCGCCCCACGGTTCATGCTCACGAGCACGGTATTTGATCCAATCTTTTCGGCACTCGCGATCAGCCGCTCGGCCACTTCGTCCGCTGTACCCCAGGGCATGTTTTCCGCACGCTTGGCCAGCGTCTCTTTGGTCAGCCCGCGGAAGTCTTCCCGTGCGCGTGCGGCAGCGGCAAGGTTTTCGGGACGGACGTAGGCGGAAGCCTGGTCGGTGACGTAGCCGGCTTCGCGTTGCAGGTTGGTTTCTGTGACGTTGCCGTGGCTGAAGAGGGTGCGGTTGAAGTAGAGCTGGTAGGGCGCGTTTTCTTCGACGGCTTTGGCCTTGCTGTCGGCGACGTAGGTGACGGCTGCCATGGAGATGTGTTCGGGCGTCATCTTGCCGCCGTTCTTTGCCATGCATTCGCCGTAGTAGCGCACGGCGTCTTCGCGCAGGCCGTCGGTGGAGCCGCCGGGGGTGATGGGGATGGCGCGGGCGGCGGCCCATTCGAGGGATTCCTTGCTGCCGGTGACGGGCATCCATACCGGCGGATGCGGTTGCTGGATGGGGCGCGGCCAGATGGCGACGTCGCGGTATGACCAGAAGCGACTCTGGTGCGAGAACACTTCCTCGGTCCAGGCCTTGATGAGGATGTCGTAGGCCTCTTCGAAGCGGGCGCGTGAATCCTCCATGGGCACGTTGTGCACCTTGTATTCGCGCGGAATGCCGCGGGCGACGCCGCAGATGATCCGGCCCTTGGAGAGGCAATCGAGCATGGCGATTTCCTCGGCGAGGCGAAGGGGTTGGTGCAGCGGCAGGAGGTTGCCGTAGATGAGGAGCTTGATTTTCTTTGTGCGCTGGGCGGCGCTGGCGGCCAGCAGGTTGGGGGAATTCATCAGACCGTAGGGCGAGGTGTGGTGTTCGTTGAAGCCCACGCCGTCGTAACCCAGGCGGTCGGCTTCCTCCCAGGCCGAGAGATGCTCCTCGTAGGTTTGCGCGCAGACCTGCGGATCGCAATGCTGCTTGCCCAGGGGATAAGGCAGTTCAGCGGCGGCGCCCTTGAGGTGCTCGACGTTCTGACCGTAGGGAAGCAGATCGAAAACAATCACTTTCATTTTTTTCTCCGTGGACGGCGGGATGGGATTACGTGACGCCGGATGGTATTCAAAAAGGCGCGGGTGCGGTTATTGTTCGTCTCCGCGGATTTACCCGCGCATGGGATGGGTTTGCCATTGGATATGAAATTGCTTGACCTGAAAATTCCGCCGCCGATTGTGGGTGGCGTCATCGGCGCGCTGATGTGGGCGATTGCGCCGGTTGGGCCTTCGCTGGGATTGAGCGGCCAATGGGTGAATGGCCTGGCACTGGCGCTTGTTCTGGCGGGGTTTGGCTTTGATCTTTACTGTGCCGTTTGGTTTGTGCGCGCGAAGACCACTGTTAACCCATTGAATCCTAAAAATTCTTCGGTGTTGGTGACAGGCGGGGCGTACCGCCTGAGCCGCAATCCCATGTATGTGGGTCAGGCGCTGGTGGTGCTCGCCTGGGCGGTGTTTCTGAATTCCGCGTGGGGATTGCTGGGGCCGGTGGCGTTTGTGCTTTATCTGAACCGGTTTCAGATTGGGCCGGAGGAGCGGATTCTGAAGAAAACATTCGGTGAGGAATTTGATGCCTATGCCCGGCGAGTGCGGCGCTGGCTTTGATCCGCTTCTCACGGCAACTCAGTTCGATCCGGTATCCGTTCGCCGCGGATCGAAAAGGTCCCTCAGCCGGTCCGCCACCAGATTGATGCAGACGATCAGCACGAGCAGCGTCAAGCCGGGGAAGAAGCTGATCCAGTATTTTCCCGAAAGCAGGTGCGCGTAGCCGTTGGCGATCAGGAGGCCGAGGGATGGTTCGGTAATTGGCAGGCCCAGGCCCAGGAACGACAGGGTGGCTTCCAGGCTGATGGCCGCGGCGATCTGGACTGTGGCCACCACCATCAGCGGTGGCAGGCAGTTGGGCAGCAGGTGACGAAAGATGATGCGTGGCGTCTTCAGGCCAAGGGCGATGGCGGCACTCAGATAATCCTTCTCCCGTTCGGCCATGCCCGCGGCGCGGGCGGTGCGCGCGTAGTAGGCCCACTGCACGGCCACCAGCGCGAAAATGATCTTGTCGAGGCCTTGACCGAGCGCGGCGAGCAGCACGAGGGCAATGAGAATGGATGGGAAAGACAATTGCAGATCGGCCACGCGCATGATGATCGCGTCCACCCATCCGCGAAACCAGGCGGCGCAAAGGCCGAAGAAGAGGCCGATGATCAAAGCGAGCACCGTGCTCACCGAGCCGGCGATGAGGCTGGTGCGCATGCCGTAGAGGATGGCCGAGAAAATGTCGCGACCTTGCTCATCAGTGCCCAGAAGGAAGTGGCGTCCATCGGCACCTGCTGCGCCGGGCGCCAGCTTGCTGTCCATCAGATCCAGTTGCGCAAGGTCATAGGGATTCTGCGGTGCGATCCAGGGGGCGAAGATTGCAGCAAGGATGAGCAGGGCGAGCATGGCCAGCGCGGCCAGCGCCACGCTGTCGCGCGCGAAGCGCGGCGCAAAGCCGGGAAGTGTGGCGGGCAGGGCGGACGGATCGTGAACGGTGTCGTTCATCGCGCCTCCCCGCCCAGACGTACACGCGGATCAAGCGCGGCGTAGGCCAGATCGACGGCCAGGTTGATCAGGACGAACAGGGTTACCGTCACGCACAGGTAGGCGACCACCACCGGGCGGTCCAGCACATTGATCGAATCGATGAGCAGCTTGCCCATGCCCGGCCACGCGAAAATGGTTTCGGTGACCACGGCAAACGCCACCAGTGATCCGAACTCCAGGCCAATCACCGTCACAACCGGAATCAGGATGTTGCGAAGCACATGCGCGCCAATCACGCGCGCTTCGGTGAGGCCCTTGGCGCGCGCGAATCGCACGTAGTCAAGCGACAGCGCCTCGCGTGCACCGGCGCGCACCAGTCGTGTCACGAGAGCCAGCTTGAAGAGTGCGAGGTTGAGCGCCGGCATCAGCATGTGTTGCAAGCCATCGGCGGTGAGGAAGCTCAGCGGCACGCCGAACACATCGACCGTTTCCCCGCGACCGCTTGCGGGCAGCCAGCCCAACTGGACCGAAAACACCAGGATGAATATCAGGCCTACCCAGAAGGTCGGCAGTGAAAACCCGAGGATCGATCCCGCCATGATGGACCGGCCGATGAAGCCATTCGGCCTCAGGCCGGCATACAGACCCAGTGGAATGCCAAAGATTATGGCCATGAGCGTGGCCGCTATTGCAAGTTCCAGCGTGGCGGGCAGTCGTTCAAGAATCAGAGTCACAGCCGGCACGTGAAATGCAAAAGAGACCCCGAGATTGCCGTGCAACGCCTGAGACAGAAACACACCGTACTGCCGCCACAGGGGTTGATCGAGGCCCAGCGCGGCGGCCATGCGCGCGGCATCGGCCTGGGTGGCATCGGGCGGGATCATCATCGCCATCGGATCGCCGATGGCGTAGACCCCGCCAAACACCAGCAAAGACATGATGAAGATCACGAGCAGCGCCTGCGCCAGGCGCTGAAGGAGGAACCCCGGCATCAGTGGCTCACCATATGGCGCGGATCACTTCATGTGATGCGCGAAGGTGTACTCATCGGTGCGCGCCACATAATTGATATTGGCCTTCATGGCCCAGACGGCAATCTGGTGATGGATGGGAATCACCGCCTGGTCCTTGAGCGCGATGGCCGCGGCCTCGCGGGCGATGCCCTCGCGCTTTTTCTCGTCGACCGTGGCGAATCCCTGATCCAGCAGTTTGTCCATCGCGGGATTGGCGTAACGGGACCAATTCCATGCACCATAGCCCTTGTCCGCATTGGGCGTGGCGAGCAGGGCGCGAAGCGCGAGGTCGCCCGAGAACGAACCCCAGCCCAGCATCGAAAAGCTGAAGTCCCCGTTGCGCGCCTTGGGCAGGTAGACATTGATGGGCATGGTCTCCACCTTCGTGCTGATGCCCACGCGCGTCAGCATCTGCGCCACGCTTTGTGCGATCTGGTCGTCGTTGACATAGCGGTTGTTGGGGGCATGCAGCGTCAGGGCGAAACCGTCGGGGTAGCCCGCGCGCGCCAGCAACTGCTTGGCGGCCTCCGGGTCGTTGGCTTCGGGTTTGATCGCCGCCACATGGCCGAACACCGGCGGAGAAACGAGATTGGAAGCCGGGATCGCCGCGTTTTCCATCAAGCGCTCAACGATGGCCTGGCGGTTGATGGCCTTGGAGATTGCCAGGCGCACGTTGACGTCTTTCAGTGGATTTTTTGGCAGCGGCTTGCCGGAACGATCAGTGACGAAGGGCGAGACGTCGCGCCACTGGTCCATGTGAAAGAAAATCGTGCGCCAGGAAACCTTCTGGGCGAGCCGGAATCGCTTGTCGGCGCGGATTCGGGCGAGGTCCGGCGTGGGGATGGCCTCGATGGCATCGATGTCGCCCGAGAGCAGGGCGGCGATGCGCGCCGGGTCGTTGGGGATGATGCGGAAGATCACCTTGTCCCAGGCGGGCGCGCCGCCCCAGTAGGTCGGATTCTTCGCCAGTTCCACCCGGTCGCCACGCGCAAAACGCGTAAAGCGGAATGGGCCCGTGCCGATCATGGCCTTGCCATTGTTGAAGTCCTCGGGCGAGGCATTGGCTGCGGCCTTCTTCGATACGATGAAAATCGAATTGAGGTCATAGGGCACCATGGCATAGGGCGTCGCCGTCTTCACGCGAACCGTGTAGGGGTCGACCGCACGGCGGTCAGTAAGGCGCTGCACGAAACTCGCGTACTGGCCGTTGGGCAACTTCTCCGCGCGGTCCATGGAAAACAGCACGTCATCCGCGGTGAAGGGCGAGCCGTCGTGGAATTTGACGTTGCGCCGCAGCTTGAATTCCCAGGTCGTGTCGTCCACCGCGCGCCAGGATTGCGCGAGTCCCGGTGCGATGCGTGCATCGGCATCAACGTGTACCAGCGCATCGAACACATGCCAACCGATGTTGTTGTTGGGTGTGATATTGACTGCGTGTGGATCCATCGAGGTGATGTCGGCAGACATGCCGATGCGCAGATCCCCTGCCATCGCCGCGTTGGCGAGCAGGGTTGCCACGCATATCCATAGCCTGATATTGAATTTCATCATGCGATTGCTCCGATACGACTGCAATACAGTCTAATGGTATTCATTGGGCAGGACCCTCTGCCCAACTCTGCCAAAGGCTGAGATAGGCTGCTTCCAGCGCGCGCGTGAACTTGTCGTGGTCGCACAGGGGCGAAGCGGCAAACCTGGTTCTCAGCGTCTCGCGCAGGTGATCAAGGCGCGCCGTGTCGCGGGCCAGCGCCACTGCACGGTCGACGTAAGCATCGACATTGTCCGTGATCAGGTCGGGGAGATCCAGGTTGGCGAGCATCGACGCGGTTTGGCGTCCGGCTACCAGCGTACCCGCCAGCGTGACCACCGGAACGGCCATCCACAGGGCATCAAAGCTTGTCATGCCGCCGCAGAACGGAAAGGGATCGAGCGCGATGTCGATGTCGAGGTAGGTCTTCGCGGATTCTTCCAGCGGCATCCAGGCGCGCAGGGTGATGCGACGGCGTTCGATGCCGGCGCGCTCGCATCGGAGGAGAAAGGCTTCGCGGTTGGGTGCATCCTCCAGCGCAATGGCCTGGATGAGGATGTCGGATTCCGGCAGTTGCCTCAGGATGGCAGACCATGCGGTAAGCACGCCATCATTGAGCTTGGCCAGATTGTTGAGGCAGCCGAAAGTCACGCACCCAGGATTGCGACGGCGGGGCACACCGACCGGCGGATAGTGCTCATGCGGCTCGATGGTGAAACGCGTATCGGGCAGGCGCACCAGCTTTTCACTGAAGAAGGCCTCCTGACCCTCGGGCGACGAATGCGGGTCGGTGATGTAGGCATTCATTTGCGTCATGCCGGTGGTGCAGAAATATCCGAGCCAGCTCACCTGCACCGGCGCTGGTTTTCCGGCGAAGGCCGGCAGGCGCCCGTAGGAAGTGTGGCCGGCCAAATCCACGAGGATGTCAATTCGGTCCTCGCGCAACTGGCGAGCAAGCTTCTCGTCATTCCAGTGGGCGACATCGACCCAGCGGTCGCTTGCCGCGCGTATGCGTCGCGTGACGACATCTTTGGTCGGGAAGTTGTAGTAACAGGTGACTTCGAATCTCGAACGGTCGTGCCGCTCGATGATGGGCGCGAACATCGTGGTGACCAGATGGCGCCGCAGGTCTGGCGACACATAGGCCAGGCGGAGGCGGCGTCCCGGTTCGCGGCTGTTGGTGTGTGCAATCGGGGTGGCAGGCGGCGCGGCAAAACGCTGCGACCAGGCCACATGTTCCTGGAACACGCGTTCGGGGCTTGCGGTGCTGTCGTAATTGAAGCAGGAGACGATGCCCGATGCGGCAAGAGCGTTGTTCGGAGACAGGCGCAGCACCTCGCGGTACTGCGCGCTGGCGAGGGCCATCTCGCCGAGGCGGTTGTAGCAATTGGCGAGGTTGTTGTGCGCGACCTCCATATCGGGTGAAGCCTCTGCGAGCGAAAGATAGTGCGCTGCAGCCCTGGTCCACTGGTGGCCTTCCTGGAGTGCAAAGGCGAGCAGCAACCGCGCTTCCTGCGGATGCTCGCAGGATTGCCAATGGCCTTCGAGAAGGTCCGCGGCACCGCCGTAGGCGGCGGGCTGCATTTCCCCTGTGCCCACTGCGCTGGCAATGGCTTGCGCGAGCGCCTGGCGCAGGCCGGGCAGCTCGGAGTCGATATCGAATGCCCGTCGCAAGGAGATAACCGCCTTGCCGTGTTCGTTGAGCCTTGCGCGGGCGGCGCCGAGATTGAACCAGCTGGGTGAATGGGTGCGGTCCAAGTCGGCGGCGCGCTCGAAGCTCTGAACGGCTTGACGCGGCCGGTTCAAGGCAACCAGAGCATTGCCGCGGTTGAAATGAAAGCGCGGCGCGGCGGGCCGCTCCGCAATGGCTTTGTTGATGAGATCCAGTGCCCGGGTGTTATCGCCGCGCTGATGCGCGATGAGGCCGGTGAGGTGCAGGGCGTCGGGGTCGCGCTGATTGTGTGCCAGCATGTCCGCATAGATATTTTCCGCGGTTGCAAGGTCGCCAGCCTCGTGCAGCGTGAGCGCGCGCTCGAGAGTGGATGAACGCTCAAAGCCGTCATCACGCCTGCCAAGCAGCCGCTCAAGCCATTTCATGCGGCCGGGGTTTTCTCCACGGGGGAGAGTGCCCTGAGCAGAAGATTGAATATCTTGGGATTGCCGCCCACGATGCTGCCGGACTTCATGAAGTCGGCTTCGCCGTTCAGGTCCGACACGAGGCCGCCGGCCTCCTGGAGGATGACGGCGCCCGCGGCGATGTCCCAGGGCGAAAGGCCCAGTTCCCAGAATCCGTCGAGCCGGCCCGCCGCCACATAGGCAAGGTCGAGTGCCGCTGAACCGGCGCGGCGAATGCCGGACACCTGGCTCACCACAGAGCGGAACATGGTGAGATAGGCCTCTAGGTTCGACATGTTGGTATAGGGAAAGCCGGTGCCGATCAGTGCGTCTGCGAAGCGCGTGCGTTTGGAGACACGGATGCGCGAGTCATTCAGGAAGGCGCCGCCGCCGCGCGTTGCGTGGAACAGTTCGTTTTTGAACGGATCGTAGATGACGCCGTGTGTCAGTGTTTCGCGGTGCATGACACCGATCGAAACCGCGTACTGCGGAAAGCCGTGGATGAAATTCATCGTGCCATCCAGCGGATCGATGATCCAGGTGAATTCGGCGCCGCCCTTGGTGCCGGCGGACTTGCCGGACTCCTCTGCTAATATTGCGTGGTCGGGGTAGGCGGTGCGGATCACGTCGATAATGGAGGCTTCCGCGCCCTTGTCTACCTCGGTTACGAAGTCATTGCGGCCCTTGCGTGTCACTGTCACCTGATCGACGTCCCGGGCGGCTCGGTTAATGAGTGTTCCGGCGCGACGGGCGGCCTTCACGGCGATCGTGATCATTGGATGCATTGCGACTGGCTTTCGTTTTCAAAGAGCGCTCGCGCAAAGGTGCGTCGGGCGAGGCCGATTCTACTATCTTGACTCCCTGGCTTTAGATGAATTGTTCCGGATGTTGCCCATGAAACCCGATGCCGCCGTTATTGAAGGCACCGATGCCAATGGAGTGAATGTGCCGGCCGCGGATGCGTCATGCCTGAATCGTATCCGCGTGGTGCTTCACCGGCCCTCGCATCCGGGCAATATCGGCGCCGCCGCACGCGCCATGAAGACCATGGGCCTGTCGCGCCTGGTTTTGGTCGAACCGAGGCGTTTTCCTGACCGCGAGGCCGATGCGCTAGCGGTCAATGCGGTCGACGTGCTTGCGAGGGTACGGGTATGCGGCAGCCTGAAAGAGGCGC
Organism: uncultured beta proteobacterium; assembly: GCA_903899705.1. GTDB lineage: Bacteria > Pseudomonadota > Gammaproteobacteria > Burkholderiales > SG8-39 > 2-02-FULL-62-17. Next base: position 8,824 of record CAIUKQ010000309.1, read on the forward strand.
TGGAAGGCGCGGTGGTTGCCTTCGCATTTTCGGCACGCGGACGGGATCTCTCCCATGCGCCACAGGATGTGCGGGCCGCCGCCAGTGAAGCCATTGCGTTGGCAGATACATCCGAGGTGGCGTTGGTGTTCGGCAATGAGACCGCAGGCCTTGCGAATGAAGACGTACTCCTGTGCAACCGCCTTGCGACCATCCCGACGGTGTCCGATTTCAGTTCGCTGAATCTTGCGGCGGCGGTGCAGGTCGCGTCGTACGAAATTCGCATGGCACTGGGTGCTCCGGCGACGGAGGAGGCGGGGGCCGAACTGGCCAGCATTGAACAGGTGGAGCATTTCTACGCGCACCTTGAGGCCAGCCTCGGGCAAACCGATTTCCTGGAACCGGGAAAACCCAAGCGCATGATGGAACGCATGCGCCGGCTTTTCGGCCGGGCGAAGTTGCAGCGGGAAGAGGTCAACATCCTGCGCGGGATGCTCACCGCCTGGGACCGCGCCGTGGGTGGTATCAAGGGCCGGCAAAAAAGTTGATTAAATCACTCTGGTTTGCCATAATTCAGCATAATTCACTGGAGAATCAATGATGTTTTCCCGTCTGAGGGAAGATATTGCGTGTGTTTTCGAGCGCGATCCTGCGGCCCGGTCATCCTGGGAGGTGGTCACCTGCTACCCGGGTCTTCATGCCCTGACCCTGCACCGCCTGTCGCACTGGCTGTGGCAGAACCGCTTTCGCTGGCTGGCCCGTTTCTGCTCCCATCTGGGCCGGTTCTTTACCGGCATCGAGATTCATCCCGGGGCCACGGTCGGACGCCGCGTGTTCATTGATCACGGCATGGGCGTGGTTATCGGTGAAACGGCCGAGATCGGCGACGATTGCACGCTCTATCACGGCGTCACGCTGGGCGGCACGTCCTGGCAAAAAGGAAAGAGGCATCCCACCCTGCTCACAGGCGTGGTGGTCGGCGCTGGAGCGAAGGTCATCGGTCCGATCGTGATCGGCGAGGGCGCGAAGATTGGTTCCAATGCGGTGGTGGTCAAGGACGTGCCTGCCGGCGCGACGGCGGTTGGAATTCCGGCGCGCGTGATCCTTGATGAGCGCGACAAATCCCGTGAGGAGAAGGCGGCGAAGCTCGGATTTTCTGCCTATGCCGTGACTCGGGATGATGATCCAATCTCCAAGGCCATCGAGGGGTTACTCGATCACAGCAACGAGATGGAAAATCGTATGTTGATGATTTTAAAGGAAATTGAGACGCTTCGCGCCGATCAGGACAGTGCCTTGTCCGCCTCCCGGTGGGCCGAGCGCAAGGCTTCCGGTCAATAGTTGATTGTTTTGATCGGATACCGTAAGATTCAATCCTGACTAAATAGCTCGGTTAAATTTTTCGGGCGAACGTTCTTTCCTTCGAAGTGCGATCCAGCCAAAGAGGGCGGCCATGAGACTGACGACAAAAGGGCGATTTGCGGTAACCGCGATGCTGGACCTGGCCTTGCATGACGGCAAGGGGCCGGTCACGCTGGCCGGCATCAGCAAACGCCAGAACATTTCACTGTCCTATCTGGAGCAGTTGTTCGGCAAACTGCGCCGGCGCACGCTGGTGGACAGCGTACGCGGCCCCGGAGGCGGATACACGCTGTCCCGGCCCGTGGCCCAGGTGTCGGTGGCGGAAATCATCCGTGCCGTCGATGAACCGCTGGATGCAACACAGTGCGGCGGGCGTGAGAACTGCCAGGAAGAACAGCGCTGCATGACCCATGAGTTGTGGTCCACGCTGAATGAGAAAATGTTCGAATATCTCAATTCCGTGAAGCTGTCGGATCTCGTGGTCAAGCAGCGCGAACGCATGGCCAGCGAGGGCGTCGCAGTCCTCCAGGACAAGCGCGTCATCGAACTGGGAATAAAAGACAGGGTCCAACCGGCCTGAAGATGGAGATGCAGCTGCCATGAAGTTTCCGATTTATCTTGATTATTCCGCGACCACGCCGGTTGATCCGCGCGTCGCGCAGAAAATGATTCCCTACCTCACCGAGCATTTTGGCAATGCCGCGAGCCGCTCGCATGCCTATGGCTGGGAATCGGAGAAGGCAGTGGAGGAGGCGCGCGGGCACGTTGCGGCCCTTCTTAACGCCGATCCGCGGGAAATTGTCTGGACCTCCGGTGCTACCGAGGGCAATAACCTTGCCATCAAGGGTGCCGCAAATTTCTACAAATCCAAGGGTAAACACATCATCACGGTGAAAACCGAGCACAAAGCCGTGCTCGACACCGTGCGTGAATTGGAACGTCAGGGATTCACGGCAACTTACCTCGATCCTCGCGATGATGGGCTCATTACTATCGAGCAACTGCAGGCTGCCATCCGGCCGGACACCGTGCTGGTTTCGGTGATGATGGTCAACAATGAAATCGGCCTGATCCAGCCCATCGCTGAAATCGGCGAACTGTGCCGTGCCAATGGCATCATCTTTCATTGCGACGCGGTGCAGGCGGCGGGCAAGCTTGAAATAGACATGCAAACGCTCAAGGTCGACCTCCTGACCGTGACTGCGCACAAGGTCTACGGGCCCAAGGGCATCGGCGCGCTCTACGTACGCCGCAAGCCTCGCATTCGCATCGAAGCGCAGGTGCACGGTGGCGGGCACGAGCGCGGGCTTCGTTCGGGCACGCTGGCGACGCACCAGATCGTGGGCATGGGCGAGGCCTTTCGCATCGCGAAGCTGGAAATGGCCACCGACAACGAACGCATTCGCGGCCTTCGAGACCGTCTTTACGCGGGTTTTCTCGACTTGGAGGAAATCTACGTCAACGGCAGCATGGAAAAACGCATTCCCCACAATCTCAACATCAGCTTCAATTTTGTCGAAGGCGAGTCGCTGATCATGGCGATCAAGGACATCGCGGTATCCTCGGGGTCGGCGTGTACCTCGGCGTCGCTGGAACCCTCCTACGTGCTGCGCGCGCTGGGCCGTTCCGACGAGCTTGCGCACAGCTCGATCCGGTTCACCATCGGCAAGTACACGACCGTCGAGGAGATCGATTTCGCCATCGAACTCCTGCGGCGCAAGATCGGCAAGCTGAGGGAACTCTCGCCGCTCTGGGAAATGTTTAAAGACGGCGTGGACCTCAATTCGGTGCAGTGGGCGGCCCACTGACGGGCGCACCTTCGCGCACAGGATGGATTAAAGGAGTCATAAATGGCATACAGCGACAAGGTCATCGACCATTACGAGAATCCCCGCAATGTGGGGTCCTTCGACAAGGCGGACGAGCAGGTGGGCACCGGCATGGTCGGCGCGCCGGCCTGTGGTGACGTCATGAAACTGCAGATCCGTGTCAGCAAGGAGGGCATCATCGAGGATGCCCGCTTCAAGACGTATGGCTGCGGATCCGCCATTGCGTCCTCATCGCTCATCACCGAATGGGTGAAGGGCAAGACGCTGGACGAGGCGGGGAGCATCAAGAATTCCCAGATTGCCGAGGAACTGGCCCTGCCGCCGGTGAAAATTCATTGCTCGATCCTCGCTGAGGATGCCATCAAGGCGGCCATCAGCGACTACCGCAAGAAACACGTGGAAGAATCCGCCGGGCCGTCTTCGGCCGCCGATGCCCCCGGGGCAGGCGCCACCGTCTAAGGACTACGCCATGCCGATTACCCTGACCGAACGCGCCGCAACCCACGTCACCAACTTCCTTGCCAAGCGGGGCAAAGGTGTCGGCCTGCGGCTGGGCGTGCGCACCACCGGTTGCTCGGGCCTTGCCTACAAGCTCGAGTATGCCGATGCACTCAATCCCGAAGATCTGACTTTCGACAGCCATGGCGTTAAGGTGGTCGTTGATCCGAAAAGCCTTCCCTACATTGACGGCACAGAACTCGATTTTGCGCGCGAAGGCCTCAATGAGGGCTTCAAGTTCAACAACCCGAACGTCAAGGACGAGTGCGGGTGCGGGGAATCGTTCAACGTTTGATGGGCCCCGTCCAGGAAAAACAGGGGCCTCGCGGCCCCTTTTTTGCGGTCTGAAAGATGGCGCAAGCTAAAAATCACTTTGAAGTGCTGGGCGTGCCGGTCTCGTTTACCGTGGCGTTGGACGCGCTCGACCGCGCCTACCGAAACCTGCAGTCAAAGGTGCACCCGGACCGGTTCGTCAATGCGACCGAAGCCGAACGCCGTGTGGCCATGCAGCTTGCCACCGGCGCCAACGAGGCCTACCAGACCCTGAAGCATCCCCTGAAGCGGGCGATCTACCTCCTTGAGATGAGAGACATTGATGTTCGTTCCGAGACCAGCATAACCATGGAGCCGGCTTTCCTGATGCAGCAACTCGAATGGCGCGAGAACATCGAGGATGCCCGCGCGGCGCGCAACCTGGGTCGGCTGGAATCCCTCCATGACGAATTGATTGCCGAGAAGCGCGTGCGCTTTTCCCACCTGGAAAAGCTGTTTGGCTCGGGCGCCTTTCAACCGGCCTGCGAAGCGGCGAGGCAGCTGTTGTTCATCGAAAAGCTGGAGCGGGAAATCGGCGACGGTATTGAAGAAATGGATGTTGCCTGATGGCCTTGCTGCAGATCTCCGAGCCTGGCGAATCCACGGCACCCCACCAGCACCGGCTGGCGGTGGGCATTGACCTTGGCACCACCAATTCGCTGGTCGCGACGGTACGCAATGGCGTGGCCGGAGTGCTCAACGACGAACAGGGTCACCCGCTGCTGCCGTCAATCGTACGCTACGGGGCCGACGGCTCGGTCGAAACCGGTTACGAGGCCGAGCGCGAGCGCTCGCACGATCCCAAGAACACCATCGTCTCGGTGAAGCGATTCATGGGACGCGGCCTTCGCGATATTGCCTATATTGAAAATTCTCCCTATGATTTTGTCGATACGCCGGGCATGGTGCAGATACGCACGGCTGCCGGCGTTAAAAGTCCGGTGGAAGTTTCGGCCGAACTTCTAAGAGTAATGCGCGTACGCGCCGAAAAGTCCCTCGGCGGAGAACTGGTGGGTGCGGTGGTCACGGTGCCAGCCTATTTTGACGACGCGCAGCGCCAGGCCACCAAGGATGCAGCCTCGATTGCCGGCCTGAATGTCATGCGGCTGCTCAACGAGCCCACGGCCGCGGCCATTGCCTATGGACTGGACAATGCCTCCGAAGGCGTTTATGCCGTCTACGATCTGGGAGGCGGCACGTTCGATTTTTCCATCCTTCGCCTGTCCACCGGGGTGTTCGAGGTTCTGGCTACCAGCGGCGATGCCGCCCTGGGCGGGGATGATTTTGATCATCGTCTGTTCTGCTGGGTGCTCGAGCAGGAAAAGCTTCCGCCGTTATCGGTATCTGATACCAGCCTGCTGCTTGCGAAGGCGCGGCAGGTCAAGGAGTACCTCACGAACCATAGCGAAGTTCGTTTCAATGCGAAGCTTTCCACCGGCACGGTGGTGGATGTTCCCGTATCGCAATCCGACTTTTGGGAAATGACCCGGCACCTGGTCGTCAAGACCCTCGTGCCCACGCGCAAGGCCCTGCGAGATGCGGGTCTGTTGTTTTCCGATGTCAAAGGGGTGGTCATGGTGGGTGGCGCGACGCGCATGCCCCATGTGCAGCGGGCCGTTGAAGGCTGTTTCGGGCAGCCCCCTCTCAACAATCTCGATCCGGACAAGGTAGTCGCGCTGGGTGCGGCCATGCAGGCCAATGCGCTGGCGGGCAACAAATCGGTGGACGAGGATTGGCTGCTGCTGGATGTGATTCCCCTTTCGCTGGGCCTGGAGACGATGGGTGGGCTGGTGGAGCGGGTGATCCACCGCAATTCCACCATTCCGGTGTCCAAGGCACAGGAATTCACCACTTTCAAGGACGGACAGACCGCTATGTCAATACACGTCGTGCAGGGCGAGCGCGAACTGGTGTCCGACTGCCGTTCGCTGGCGCGCTTTGAATTGCGCGGAATTCCGCCCATGGTTGCGGGCGCAGCGCGCATCCGCGTGACATTCCAGGTTGACGCCGATGGCCTGCTCGCGGTGAGCGCGAAGGAAACTACCAGCGGGGCCGAGGCATCGGTCGCGGTGAAGCCATCCTACGGTCTTTCGGACGAGCGCATTACGAACATGCTCAAGGACTCCTTCGAACATGCGGGCGATGACCTTCGCATTCGGGCGCTGCGTGAACAGCAGGTGGAGGCCGAGCGAATGCTGGAGTCGGTGGGTGCCGCCCTTGGGCAGGATGAAGCGCTGCTCGAGGCAGCCGAACTGGCGGCAATTAGGACTGCTCTCAACGGCCTGAAGACCTTGTCACGCCAGTCCGACCACCGCGCCATCAAGCATGCCATTGACGAATTGAACCGCCTGACCGAGCCCTTTGCCGCGCGCCGGATGGACCGCTCGGTGCAGCAGGCGCTTACCGGAAAGAGTCTGGCCAGCCTATGACGCAAATCATCGTCCTGCCGCATGTGGAGCTATGCCCCGATGGCGCGGTGATCGAAGCCTCGCCTGGAACATCGCTGTGCGATGCATTGCTCGAGAACGGAATCGCCATCGAGCATGCCTGCGAAAAATCATGCGCCTGTACCACTTGCCACGTCATCCTGCGCGAAGGCCAGCAGTCGCTGACACCACCCGAGGAACTCGAGGAAGATCTTCTCGACAAGGCGTGGGGACTGGAGCCGACGTCGCGGCTGTCCTGCCAGGTGATCGTGGACCGAGCCGACCTGGTCATCGAAATACCGAAATACACCATCAACATGGTTTCCGAAGGCCATCATTAGAACAGGGAATTCAGGCCAACATGAAATGGACCGACACGCTTGAGATCGCCATCGCCCTTTGCGAGAAATTTCCCGACATGGACCCGAAAAACCTGCGATTCACAGATCTGCATGCCTGGGTGATGGGACTCGAAGGCTTTGATGATGCCGCTGAACGCTCCGGGGAAAAAATCCTCGAAGCCATCCAGATGGCCTGGATCGAAGAGGCCGAGTAACCGCTCTCGCGCTCAGTGCGCCTTTGCCGGTTTTGCCGGTTTCGAAGGTGCCGTGGTTTTTGGCGGCGCGGAGAGCAGTGCGAGTATGTCCCTGCAGGCGCGGGACCTTTCCTCCAGCGTGCCGCTGACCCGCTCGATCCGAAGTTTGTCCTGGCCGCTCATGCGCCAGCCCCGCTGCCTGTGGATGAGGCCGATGATGGTTTCCGGTTCTATCGGCGGGTGCTTGACGAACTGGATCTGTATGGTTTCCGGCCCCGCATCGAGTCGCTTGATGCCAAGGCTTCGCGATCGGATTCTCAGCCGGTGCACTTCCAGCAGGGCGCGCACCGCCGGGTGCGGTTCACCAAAGCGGTCGATGATTTCCTCCTGCATGGCCTCAATGTCCTCGAGTTCATCGCAATTGGCCAGGCGCTTGTAGACGATCAGCCGTTCATGCACATCCTCGCAGTAGGAGGTGGGCATCAGCGCGGGGATATGGAGATTGATTTCGGTTGTGACCCCGAGCGGTTCGGAGAGGTCGGGTTCCTTGCCCGATTTGAGCGAGCGCACCGCATGTGAAAGCATGTCGTTAAAAAGGTTGAACCCGATTTCCTGCATTTCGCCGCTTTGCGAGTCACCCAGCACTTCTCCTGCACCGCGGATTTCCAGGTCCTGCATGGCGAGGTAAAAACCGGATCCCAGTTGCTCCATCATCTGGATGGCCTCGAGGCGCTTTTTCGCGGCACTGCCGAGGGCGCCTTCTTCCGGTGTGAGCAGGTAGGCGTAGGCCTGATGGTGCGAACGCCCGACGCGGCCGCGCAGTTGGTGCAGCTGCGCCAGGCCGAAATTGTCGGCGCGGTTGATGATGATGGTGTTGGCGGTGGGAATGTCGATGCCGGTCTCGATGATGGTCGAGCACAGGAGCAGATTGTGGCGTTGCTGCAGGAATTCTCGCATCACGCGCTCCAGGTCGCGTTCGCGCATCTGCCCGTGGGCGATGGCGATGCGGGCCTCGGGCAGGATCTCCGCCAGCCGCTGCTGCATGCGCTCGATGGTGGCGACTTCATTGTGCAGGAAATAGATCTGGCCGCCGCGCTTCAGCTCGCGCAGGCAGGCTTCTCGGATGATGCCCGCGGAATCCCGCGTGACAAAGGTCTTGATGGCCAGGCGCTTCTCCGGTGCAGTGGCAATCACCGAAAAATCGCGCAGACCTTCCAGAGACATCGCCAGTGTCCTTGGAATGGGCGTGGCGGTGAGAGTCAGGACATCCACTTCGGCCCGCAGGGCCTTGAGTGCTTCCTTCTGGCGCACGCCAAAGCGATGCTCTTCGTCCACGATTACCAGGCCGAGACGCGAGAATTTCACTTCACGCGACAACAGCTTGTGGGTACCGATGGCGATGTCGACCGCTCCGCTGGCAATGCCTTCGAGGGAAACATTCTGTTCGGCGCCGCTGCGAAAGCGGGACAATTCCGCGATTTTCACGGGCCAGCCCGCAAAACGGTCGGAGAAGGTCTGGAAATGCTGGCCGGAAAGAAGCGTCGTCGGAGCGAGGATGGCCACCTGCATGCCGTCCGCGACGGCGACGTAGGCGGCACGTAATGCCACTTCGGTTTTTCCAAAGCCCACATCACCGCAGACCAGGCGGTCCATGGGTTTGACCTGTTTCATGTCCTCGATGACGGCGTTGATGGTCGCGAGCTGGTCCGGGGTTTCGTCAAAACCGAAGGCCTCCGCGAATGCCTCGAGGTCGTGCTGGTTTATCTTGAAGGAGCGGCCTTGGCGCGAAGCTCTTTGCGCGTACAAATTCAGCAGTTCGGCTGCGGTGTCGCGCACTTGTTTCGCGGCGCGATTCTTGGCCTTGTCCCAGGCTTCACCGCCCAAGCGGTGCAATGGCGCCTGCTCCGGGGGGCCGCCGCTGTAGCGACCTATGAGATGCAATTGCGATACAGGGACGTAGAGCTTGTCCGCGTCCGCATATTCGATCAGCAGGAATTCGGTCTTGCCCTCGCCAAGGTCCAGATCGATCAGTCCGCGGTAGCGGCCGATGCCGTGGTCCAGATGCACCACCGGGTCGCCTGCGCGCAGTTCTGAAAGGTCGCGCAGCATGCCTTCGACGGAGGTCTGACGCTCACGGCTCTTCGTGCTTCGGGTCCGCGCGGTGGCCGAAAACAGTTCGGCTTCGGTTATGAATGCGATGTGCAGTTCGGAATCGAGAAAGCCGTTGAGCAGCGGGGCTACTGCCAGCATGAGCTTTTCGGAGCCTGCCGCGAACGCGGCGTAATCGGCGCATTCGGCGGGTTTCAATCCGTACTCACCCAGGTACTGCATCAGGGTTTCGCGTCTTCCCGGAGAGTCGGCGAGCAGGAGCGTGCGACCCGGATGGGTTGCGGTAAAAGCTTTCAGTGCGCTCAGGGGATCGGCGGCGCGGCGCTCGACGGCCACGACAGGCAGCGGGACGTAACGGGTTCCTTCTGAATTGGTTCCCACCGATCCGAGGCGAGGGTCCGCGCGCGCAAACTGCTTCGCGGCAATGAAGAACTCTTCGGCGCTCAGAAACAGGTTTTCCGGTGGCAACAGCGGGCGGGAGCGTTCTCCACGGAGGAACTGGTAGCGGCTTTGCGTGTCGCGCCAGAAGTCGGTGAACGCGGCGTGCACATCGTCGTGCATGCAAAGGTTCGCCTCGGAGGGCAGATAGTCGAAGAGGGTCGCCGTTTTTTCGAAAAACAGTGGCAGCCAGTACTCGATGCCGGCGGGCGATACGCCGTTGGAGACGTCGCGGTATATGGTGCTCTTGGAAGCGTCGCCTTCAAAGTGCTCGCGAAACGCGGTTCGAAACCGGTTCCGGCCGGCGTCGTCCGTCGGGTACTCGCGGGCGGGCAGCAGGCGCACTTCCGCGACCTTGTAGATGGTGCGCTGGGTGTCGACGTCAAAGGTGCGGATGCCGTCGATGGTCTCGTCCATCAGATCTATGCGATAGGGCAGCACGCTGCCCATGGGGAAAAGATCGACGATGCCACCGCGCACGCAGAACTCTCCCGGGGCCACCACCTGTGAGACGTTCTGATACCCGGCAAATACCAGTTGCGCGCGCAGTGCGTCCAGGCCGAGGGTTTCACCCTGTTTGAGAAAAAATGTGTATGCGGCGAGGTATTCGGGGGGCGCCAGGCGCTGCAGGGCGGTGGTTGCGGGCAGGACGACGACGTCGAATTCCCTCCGCTGTATCTGATAGAGCGTGGCCAGACGCTCGGACACGAGATCCTGGTGGGGTGAAAAACTGTCGTAGGGCAGCGTTTCCCAATCGGGAAAGACGCAAATCTTGAGCTTTGGGTCGAACCAGGCAATCTCGTCGCGCAATCGCGATGCCTCGGCGGCACGCGCGCAAAAGACCACCAGAGGACGCGCTTCACCTGCCAGGGCGGTCAGCGCGAGGGCGTCGCTGGATCCGGTTCTGGCTGTTTGCGAAACTGAATCGGGTGTTGAATCGGAGGGATGGGAAGAGGTCACTTCAAAGGCTTCGCAATTCAAGCGTGAAAAACGCGAAAACCCGCACGGAGGGTCGCCAATGTGTGCTCATTCGGCGTTCCGGTGCGGGACTTGGTATAATTATACTGTTGAATCAGAGCTTTCCTGCTGGAATCTGCGGCCCGTCCTAAGGGTTTTCTCCAATGTCCTCCAGGTTATTCGGGTTGATACCCGCGGCCGGTTTTGGCGCGCGTTTTGGCGGATCGGCACCCAAGCAGTACAGCCTGATCGGTGGGAAGACCCTGTTGCAGTGCGCCGTAGAGGCCTTACTGGCAGTGAGGGAGTTGGAAACGGTTTTCGTTGTGCTGGCGCCGGAGGATGACACATTCCGGCGTTTCGATTGGGTCGAATTCGGTGATCGCGTTGCGCCGTTGTATTGCGGAGGGGCGACGCGTCGCGACAGTGTGCTGAATGGATTGATTGCGGCGGGGGCCGGGGTCGACCCCGAGGATTGGGTGCTGGTGCATGACGCCGCGAGGCCGTGTCTGGCATTGCCGGATGTGCGCCGGTTGATCGATGCGGTTGCGCCGGGCGATACAGGGGGAGTACTTGCGGTCCGCGTAGCCGACACGCTGAAGCGCGGAGATGAACAGGACAGAATTACAGGCACCGAGACCCGGGACGGGTTGTGGCAGGCGCAAACGCCGCAGATGTTCCGATACGGGATGCTGTTGCGCGCATTGAGCGCCTCGGCAAGTGTGACTGACGAGGCTGCGGCGGTGGAAGCTCTGGGCATCATGCCCAGACTGGTTGAAGGAAGTCGGCGCAACCTGAAGGTGACGGTGGCGTCTGATCTGGAGTTGGCGGCACTGATTCTGAGTGCCGCGGGGAAGTAGAAGGGAGGCCGCAGGCTGTCGCGGTCTTGGGGAGACGGGGAATGCGGGTTGGGCAAGGATTCGATGTACATGCGCTGGTTTCGGGGCGCAAGCTCGTGATCGGCGGCGTGACCATACCGTTCGACAAGGGGCTTGAAGGGCATTCGGACGCCGATGTCCTGTTGCACGCCATTACCGACGCGGTTCTGGGGGCCGCAGGCCTGGGCGATATCGGCCGCCATTTTCCCGATACGGATCAACGATACAAGGACGCCGACAGCCGCCTTTTGATGCGTGAGGCGGTCAATCGCGTGCGCGCCGCCGGGTTCAGGGTGGTCAATATCGATTCCACCATCATTGCACAGTCGCCAAGGATGGCGCCGCATATCCCGGAGATGGTCGGCAATATTGCGGGCGATCTCGGGATTGCGAGTGATTGCGCAAACGTCAAAGCAAAGACCGCCGAGCATCTCGGATTCGTCGGTCGTGGCGAAGGAATCGCTGCCGAGGCGATTGCCATGGTTGAGATAGTCCAGTAACAACACGAGCGGAGGCCGCCATACCTGTCATCACTGCACCAAAATTGTTTTTCGCACTCTGGCCTGATTCGGAGACGCGACGAGCGCTCTCGACCCGTGGAAAAGGCATGCACAAGGTTTCTGGTGGCCGCATGACACGTCCGGAGAATCTGCACCTGACGCTAGCTTTTCTCGGACCGACGGACGCGACGCGCCTGGCGGAACTGGAAGCGGTCGCGGCTTCGGTAAAAACGGTCAACTGCATTCTGACGCTGGACGAGGCGGGCTATTGGAAGCACAACCACATCGCGTGGGCCGGTTCAACCAAGGTCCCCGACAAACTTGCCGGCATGGTCCAGGAGTTGCGCGACGCGTTGAAGAAAAACGGATTCCGCTTCGATCCGAAACCGTTCAAGCCGCACGTCACGCTGATACGCGATGCGAAGGATCCGGGCGTGCCCGCGAAACGGTCCATCCGCTGGAAGGTTTCCGGATTCTCCCTGGTACGCGCGTATCGAGACGATCTCGGCCTGCTCTATCGCGTGGTGTCCAGTTGCCCCAAGGCTGAATAGCCGGGCCCCCGACAGGCCCCGGGGACGGGCCTTATTCGACTTTAGCCCCTGAAGCTTTGACCACCTTTGCCCATTTCGCGATTTCTTCGCGAACGAACACTGCGAATTCTTCAGGAGAATTGCCGACGGGATCGGCGCCCTGGCTGGTGAGGCGCTCGATCATCTCGGGTGAACGCAACGAGCGGGACACCGTCGCGTACAGCTTGTTGATGATTTCCTTCGGCGTTTTCGCCGGCGCATGCATGCCGAACCAGGACGTCGCTTCATATCCCGGCAAACCCGATTCAGCAATCGTGGGTACATCGGGCAATGCCGGGGAGCGGCGGGCCGAGGTCACTGCGATGGCACGCAGCTTTCCCGCTTTCACCTGCTGGATGGATGAGGGCAGGTTGTCAAACATCAGTTGCACCTGTCCCCCGACCAGATCGGCCACGGCGGGAGCGCTGCCCTTGTAGGGGATGTGCAGCATCTCCACACCTGTCATGGTCTTGAACAATTCAGCCGACAGGTGTATCGATGTTCCGCTGCCGCTCGAGGCATAGGCCAGTTTTCCCGGATTTGCCCTCGCGTAATCAATCAGTTCCCTGACGGTCTTTACCGGTACGCTGGGATGAACCTCAAGCAGGTTGGGAACGGCCGCAAGCAGTGAGATGTGTTCGAAATCCCGCATCACGTCGTAGGGCATGTTCGGGTATAGCGTCACGTTGATGGCCTGGGGGCTGACGGCGCCGACCAGCAGCGTGTAGCCGTCCGGCGCGGCCTTCGCAACGGCATCCGATCCCAGATTGCCGCCCGCGCCTGCGCGATTTTCGATGGCGACGGGCTGCCCCATGAATCGGGACATGTCCGCGCCGACAGCGCGCGCGACGATGTCGGTCGTGCCGCCCGGGGCAAAGGGCACGACGATGCGAATCGGCTTTGACGGATAGGCTGCGGCACCTTGCGCAATTACGTGGCCGGACAGGGCGGATAATGTGACGACAACCGAACCGGCAAATGCGCGGGCAATGGAATTCACGGTGTTCTCCCCAAATTTCGATGGCGACGCAATCATAGACGCAAGGGGATAGACGCGCATGGCGTTGCTAGCGCGTCGAGTGGACAAGCCTTATGCGCGCAATCAGGCCGCCGCCGGGCCGCGGCAGAAGGTCGAACCGCCCGCCGTGCAGGCGGGCAGCGCGATCGACGATCGCGAGTCCAAGCCCTGAACCGATGGTGCCCGAGCGCGCCGGATCCATCTGCGTGAACGGCTGTTTCATGTGTTCGGCCTGTTCGGGCGGAATGCCGGGGCCGAGGTCAAGAACCTCGATGATGCTGTCTCCATCTTCCTCCCGAGTGTGCAGTTCGATGCCTTGTCCCGCATGTCGCAAGGCATTGTCAAGCAGATTGGCAATCACCCGTCGCATCAGCTGGCATCGAAGCTCGATGACCGGTGTGACCTCGATGTGTGACTCGATATCGCGGCCGATTTTGTGCTGCTGCCGGAGGATTTCACCAGCAAGGTCGGACAGGCGCGCCGGCTGCGTGGTTTCGCCACCGTCATTGTCCATGCGTGCAAAATCAAGGAACTGGCCAATGGTCCGGTCCATCTCCTCGATATCCGCGCGCATGCCCTCCTTGAGTGGTTCGTCGGCCTGGCTCATTTCGGTTCCCAGACGCAATCGCGCAAGGGGCGTGCGCAGGTCGTGCGAAATGCCCGCAAGAATCACGGCGCGGTCCTGTTCGGTGCGCAACAGGTCGCGCGACATCTGGTTGAAAGCGCGCGATACCGCCCGGATTTCGGCGGCGCCGACTTCCGGGACCGGCTCCGGCCTGTGACCCCTGCCGATTTCCACCGCAGCATCCGCCAGCGCCTTGAGCGGACGATTGATGTGCGATACGACCATATAAGCCGCGATGAGGGCCAGCACCAGCGCCAGCGCCGCCCAGCCCAGCCACTGCAGGGCGATATCGCGTTCCAGGCGCTCCCGGGGAATGCGCATCCAGTATTCATCGCCGCCGATGATAAAGCTCACCCAGACGCCAGGAAGCCCGTTGCGCTCAAGTGCGATGCGGGTTTGCGAGCCCAATTGTTCGCGGACCGAAGCGGCAATGAGTCTGCTTAATTCGGATTCCGGCTCGTTACGGATCTGGTCGTCGAATTCACCGGGGTAGACCTCGATCCCCTCGTTTTCAGCCAGGTCGATCAGCAGATCACGACGGCGTTCCGGCTGGGCGGTCACCAGCGCCGCGCGGGTGAGATTGACCACGCTCACGATGTTTTGGGCGATCTGTCCCGCGCGCGGCGTCTGCTCGTGGGCCTGAAATATCAGGAACCAGGTCACCGTCGTGGTCACGCCGAGAATGGACAATAGCGCGAAGGTCCGCCATAGCAGGGAGCGCGGCCAGAAGGACATTTAGGGGGTGGCGGGGGCGATCAAGCAGGCGCGACGGGGCCGCCGTCCGGTACAAACACATAGCCATAACCCCATACCGTCTGGATGTAGGCCGGGTGAGCCGGGTCAACCTCGATCAGTTTGCGCAAGCGCGAAATTTGCACGTCAATGGCGCGGTCAAACACTTCGTATTCTCGTCCCCGCGCGAGTTCCATCAGTTTGTCGCGCGACAGTGAGCTTCGCGGGTGGGTCACCAGCACCTTTAGCAATGCGAATTCCCCGGTGGTCAGCGTCAGCGCCTTGCCATCACGGGTTAGCGTACGGGTGGCAAGGTTCACCGTCATGCCGCCGAAACTGACTTCCATGGTTTCGGCGGAGGGAGAACCCGGCGGCGCGACGGCACCGCGGCGGCGCAGCACTGCGTTGATGCGCGCCACCAGTTCCCTTGGATTGAAGGGCTTTGGCAAATAGTCGTCCGCCCCCATTTCGAGTCCGAGGATGCGATCCACGTCGTCGCCCTTGGCGGTCAGCATGATGATGGCAATGGTGTTCTTGGTGCCGCGCAGGCGCCGGCATGCGGCCAGGCCGTCCTCGCCGGGCATCATGATGTCGAGCACCAGAAGGTCAAAGCGCTCCTTTGCGAGCAGCTTGTCCATTCCCGGCGCATCGGACACCGTGGTGACCATGAATCCCTGCTCGCTCAGATAGCGCTGCAGCAGGTCACGCAGACGCAGATCGTCATCGACGACGAGGATTTTTGCTTTTTGTTCGCTCATGCACGCATGGTAGCGGTCATGGCGCTTCCGTCCAAGCGCTGAGTAACAGATGGTTGCTGAAAGGGGGGGCTGAAACAAATGCTTACAAAACCGTCCAAGGAGTCCGGACTCCGCATCCGGAATGGGTGTATTTTTGCATCCGTGATGGTTTTGGGTGTTTTGACAAAGTGATGGCAATTCGGCGCTTGGCCCTGATAACAGCCTTAATTGCGCAACTCTGCGCAGGGACGCCGGCGTTTGCGCAGTATTTCCCTGGCAAGGGCAATTCGCCGGACAAGGGCCGGTTGATGCCGGGGCCCGCCAAGCAGCCCGATGTGGACCGCATGCGGGAGACTCCCGGACCGGCAAGGCCGGTTCACGACCGGCTTTCCCCCGAGGAGCGGCGCCAGTTGCGGCGCGATATTGATCAGCATGGCCGCGAAGTTTATGGCGGCAAGAGCCACTAGTTTCATCGGGGTCTTGCGGGATATTGCAGGTCATAGCGCGGACCGGCGATTCGCGGCGTTCCGGTTTTTGCTGCTGCTCGGTGCCGGGCTCGGCGCGACCGGCAGCGCTTTCGCCATCGGCATGGGAACCGAGGAGGCTCGCCACCTTCTGGTGAGAACGACCTTCGGGCTGACCATGCAGCGCGTGCGCGATTTCTCCTTCCTCACGCACGAACAGGCCGTATCGCGCCTCCTCTCTGAAGGAAATCCGGCCGCATCGAAACCGCCGCCCGCATGGGTGGATGAGCCGGTAACGCCATTCCGGACTTTCCGCAATGCCACCGCCGAAGAACGCCGAAGGTTGCAGGATCGGGACATCCGCCGCGGCCTTGAACTGCGCGCATGGTGGGTTGGGGAGATGCTTGATTCGCCGTCGCAATTGAATGAACGCATGACGCTTTTCTGGCACGGGCATTTCACGTCAAGCCAGCAGAAGGTCCGCATGGTTCAATTGATGTACCGACAGAATCAGCTCCTGCGGAAGCAGGCCACCGGCAATTTTGCGGAACTGCTCCATGCGGTGTCGAAAGATCCTGCGATGCTGGTTTACCTGGACTCAGCCAGCAACCGCCGCGGCAGGCCCAACGAAAATTTTGCGCGTGAGGTGATGGAGCTTTTCACACTCGGCGAGGGAAGCTACGGTGAGGCCGACATCCGCGAGGCGGCGCGTGCGTTCACCGGATGGTCGATTGAACTGGATACGGGTGAATACCTGTGGCGCGCGCCGGCCCATGATGCCGGCGACAAGACCGTCCTCGGGAAGACCGGAAATTTCGATGGTGATGCGGTACTGGACATCCTCCTTGCACAGCCCCGCGCCGCCGAGTACATAGTTGAAAAGCTCTGGCGCGAATTCATCTCGCAGCGCCCCGATGCGCGCGAGGTTCACCGCATCGCCGCCGCGTTCCGCACTTCTCGCTACGACATCAAGACTGCCTTGCGGGAACTGCTCGGATCGGGCGCTTTCTGGGCCATCGAAAATCGGGGCAACATGTTCAAATCGCCGGCCGATTTGGTGGTGGGGACGCTGCGCCAGTTCGAAATTCCCGTCGGCGACCCCACGCCGCTGGCGCTGCTGATGGGCGCTCTGGGACAAAACCTCTTTTCGCCGCCCAATGTGAAGGGCTGGCCGGGTGGCACGCGCTGGGTGAACAGCACGACGTTGCTGACGCGCAAGCAATTTGTCGACCGCCTTTTCCGGACGGATGATTCGCCTTCGGAGCCGGACGCGGACCGGCGCAATCTTAATGATTTCGCGACTGCCAATGGCGTCGGTCGGCTGAATGTCGAAGAGCGCGAACGGTTGGCGAAATCCATAGCCGGAATGCGCTTCGACAGCGAGAAGTGGCTGGCGCACTTTCCGGTGACGCTCGCGGGTGACGGCGAAACGGTGCGCCGTATCGTCCTTGCCGGGGAGCCCGCTGGCGGCCTTCCCGCCATGATGGCCAACCGCGAACTGGTCCGCCTGCTCGCCCTTGATCCGGTGTTTCAGCTCAAATGAACATCTCCATCGGCAGGCGGCAATTCCTTGGAGCAGTGGGCGCGGGATTGTTGAGCGGCGGGTTGCCGGAATTTGTTTTTGCGGCCCCCGGTGCCGATTACGGCAGGCTGCTGGTGCTCGTGGAATTGAAGGGCGGCAACGACGGCCTGAATACCGTCGTCCCCTACGCCGATGCCGCCTACGCTCGCCTGCGCCCACGCATCGGTATTTCCCGAGACGAAGTGCTCAAGCTCGACGAGAAGGCGGCACTGCATCCTTCGCTCGAATCGCTGATGGCTTTGTGGCAGGCGAAAGAGTTGGCCATTGTTCAGGGCCTGGGTTACGAAGATCCCAATTTTTCGCACTTTCGCTCGATCGAGATCTGGGACACGGGCTCGGCAAGCAACCAGACGCTGGGGGAGGGCTGGCTTGCTCGCGCGTTTTCCGCCGTACCGGTCCCCGTCGGATTTGCCGCGGAGGGCGCAGTCATCGGCGGGCTGGAAAACGGTCCGCTGGCGGGTTCGCGCTGTGTCGCACTGGCCAATCCCGATCAGTTCCTGCGCCGCGCCAGGCTTGCGACACCGATGCGCGCCTCCGGTTCGGCTGCGCTCCAGCACGTGCTTAAGGTTGAGTCCGACATTGCTCAGGCGGCCGTCAGGCTGGCCGGCAGCGCCGCTCCATTGCAGGGTTTTCCACCGGGTGATCTGGGCAATTCGCTGCGCATTGCGGCTCAGGTGCTTGCAGGTGGGGCAAGGGTGGCGGCCATCAAGGTATCGCTGAATGGTTTTGACAACCACCAGAACCAGCCGGGTGTGCATGCCAATCTGCTTCGTCAATTCGCGGAATCGATCGCGGCATTCCGGTCGTGTCTGCAGGGGCTGGGCCAGTGGAACAACACGCTGGTGATGACCTATGCAGAATTCGGCCGCAGGCCTGCGGAAAACGGATCGATGGGCACGGACCATGGCACCTCCAACGTGCACTTTGTGACCGGCGGTCGTGTGAAGGGCGGACTTTATGGCGAGGGACCGCGCCTGGATCAGTTGGAAAACGAAAACCTCCGACACGTGCTGGATTTCCGCAGCCTGTATGCCACGGCGCTCGGGCCATGGTGGGGCATGGATTCCGGGCGCGCATTGGGCGGCAGGTTCGAGCCGGTTCCCCTGTTCAGAGCGGTTTGAATTGCCTCTGAGAATTTTTCATAAGTATTTGATTAAATTATGTTATTTATGCTATCGGCGGGTCAGTAGGCGCCCGTTGCCCGAAGCGCGTTCTTCTGCTCCAGCAAGGGGCTGCAATCCAGACTCATGCTGCTGCGTTTGATCGGCCGGCCTTCGGCGAAAGCCAGCGCTTCGCGCGTCCAGATGCGGCGCATGAAACCAAGGTGACGGTCAGACAACCCCAGGCGTTCCAGATCGCGATCGGTATTGGCGCCTTGTCCCGCCTGCGCCACCTGGTCCTGCACCGTGGCGAGGTAGGGGTGGTCCAGCACGTCGTTGATGGTCATGCGGCCGGCCATGATTTCGGCGGTGTAGTGCACTTCCAGTTTCCATTTCTTCGCCCATTCGTCACGCAGCTTCTGCATTTCCTCACGATAGCGATCGGCAGCCGATCCGGTGACGCGGACAAGCTGCGTCCGCGTGAAGATGTGGGTCTCGTCGTCGACGGGAACATGCATTAGGTAGGTATCGCGGAACCGCGGGCAGATGTTCGCGCGCGCAATGCCATTGACCACCGGGATCAGCAGGCGCACGGCATTGGGCATCAACCCCAGCATCGCGGTGCGCATGAGTTCGTTGCCAAAGTTCCAGCGGTGCAGCGTACCGTATTCGGTTTCTTCGGGGGGCGGCTGGATGGACATGTCCAGTGACATGAAATCTTCATGGGTAATGCCGTGGCTGTGCGACCACAGGATGTGGCAGGGGTCGAAATTGTTCTCGTGTGTCTGGAAGTAATTGCAGGGGTAGAGTGTGGATCGGGTTTCGACGATGCCCTCATCCTCGAACGCAGGGAAAGGCGGGAAGGCAGGTGGTTCCCCTTCGCCGAAATACGCGAAGATCAGGCCCACATGCTCGCGCGTCGGATAAGCCTTGATGTCGTCGTGGGTGCCCGGCGGGGTCTTTTCGGCCGGACGTTCCACGCACTTGCCCTCACCGTTGAATTTCCAGCCGTGGTACAGGCAGCGGATGTCGTCACCTTCGACCCACCCGGTGTTGAGCAGCGTGGCGCGATGCGTGCAGCGTTGCGCCACGACGTGCGCGGTGCCGGTCTGGCCCCGGTAGAGCGTGAAATCCTCGCTCATGATGCGGATGGGCTTGGCCCGGCCGGCGGGCAACTGATCGGAATTGCAGACCGGCTGCCAGAACTGGCGCATATAGCGGCCTGCGACCGTACCCGGACCGGTGCGGCCGAACTCAACTCTGGTTTGATGTTGCGAAACGGGATGCACTGCCGCCATGAAAACCCCTGCAATCAATTGGACCGGGCAATGATAAATCAATGTCCTGGATTCAGTGGATTGCCGAGAGGGTGTTTGCGCAGTTATCCAGGCTGAGTCACAAGCAGGTCCGTCAGTAAAACAAACCGTCGTACAGCAGCTTCGCCCCGGTGCAGAAAAGCAGGATGTAGGCGAGACGGAAAAACCACAACGTGCTCAGTTTTCGCTGTATCCATATTCCCAGCACGATTCCAACAGGGACAACCGGCATGAGAGCCGCCGCGGTCGTCAGATTGGTGCGGTCGAACAGGCCCAGTGTGAAGTAGGGGATGATTTTAAGAGCGTTCACGACCGCGAAGAAAATCACGGTGGTTCCCACATGCACCGGCTTGGGCAGGCGCAGCGGCAGAAGATAAACGTACAGGGGAGGGCCTCCGGAATGAGCGACAAAACTGGTGACGCCGGAAATGGTTCCCCAAAAAAAGCCCTTTCTAATCCGTGGTGTCGGATCAGGCGGAAGTTTGTTGAGCCAGCTCTGCATGACGAATCCCAACGCGATAAGACCCAGGATCACGCGCAGCGAATGTTCATCGAGATAGCTGAAGGTTGCCCAACCGATGAGTGTGCCCAACACGCCCGCCGGCATGATGATGCGCAGGTGCTCGCGGCTCCATTCCTTGCGGTAGAGATAGACGCTGACGACGTCCATGACCAGCAGAATGGGCAGCATGACCGCGGCGGCCTGTATGGGTGAGATCGCCAGTGCGAGTATGGGAACTGCAATGCCGCCTGCAATCCCCAGCCCGGCTTTTGAAATGCCGGTGAGGATGACCGCAGGAATCGCCACCGCGTAAAACCACGGGTTTTCAATCATTTAGAGTCGCCTAGCTAGATGGCGGCTGTAATGGCCCTGCCCATTTCCTGGGTGGAGGCGGTGCCGCCGATGTCGCGGGTGCGAGGGCCGCTGGTGAGCACGGTCTCGATGGCCCGCACCACGGCATCTGCGGCCGGCTTGTAACCCAGGTGCTCGAGCATCATCGCCCCGGACCAGATCTGCCCGACCGGGTTGGCAATGTTCTTTCCGGCAATGTCCGGCGCGGAGCCATGCACCGGCTCGAACAGCGACGGCGTTTCACGGGAGGGGTTGATGTTTCCCGAAGGCGCAATGCCGATGGTGCCGGTGACGGCGGGACCCAGATCGGAAAGGATGTCGCCGAAAAGGTTGGAACCCACCACCACATCGAACCAGTCGGGATGCTGCACGAAATGCGCGGTGAGGATGTCGATGTGGTACTGGTCGACCCGCACATCGGGATACTCTTTCGCCATGGCCGCGACCCGCTCGTCCCAGTAGGGCATGGTGATGGCGATGCCATTGGACTTGGTTGCGGAGGTGAGGTGCTTTTTCGGCCGGCTCTGCGCAAGCTCGAACGCCCAGCGCAGGATGCGGTCGGTGCCATGGCGCGTGAAGATGGATTCCTGGAACACCACTTCCCGCGCGGTGCCCTCGAAGCTGCGCCCGCCCACCGCCGAATATTCGCCTTCGGTATTTTCACGCACCACCCAGAAATCGATATCGCCGGCCTTGCGGTTGCGAACCGGTGCCTCGATTCCGGGCATCAGCCTCACCGGGCGCAGATTGACGTAAAGGTCAAACGCGCGGCGCATCGGGATCAGCATTTCCCAAAGCGAAACGTGGTCGGGCACGCCGGGAAATCCGCAGGCACCGAAATAAATCGCCTCGAATCCGCGAAGGGTGTCCAGCGCATCCTCCGGCATCATGCGGCCGTGCTTTGTGCGGTACTCGCAGCTCCATGGGAATTCGCTCCATGCGAACTCGATTCCGAATTTCTGGCCGGCCGCCTCCATGGCGCGCAGGCCTTCCGGCATGACTTCCCGTCCGATGCCGTCGCCGGCGATGACTGCTATGCGATGCTTGGCCATAAGAAATCCTGTGAATGCAATGTGAGCGAAAAACGAGAGTGAAAACCGAGATTGAAAAACGCGCCATCATGATGACGGGGGCAGGTCGCGTCAAGCCGGATAAAAATCGGCGGGGCGCACTGAACAGATAGAATCGGCGGGTTGCCGCAAAAAGAAACAGCATCTTGATCTCCACCGGAAATCCCCCCCGTCAAATGGCCCTGGGCCTGGTCATCAACTGGGCCGGAGGGCATGTGGCGTCCTGGAAGCACCCCACCGTCCCGTCGGGTGCTGCGATGAACTTCGACTATTACCGCGGGATTGCGGCGACGGCGGAGCGCGCCTGCTTTGATCTGTTGTTTCTGGCCGACCACCTGTCGGTCGGCGAGGCAGGCGCCACAGCGGAGCGTCTGCAGAAATCCGGCGAAGTGGTTTTTTTCGAACCGATGATCCTGCTTGCCGGGCTTGCTGCCATCACCCGGCATATCGGCCTCACGGCGACGGTCTCGACAACCTATAACGAGCCCTACAACGTCGCGCGTGTGTTTGCCTCACTCGATCACCTGAGCAACGGACGCGCCGGCTGGAATGTCGTCACCACCGGCCGCGAGGCGGCAGCGCCCAACTACGGCCAGGAAAAACACATGCAGCACGCGGACCGCTACCACCGCGCGCATGAGTTCCTCGATGTGGTCAAGGCCCTTTGGGACAGCTGGGATGACGATGCCTTCCTGCAGGACAAGGCGCGCGGCATCTTCTTCGACAAGGCGAAGATGCATTTTCAGAATCATGCGGGCGAGCACTTTTCCGTCAAAGGGCCTCTCAATGTGGCGCGTCCGCCGCAGGGACATCCGCTGATCATCCAGGCCGGATCATCGGATGCAGGGCAGGATCTGGCGGCGGCCACCGCCGACGTTGTATTTACCGGGCAGTTGACGCTCGAGGGCGGGCAACGCTTTTACCGGGGGCTGAAGGCGCGCATGGTGAAGCTCGGCCGCGCGCCGGATTCACTCAGGGTGATGCCGGGACTTGTGCCCATCGTGGGACGCACCCATGCCGAGGCGCGGGAAAAATTCGATGCGATTCAGAATCTCATGGACGGCGATGAGGCGCTGATGTTCCTGTCTCAGATGCTGGGTGGAGCGGACCTGTCCGGCATTCCTCCGGATGTCCCGGGGCCGGACCTGCCGATGATCGAGAATCGCGGATCCAGCGGCCCGAAATTGCTTCAGGAAAAGGCAAAACGGGAGAACCTCACCCTGCGACAGCTGGCTTACGAAGTGGCGGGCGCCCGCCGCCATCGCCTTGTGATCGGCTCTGCGACCGAGGTGGCCGATCAACTCGAGCTATGGTTCAAAAACGAAGCGGCGGACGGGTTCAATATTTTTCCGGCATGGATGCCCGGTGGCGTCGAGGATTTCGCGGAACTGGTGATACCGGAATTGCAGCGCCGGGGGCTGTATCGAACCCGATACGAAGGCGGTACTCTCCGCGAGAACCTGGGACTCGAGCGTCCGGCGAACCGCTACTCCTCGCGAAATGCGGACTGATGAATCTCATCGCCATTGAAACGTCCACGTCGTATTGCTCGCTGGCAGTGTGCAGAGGGGCGCAGGTCGTTTCACGCCATGTCCTGGCAGAGCAGCGCCACGCAGAGATATTGCTCGATGAATTGGAGGGCCTGCTTCAGGTCGCGGGACTGACGCTGGCCGAAATCAATGGCATCGCCTTCGGAGAAGGCCCCGGCGCGTTCACAGGCCTGCGAATCGCATGCGGCGTGACGCAGGGGCTGGCCCTTGCGCGGAATATTCCAGTGATTGGAATCAGCACGCTGCTGTCGGTTGCGGAGGAATCGGGCGAATCCCGCGTCATCGCATGCATTGATGCCCGCATGAACGAGGTATATCACGCGGCGTATCGCAGGGAAGCCGGGCAATGGTTCGAGGAATGCGCTCCCGGCCTGTGCTCTCCCGCCGCCTTGCCAGCGCCCGAGGGAGACGATTGGATCGGCTGCGGTTCCGGCTTCAATGTCCATGACGAGATTCTGCGTGCGCGCCTGGGGCCGCAGATGGCAGGTACGAGTCCCGGAGTTTCGCCCACCGCAGCCGCGATTCTGGCCCTTGCCCGCCCGCGTTTCGAGCGGGGCGAAGGCAAGCCCGCGGCCATGGCGCTGCCGATATACTTGCGGGACAAGGTCGCGTTGAAAACCAGCGAAAGACAGAAGGTGGAAAAACCGTGAGCGCCGTTCCGCAACCCGAGACCAACTATCAACCGATGCGGGAAAAGGATCTCGCCGAGGTGATGGCAATCGAGGAAGCGATTTACGAGTTTCCATGGACGCTGGGGAATTTTCGCGATTCCCTGCGCGCGGGCTACATGTGCTGGTTGTGCCGCGAAGGCCCGGAGTTGCTCGGGTATTCAGTACTGATGAATGCGGCCGGCGAGGTGCACCTGCTCAACCTGAGCATCGCCGGAAACCACCAGGGTCGTGGCCATGGCAGGCGCATGCTTTTGTTCCTGGTCGACAACGCGCGCATCGCGAAGGCGGAAAAAATAATACTGGAAGTCAGGCCCACCAATTCGGGTGCACAGAACCTCTACCATGATTTCGGATTCAGGAAGGTCGGCGTGCGGCGCAACTACTACCCGGCCGCCCATGGCCGAGAAGACGCCACCGTCATGGCGCTCGAATTGTGAACGATCGCCTTGAAATTCTCGGTGAAATGGGGCTGGCGCCGGTCTGGCGCCTAAGGCCGCGCGAGGCATCTTCTGCACCCAAAGGCGCTGCAGCGAGCGAACGGACTTTGGAGAGCGCCATGCCGGCGACCGGCGAACGCGCCAAGCGGATTGCCCGGATGACGCTCGACCAGCTCAAGTTGGAAGTCCGAAATTGCACGGCCTGCGGACTGTGCAAGACGCGCAACCAGACGGTCTTTGGCGTCGGCAATGAAACCGCCGACTGGATGATCGTGGGCGAGGCGCCGGGCGCCGAGGAGGATTCGCGAGGCGAACCCTTTGTGGGGCAGGCCGGAAAGCTCCTCGACAACATGCTCGCGGCCCTCAAGCTCTCCCGAGACAAAAACGTCTACATCGCGAATGTTCTCAAATGCCGCCCCCCGGGCAATCGCAATCCCGAGCCCGAAGAGGTTGCGCAATGCGCGCCGCTGCTGGAACGCCAGATCCAGCTGGTGCAGCCCAAACTGATCATTGCCATGGGCCGGTTCGCGGCGCAGACGCTGCTGAATTCCGACGCGACCATCGCGAGCATGCGAGGAAAGCTTTATCGATACCAGGGTGTCCCGACCATTGTCAGTTACCACCCGGCGTATCTGTTGCGCAATCTGCAGGACAAGGCCAAGGCCTGGGAAGACCTGTGTTTTGCAAAGGCCACCATGGCCGCGGACAAACCGGATTGATGCCGCCGCGAATCAGCCTTGTAATATCCGTTTAACAGCCCCATATTTGGGCATAACTTGTCTCAACGGGAGAGAAGCACATGTCCGCGATTAAATACCTGGTTCTGACCATGCTGGTTGCGGTGCTGGGTGGCTGCGGTTACAACGATATTCAGAGGGAAGACGAGGCCGTCAAGTCGGCGTGGTCCGAAGTGTTGAACCAGTACCAGCGCCGCGCAGATCTCGTTCCGAATCTGGTCAACACTGTCAAGGGTTTCGCGGCACAGGAGCAGCAGGTGCTGAGTGCGGTTGTCGAGGCGCGTTCACGCGTGGGCAGCATCCAGGCGACGCCGGAACTGGTGAATGACCCTGAAGCTTTCAAGCGGTTCCAGGATGCGCAAGCCGGTATGTCCAGCGCATTGTCGCGGCTGTTGGTGGTGACCGAAAACTATCCCATCCTGAAATCGGATCAGAATTTCCGCGACCTGCAGGCTCAACTGGAGGGCACCGAGAACCGGATTACCGTGGCCCGCAACCGGTTCATCAAGGCGGTTCAGACCTATAACGTCCTCGTTCGCCAATTCCCGGTCAACCTGACGGCCATGATGTTCAGCTACGGAACCAAGGCCAATTTCAGCGTGGAAAACGAGCAGGCGATTGCGAAGCCGTCGACGGTAAGTTTCGACAAGGCCGCGCCGGCACAGGCAGCCAGTCCCGCGCCCACGGCGCCGGTTGCGCCGGTCAAGTAGGTCATGCAATTCCGCCTGATCGGCCTACGCGCGCTGGGCCTGGCGGGATTGTTCGCATGCAGCGCGGTGTTTGCCGAAGTTGAGGTTGCCGTTCCGCCACTCACCGGCGCGCTGGTCGATCGCACCGGCACCCTGTCCGCACAGGATGTGCGCGCCATTGATACCGATCTGAAGGCCTTTGCCCAGCGAAAGGGCAGCCAGGTCGCGGTCCTGATGGTGCCCAGCACGAAGCCGGAAACCATCGAACAATATTCATTCCGCGTTGCGGAAGCCTGGAAAATCGGGCGCGCGAAGGTCGATGACGGTGTGATTCTGGTGATTGCCAAGGACGATCGGACCCTGAGAATTGAGGTGGGCTATGGTCTGGAGGGGGCTATTCCCGATGCGATTGCAAAGCGGGTCATTAGCGAGGAGATTGCCCCGCGCTTTCGCTCAGGCGATTTTGCGGGGGGCATACGCAGCGGAGTGACGACACTGATGAAGCTGGTCGATGGCGAAAAATTGCCGGCGCCGGAGTTTGCCGGATCACATGGCAATGATCCGGACATCGGTGTTCTGCTGGTCCCCCTCTTTGTCGCAGTCGCGATCGGCAGCGTGCTGGTTGGCTTGCTGGGGCGCTTCGCGGGATCGGCCACCGTGGGCATTGGCTTTGGCGTGGTGGCATGGTGGATCATGGGCAGCCTGATTGCAGCGCTCCTGGGATCGTTGGTGGCATTTCTACTGGTGCTGGTCAACGGACTCGGGGGTGGCAGTCGCTTCAGCGGGGGGGGCGGCAGTTGGGGCGGTGGCAGTTCGGGTGGCGGATTCAGCGGAGGCGGCGGCAGCTTCGGCGGCGGCGGGGCCTCGGGGAACTGGTGACATGGGCGCGATACGCTGGTTGAAACATCTTTGCGCGGCGGATTGGCTGCGATGGCGGCAGTTTCCGCGGCCCGTGCTTGCAGCCATCGGGCAAGTCGTCGGGGAGCAGGAGAAGCGACACGATGGCGAGCTTCGCTTCGTCGTGGAGGGGGGGCTGTCGCCCGCCCGCCTTTTCCGCGGAATGCATTCGCGCGCGCGGGCGGTGGAGTTGTTTGGCGTCTTGCGTGTATGGGATACCGAGCACAACAGCGGCGTGCTGATATACGTCCTGCTTGCCGACCGCGCCGTTGAAATTCTTGCTGATCGCGGCATACAGGCGTGTGTGGGCAATCCGGTCTGGGAACGCATCTGCGGGGAAATGCGTGGGCATTTTTCCGCCGGTGAATTCGAATTGGGATCTGCCCATGGAATTCGTGCCATCAGCGACGTACTGGCTGCGCATTTTCCGGCGGTCGGGAGCAATCCCAACGAATTGCCGGACAAGCCGCTGGTGCTGTGATCAGCCGGCCGGCTCAGCCCGCGATCATTCCAGCGGTTTTTCCATGCCGATCAGGTGCAGTGAATCGGCCTTCAGCTGATTGCGGCGGTGAAGGCGCATCACCATCCAGGTCGCGCCGGACAGGAAGAGTCCAAACAGCACGATGATGGCGTTGATGTGCAGTTCCTGCCCGACCATGAAGGAATAAAGCGCCAGCATGATCAGGATCGACGTGTTTTCGTTGAAATTCTGGACTGCGATCGAATGTCCCGCGGAGAGCAGCACGTGACCGCGATGCTGCAGCAGTGCGTTCATCGGCACCACGAAAAAGCCCGCCAACGCACCGATGAAAATCAACAAGGCATAGACCAGCGGAAGCCAGGTGACGGCGATCATCGCGATCACCACCAGCCCCATGGCGACTCCGGCGGGCAGGACATTGAGCGATTTCTTGAGGGGAATGAATCGGGCGGCAAATACGGCGCCCATCGCCACACCAACCGCGGTCATGCCCTGCAGGATCGCCGCCTTGTCCAGCGCGAGGCCGAGGTGCTTGTCCGCCCAGGCAAGAACGATGAACTGGAGTGTGGCCCCGGCGCCCCAGAAAAGCGTCGTAATTGAAAGCGATATCTGCCCGAGCTTGTCCTTCCATAGCGTGCTGAAGCAATGCGCGAATTCGCTGACCTGCCGAACGGGGTTGCGGGTCTGCGTTTCGTAGCGCACGCCGGTATCTGGAATGAAAAGGTTGAAGGCCGCGGCTATGATGTAGCTGAGGGCGATGATGGGGATCGCGGCCTCGGCCGGCGTATCGATGCCGGTGTCCAGGTGGGGAATGTCAATGGACAGCAGGACGTTGGAAATTCGCGGACTGATAAGCGCACCGCCCAGCACCGTGCCCAGGATGATGGAGGTCACAGTCAGACCCTCGATCCATCCATTGGCGAGAACGAGTTGCCGTGCAGGCAGCAATTCGGTCAGGATGCCGTATTTGGCCGGTGAGTAGGCGGCGGCACCCATTCCGACAAGGCCATAGGACATGAGCACCCAGATATCGGAACGGACGCCCAGCGTGCCCGCACTGGCGTAGAAAAACATCATCATGCAGCCGCATACCTTGATGGTGTTGGTGATGAACATCACCTTGCCCTTGGGCAGAGAGTCGGCGAACGCCCCGACAAAAGGCGCGAGCAGCACGTAGGAAACCGTGAAAAAGAACTTCAGCAGCGGCGTCATCCATGCCGGGCCCTGCATCTCCATCAGCAGGGCGATCGACGCGATGAGCAACGCATTGTCGGCAAGCGAACTGAAAAATTGCGCCGCCATGATGGTGTAGAAGCCGCGCTTCATGCCTTCATGTCTTCCGATATCTTATTGCGGCCAACCGGTTGGTCGAACCATTCCCAGCCATTTCTGTTTCCTCCTGATCGCGTCGCTTTGCGTCGCGATCCTGCACCGTATCGTCGGTGCTTTTCAGAGTGCGGCTTTATACCATGGCCGCGTGAACAAATGGCTACCAAAATGCCCGGCGAAGCGCGACCCGGACCCCGATGCGTGTGCGGATTCGGGCATGGAACCGGTGCCGCGCGGGTTTTGTCAAGTGGCCGTGCCCCTGTAGATGTGTTTGAATCGCCCGATGAGACCGATTCAGGCAAAAATCGACTTGAGCGCGCTGCGTGGCAATCTCGAATTGCTGAGAAGGCACGCGGGCGATGCACGAATATGGGGCATTGCCAAGGCCGATGCCTACGGCCACGGGCTCGCCAGGATTCAGCACGCGCTTGCCGCGGCTGACGGGCTGGCGCTGCTGGAACTGGACGCGGCGATTGCCGCGCGGGATCGGGGCTGGGCCAAACCCATACTCCTGCTGGAAGGATTTTTTGAACCCTCCGAGCTCGAATGGTTCGCTCAGCATCGGCTGACTGCCGTGGTCCATCAGGAAGAGCAGATTGCGATGCTCCAATCGGCGCGCATCGGCGCCCCGATTGACGTCTACCTCAAAGTGAATTCGGGAATGAACCGGCTGGGATTCACCGGTTCCGGTACGCGGGCGGCGCTTGAGCGGTTGCGCGCCACCGCAAAGGTATCGAAAGTCACCCTGATGACGCATTTCGCAGACGCGGACGGGGATCGCGGCGTGGAGGAACAGTCGAAGGCATTCGACGAACTGGTCAGGACGCTGGGTTTGCCATCGAGCAGCGCCAATTCCGCGGCGCTTCTGCGGTATCCGCACACCCATGGCGATTGGGTGCGGCCGGGCATATTCCTTTATGGTTGCTCGCCGTTTCCAGAGCAAAGCGCACAGTCCCTGGGGGCTCGTCCCGTAATGACGCTGGGGAGCCGCATTATTGCGGTTCAGTCCGTGGAGCAGGGCGCCAGAGTGGGTTACTCCGGCACTTTCATCGCGCCGCGCCCCATGCGGATCGGAGTGGTTGCCTGCGGGTATGCGGATGGATATCCGCGCCATGCGCCAGCCGGAACGCCTGTATTGGTCAATGGCGTGCGCACGCAAACTCTGGGAAGGGTGTCCATGGACATGCTTTTTGTCAATCTCGACAATGTTGCCGATGCGGGTGTGGGGAGCGAGGTCACCCTGTGGGGCGAGGGACTCTCTGCCGATGAGGTGGCCGCTAGTGCGGGAACCGTGAGTTACGAATTGCTCTGCGGTCTTGCGGCGCGCGTACCGGTGACGGTGGTCGGCTGATGGCCCGCGTCAAAACCAATTACTCCTGCACGGAGTGCGGCGCCATATCCAACAAGTGGCAGGGCCAATGCGCGAGTTGCAGTGCCTGGAATACGCTGGTCGAGTCGATTGCCGAGGCGCCTGCGGGAGAGCGCCACCGCTTCGCCGGCCTTGCCAAGGCTTCGAATCTGCAACTACTCTCGGAGGTCAGCGCCAGGGACGCGCCGCGCGTGCCCACCGGCATTGGCGAGTTTGATCGCGTGCTGGGCGGCGGCATGGTCGCCGGTCAGGTGATTCTGATCGGTGGTGATCCCGGCGTTGGCAAATCAACCCTGCTGCTGCAGGCCATGGCCCAAATGAGCGCCTCGCACCTGGCGGTTTATGTGAGCGGCGAGGAATCCGCGGAACAGGTTGCGCTGCGCGCGCAACGGCTGGCCCTGGCTCCCGGCGAGATGCAGTTGCTGGCGGAAATACAGCTCGAACGAATTCTCTCGGCGCTGGAGAAGGCCAAGCCCGAGATTGCGGTGATTGATTCGATCCAGACGCTGTACTCCGAGCAGCTCACTTCCGCACCGGGGTCGGTGGCGCAGGTTCGCGAATGCGTGGCTCAACTCGCACGCTATGCCAAGCAGTCGGGGACGGTGATCGTTCTGGTGGGGCATGTCACCAAGGAGGGAGCGCTTGCCGGGCCCCGCGTGGTCGAGCACATTGTCGATACGGTTCTTTATTTCGAGGGCGACACCCACCAGAGTTTCCGGCTTGTGCGGGCTTTCAAGAACCGCTTCGGCGCGGTGAATGAACTGGGCGTCTTCGCCATGACCGACAAGGGGCTGCGCGGCGTGGCCAACCCCTCGGCGTTGTTTCTCTCCCAGCATTCGGGGGATGTGGCCGGTTCCTGCATTCTGGTGACCCAGGAAGGTACTCGCCCCCTGCTGGTGGAGATTCAGGCGTTGGTGGACAACTCGCACGCGCCCAATCCGCGCCGCCTGTCAGTGGGGCTGGAACAGAACCGCCTGGCGATGCTGCTGGCGGTTTTGAACCGGCACGCGGGCATTGCCTGTCACGATCAGGACGTATTCGTCAACGCGGTGGGCGGGGTGCGCATCAGCGAGCCGGCGGCGGACTTGGCGGTGCTCCTCGCGATCGTCTCCTCCCTCACCAACCGGCCGCTGCCCGGCAAGCTCGCGGTCTTCGGCGAAGTCGGGCTGGCGGGCGAGGTGCGGCCTGCGCCGCGAGGTCAGGATCGATTGCGGGAAGCGGCAAAGCTGGGCTTCACGCAGGCTATCATTCCGATGGCCAACAAGCCGCGGCAGAAGGTCGACGGAATCGAAATCATTGCTGTGGACCGTGTTGCCGATGCCCTGGCGCGTTTTCGCGGCTAGGTATTTCGGGCCTGATGTGGTCGGATAATGCGATCCCCGGCGGGCACTTTTGTACTTTAATCACATAAATTATTGATTATTATATGAAAAAAAGCATCGCTTGCGCATTGGTTGCGACACTTCAGGTAATCTCCCCGGCTGTTTTCGCACAGCAGGCCACGCCAGGCCCCATGCAACTTCAGTTGCGGGATGTTTATCGCGAACTGGTGGAAATTAACACCACCGACTCTTCCGGGAGTTGCACGGATGCAGCGCGGGCAATGGGTGAGCGCCTTCGTAAGGCCGGCCTGGCCGACACCGATGTCCAGGTGCTGGTCCCTCCCGGCGCGCCGAAGAAGGGAAATCTGGTCGCCCGGTTTCGCGGGACCGGGGCGAAAAAGCCCCTGCTGCTGCTCGCGCACATCGACGTGGTGGAGGCCAAGCGCGAAGACTGGAAGCGCGATCCATTCAAGCTGGTTGAAGAAGACGGCCACTTCTATGCGCGGGGTGCGGCCGATGACAAAGCCATGGCGGCCGCGTTCGTCGCGAATCTGATGCGGTTCCGGTCCGAGAAGTACCGCCCCGACCGCGATGTCGTGCTGGCGCTGACCTGCGACGAGGAAATCATTCCGTCTCCGGCCAACGGCGTCGAATACCTGCTTAAAAACCATCGGGCACTTCTGGATGCCGAACTCGCCCTCAACGAAGGTGGCGGCGGCCAGTTGGACAAGAGCGGTAAGCGTGTTCGCATGACCATTCAGGCCGGCGAAAAGGTTTTTCAGAGCTACCGGCTGGAAGTGACCAATCCGGGCGGGCACAGTGCGCAACCGCGCAAAGACAATGCCCTGTACGACCTTGCAAGGGGACTGGCACGACTGGGTGACTTCGATTTTCCGGCGAAGCTGCTGCCGGTGACCAGAGCCAGCTTCGCGCGCATGGCCGACATTCTGGGCGGGCCAGTCGGACAGGATCTGAAGTTGGTTGCAGGTGATCCGCCGGATGTTGAAGCGATTGCGCGACTTTCACGTAATCCCTCGTACAACGCGCAATTGCGCACCACCTGCGTTGCGACCATGGCCGATGCAGGCGAGGCTACCAATGCCCTGCCGCAGCGCGCCCGGGCAGTGGTCAACTGTCGCGTGCTGCCCGGCGAATCGGTGGCCGAGGTCACCAGCACCCTCGTGCGGGTGCTCGACAATGAGCGCATCACGGTGACGCCGATGGGCGAGGCGGTGCTTTCGCCCCCGGCCCCGCTCGATGAGCGCATTTTGGGCCCGGTGAAAGCCGTGTCCGATGCCATGTGGCCGGGCGTGCCTCTGGTGGCCACCATGTCGGCTGGCGCCACCGACTCGCGCTTTCTCAACAATGCGGGCATTCCGACATACGGTGTCAGCGGCATGTTCAACGAATCCGAATCCGCGGGCGTGCATGCATTGAATGAACGACTGCCGGTTCGCTCGCTTTATGAAGGTCAGGAATTTCTTTACCGGCTGGTGAAGACGCTGGCCGGCGGACGCTGAGCAAGTCCTGAAAATGTGCGGATGACGGAAATTCACGCTTCCCGAAAATACGCACGCTGGCCGGCCCGGGTCCTCCTCGCGCTGCCCCTCGGTATGGCCTTCGGGGCCTATGCGCAATCGCAGGTCGTGAGCATTTCGATAGCCGGTACGCTCAATAAAGGACACGTCGAGGCGATGCGCTCGGCCATCCAGAAAATGCGTGGTGAACCGCTGCCCACCGGTTTGATTATCATCGTGGACAGTCCCGGTGGCGACGGCCGCGCTGCAATCGAAATGGGCCGCATGGCAAGGGTGCACAACGCCCATATCTTTGTCAGGGGGACCTGCCGCAGCGCCTGCACCTTTCTGTTTGCCGGCGGCGTCTATCGCGATGCGCGCGCCTTCGACATCGGCATCCACCGGGCGCGAATCACGCGGCCGGTACCTGGAGGCGGCGAGGTCGATGTCGACCTCGCTGCCAATCCGCAGGCGCGCGAACTGCTTGATATTGCCGAAGGTGAAGCTCGGGACTATCTTGCGGAAATGGGTGTGCCAAGATTGTTCGAGGCGATGCAGAAGACGCCTGCCTCGCAGATGCGGTTGTTGCGAACAGACGAGGCGAAGGAACTGGGGTTGCTCGGGTTCGATGCCGCGTATCTCGAGCGCCAATTCGACAAGACCCGGCCGCGCTATGGTTTCAGCCGCGAGAGATTGCTGGAGCGCGCCAGCCATGTTCGCGACCGCTGCGAGCAGGAACTCAACGACCCCTCCAAATTTGTTGCCTGCTACCGTCCTGCCATTCTCGCCGACTGACGCATCTCCCGGCCGACGTACGCGGTTCCGGCAGGCTGTGTAACATGTCGCGCTCTTTGAAGCGTTTACCCATTATTTGGAGGAGTTTATGAAGATCGTCGTTTTTGGTCCGGACCGCCGCGTCGGCGCGCTGGAAGGCAGCAAAGTCATCGATTTGAACCGCGTCGATTCGAGCATACCGGCCGATCTGGCCGCGATGATTGCGGCCGGCAAGCCGGCCATCGAGGCCGCGAAAAAGGCGATTGCAAAAGCGTCAGGCGATGCAGTGCAGGATGCTGCCAAGGTCAAGCTGCATGCGCCCTGGCCCGGCAAGCGCATTGCCATGGTGGGGGGCAATTACGCCGACCACCTGGCCGGCATGGAAGCCAACATGCACAACAAGCCGCTCACCGGCGACTCGATCAAGCAGGCCTACGAGGTGGCGCGCAGCAAGGGCCACTGGGGATTCTGGAAGGTGCTGGACGAGTGCGCCGGCGACGGCGACGAGGTGCCGTTTCCCAAGCGAACCAAGTACCTGGATTACGAAGGTGAAGTGGCCATTGTCATCGGCAAACGGGGCAAGGACATCAAGGCATCGCAGGTTGCCGATTACGTCTGGGGCGTGACCATGATCAACGACTGGAGCATTCGCGACGGCAATGCGCTTCCGCGAGGGATGAGCTACAACACCGCAAAGAACTTCGACCGTTCCTGCTCTGTCGGCCCCTGCATCGTCGTTGGCGAAGTGGACTTCCAGAACGTGGATGCCCAGACCAAGGTCAACGGCGAGGTGCGTCAGAGCTTCAACAGCAAGGACATGATTTTCAATTTCGGTGAAGTCCTTGAGTTCCTGTCGCAGGACTTCAGCTTTGTGCCCGGGGACATCATCAGCGGCGGCACGGCCAAGGGAACGGCGGCCGACCAGACCAAGAAAAATGCCGACGGCACGAAACCGACCGACCTGTTCCTCAAGCCGGGCGATACCGTGGAGATATCCTCACCCCAGATCGGCAGCGTCAGCAACAAGTTGGTCTGATCAGAAGACGGCGCGTGTCCTGCAGGCGATCCAGAGTTTCCTGAGGGGTGTGAGCGTCGTTAGGTGCGTGAGCACCTGAAAACCATCGCGGCGGATTTCACCCAGTTCGCCGCGGTGGATTCCGGCCATGATGAGGACCGGGTGCTGTGAGCGCCGGTCCACCGGTGGCAATCCTGCGATGGCATCAGCGCAATGCTGTTGGGCGCGGTCGGCCTGGAATGCCATCAGTTTCCTGAATTGGGGGCTGTCGCGTCGGTTGAGAATATCGGCCGCGGGGACCTCGAAGTGCTTGAGTTCATCCATCGGCAGCAGGACGCGGTTCCTGCGAACCTCATCGCCAATATCACGGAGGATCTGGATCAGCGTGCAGGCGCCCCACAGTGTTCCGGCAGCGGCCACAGTGCGCTCTTCCCGGAACCCGCACACACGTGCACTCAGGCGCCCGACCTCGTCAGCCATGCTCCGGCAGTACGCTTCCAGGGATTCAAAATCGGACTGGCGCTGCTCCTCGAGGCGGCGCTGCCGGCCGTCGATGATGCCGGCCAGTTCCTCCCTGCCTATTCCGAATGGATCGAGCACCTCCTGAAGTTCCCGCGTGACAGGATGCTGAGGCGTACCGGCCAGCAGTTGAGCGGTCTCATGCCGCCACCATGCCAGCTTCGCATGGGCGACTTCCGGACCGGCGGGCGCATCCACGGCGTCGTCCAGTTCCCGGCAGTACGCCTGCAGCGCCGTCAGTGCGCGTCGTCTCTGCGGCGCCAGGAATAGAAAGGCATAGTGGAACGTCGAACCGTCCGGTGCCGCTTTTTGACGGCAATATTCCTCGGGTGTCATAGATGTTCCGCGAATCGGATCGGGTCGGATAGAACCTCGAAACAAGGTCGGTTCCATGGGCCTATTCGATGCCGGTTTGATCCCGGCAGCACGGTACTATCCACTTCAGTGACAGGCATCCTGCGGGTGACTATCGAATCGATCTGTTGCCACTCGGCGGGAATGCCAAAATTACTCAAAAATTCAAACACATTCATGCCTTTTTCGGGACAGTATAGGGGCCTTAAGGTAAAATAAACGCAACAAAGGGTGGCTAAGGCTATCGCGAGGGTGGCGGAATTGGTAGACGCACTGGATTTAGGTTCCAGCGCCGCAAGGCGTGGGGGTTCGAGTCCCTTCCTTCGCACCAGCTACCTTCATGCCAGCGATCCGCCATCGCCCGGTGTGGGTGTTGAGTGAGATTTACGAACACGGGGACCCCCCCGATTTTTGGTTGTCATTTGAGGCGAAACAGGACGGCAATGCAGACAAATCTGGAAACACTGGGCGCGCTTGAGCGTCGACTGAGCATGGCGGTTCCCGCCGGAGAAATCGACAAGGAAGTTGATAATCGATTGAAAAAGCTTTCGAGCACGGTGCGCATGCACGGGTTTCGCCCTGGCAAGGTGCCGATGAAGATCGTGAGCCAGCAGTATGGCATTCAGGTCCGCTCGGAAGTCATCGGGGATGCGGTGCAAAAGGAGTTCGAGCAGGCGATCGAGGTCAACAAGCTTCGCGTTGCCGGTAACCCCAAAATTGAACCCGGCAAGGACGAGGATGCAACGCACCTGTCCTTCGCGGCAACTTTCGAGGTCTACCCGGAATTCAAGTTGGGCGATATTTCCGCCGTAAAGCTTGAGAAGGCAACGCTGGAAGTGACCGAAGCCGATGTCGACCGCACCATTGAGGTGTTGCGCAAGCAGCGCGTGACATATGCCGATGCGGGCCGTGCGGCGCAGGCGCAGGACCGGGTGAGTGTGGATTTTGTCGGACGCATCGACGGCGTCGAATTCGCAGGTGGCAAGGGAACCGACATGCCGGTGGTGCTGGGCGAGGGACGGATGCTCCCGGATTTTGAATCTAATCTCACCGGCGTGAAGTCCGGCGATGCAAAGACCTTCGATGTGAAATTTCCGGAGGATTACGGCAACAAGGAACTGGCGGGCAAGACAGCCAGCTTCGAAATACATGTCAAGAAGGTCGAGGCGCCGCAGTTGCCGGCGATCGATGCGGAATTCGCCAAGGCACTAGGCGTAGCCGATGGCGACATGGATAAAATGCGCTTGGAAGTTCGCGCCAATGTGGAGCGGGAAGTGAAAAAGCGCCTTGAAGCGGATATCAAGCAGAAGGCGATGCAGGCGCTGATCGATTCGACGCCGGTTGAACTGCCCAAATCGCTGGTGCAGATCGAAATGCAGCGCCTTGTTCAGTCCACCCGCCAGGATCTGGAGGCGCGTGGCATGAAGATGGACCAATTGCCGATCAATCCGGAAATGTTCGAAACGCAGGCGAAGCGCCGCGTCGGCCTGGGCCTGATCATCGGGGAACTGGTGTCGACGAAGGAACTCGCCCCCAAACCCGAGCAAATCCGCGCTCTGGTCGAGGACTATGCACAAAGCTATGAGCAGCCAACCGAGATGGTAAGATGGCTTTACTCGGAACAGCAGCGTCTCGCCGAGTTCGAGGGGCTGGCCATCGAGTCCAACGTGGTGGCCTGGGTCCTGAATAACGCGAAGGTCGAGGACAAAGCTGTTTCGTTCGATGAATTCATGAACAAGGCGGCGGCATGAACTGGTTAGGCGGTCTGAACGCGACGGCGGGTGCCCCCCAAGGTGCGATGGAGCCGCAGGGCCTTGGGCTCGTGCCCATGGTCATCGAACAGAGCGGGCGCGGTGAGCGCGCCTATGACATCTATTCACGGCTGCTCAAGGAACGGGTGGTATTCCTTGTCGGTCCGGTCAATGAAGTCACCGCGAACCTGATCGTAGCCCAGTTGCTGTTCCTCGAGTCGGAAAATCCCGACAAGGACATCTTCTTCTACATCAATTCCCCGGGCGGCTCGGTTTCGGCCGGTCTCGCGATCTACGACACCATGCAGTTTGTGAAACCCGACGTTTCCACGCTGTGCGTCGGACAGGCGGCCAGCATGGGTGCGCTGCTTCTGACTGCCGGCGCAAAGGGCAAGCGGGTCTGCCTGCCCAATTCGCGCGTCATGATCCACCAGCCGATGGGCGGTTTCCAGGGCCAGGCCTCGGATATCGAGATTCACGCCAGGGAAATCCTGTTTCTGAAGCAGCGCCTGAACGAAATCATGGCCAAGCACACCGGGCAGGATGTTGAGCGCGTCGGTCGCGACACCGACAGGGATAATTTCCTGTCGGCGTCGGAGGCCGTGAGTTATGGTTTGGTCGACCGTGTGCTTTCGTCGCGTGACGAAGCACTTGCGGCCAGCAAGTCAGCGTAGGCAAAAATAGGGGAAGCCATGACGGAAAAGGCGAGCGGCGAAAAACTTCTCTACTGTTCCTTTTGCGGCAAAAGCCAGCATGAGGTGAGGAAGCTCATCGCCGGTCCGTCCGTGTTCATTTGCGACGAATGCATCGAACTCTGTAACGACATCATTCGCGAGGAAAGCAGCACCGACAAGAGCGGCAAGCCGGTCAAGTCCGACCTGCCCACTCCCCACGAAATCTGTCACATCCTCGATGAGTACGTGATCGGACAGGAGCCGGCAAAGAAGATCCTCTCGGTTGCGGTCTACAACCACTACAAACGTCTGAAACACCTCACCAAGAGCGACGAGGTGGAACTCTCGAAGTCCAACATTCTTCTTGTGGGCCCAACCGGTTCCGGAAAAACGCTGCTTGCTCAGACGCTTGCGCGGCTGCTCAATGTTCCGTTTGTCATCGCCGATGCCACCACACTGACCGAAGCGGGTTATGTCGGCGAGGACGTCGAAAACATCATCCAGAAGCTGCTTCAGAACTGCGACTACGATGTCGACAAGGCCAAGCGCGGCATTGTCTACATTGACGAAATCGACAAGATCTCTCGCAAATCGGACAACCCGTCGATTACCCGCGATGTTTCGGGTGAGGGCGTGCAGCAGGCCCTGCTGAAACTCATCGAGGGCACGATTGCCTCGGTCCCGCCACAGGGCGGCAGAAAGCACCCGAACCAGGATTTTGTGCAGGTGGACACCACCAACATCCTGTTCATCTGCGGAGGCGCTTTTGACGGCCTGGAAAAGATCATTCGCGGCCGCTCGGAGAAGGCCGGCATCGGTTTTGGCGCCGATGTGC
Source organism: uncultured beta proteobacterium (assembly GCA_903899705.1). Taxonomy (GTDB): domain Bacteria; phylum Pseudomonadota; class Gammaproteobacteria; order Burkholderiales; family SG8-39; genus 2-02-FULL-62-17. The sequence goes on from CAIUKQ010000309.1 coordinate 47,631, forward strand.
GCAGCATGCGCGACGCCAAGGACATCGGCGCGATACTGCGCACCGTAGAACCCGAGGATCTGCTCAAGTACGGCCTGATTCCGGAATTTGTCGGCCGCCTGCCCGTGGTTGCGACGCTGGAAGAACTGGATGAAAAAGCACTTATCCAGATTCTCACTGAACCCAAGAACGCACTGATCAAGCAGTATCAGAAGCTGTTTCTCATGGAGGGTGCCGAACTGGAAGTGCGTCCGGCGGGCCTTAATGCCATTGCCAAGAAGGCGCTTGCACGGAAGACCGGCGCACGGGGCCTTCGTTCCATCATCGAGCAGGTTCTGCTCGAGACGATGTTCGATCTGCCCAACCAGGAGAATGTTTCCAAGGTGGTGGTGGACGAGTCAACCATCGTCGGCGAAGGCAAGCCTCTGCTCATCTATTCGGACCCACCGAAGGTCGCGGGGTCGGCATGAATGTCCCAACGCCGGGGGAAGGCAGTATTTCCCCTTCAGTTTAGCGGGTTGATTTCGACGCATTCGCCTCAACATACTCTCCGGCGCCTGATTTGTTCAGTCGGCGCGCGGTCGCAAGTTGTGTTTCACTTGGGAAGCTAGAGCTTCCCAGTCTCCAATCTTCATTTTTCTGGAATATTCATGGCCAGTACCAGCACACTACCGCCCGATCTTGCCGAATTTCCATTGCTTCCCTTGCGTGATGTCGTGGTGTTTCCGCATATGGTCATTCCGCTGTTTGTGGGTCGCCCGAAGTCGATAAAAGCCATGGAAATTGCCATGGAAGCCGGCAAGCCCATCCTGCTCGTCGCGCAGAAATCCGCGGCGAAGGACGATCCGGGCGCCGAAGACCTGTACAACATCGGTTGCATAGCGAACATTCTGCAGATGCTCAAGTTGCCCGATGGCACGGTCAAGGTTCTGGTTGAAGGCAACCAGCGCGCCACGATCGCCTCCGTGACCGATCTGCGCACCCACTGCGTCGCTGAAGCCCATCCGCTTCCCATCGATGCCAAGGAAAACACAGAGGCCGAGGCAATGCGCCGGGCGCTGGTCGCCCAGTTTGACCAGTACGTCAAACTCAACAAGAAGATCCCCCCGGAAATCCTCACATCCCTTGCGGGCATCGAGGAAGCCGGCAGGTTGGCCGATACCATTGCCGCTCATTTGCCGTTAAAACTTGAACAAAAACAACAGATTCTGGAGATGTTCGAGGTCAAGAAGCGTCTTGAGCACCTCCTGTCCCAGCTGGAATCCGAAATCGACATCCTGCAGGTTGAAAAGCGTATCCGTGGCCGTGTCAAACGCCAGATGGAGAAGAGTCAGCGCGAGTATTACCTGAACGAACAGGTCAAGGCTATCCAGAAGGAGTTGGGCGAGGGCGAAGACGGCGCCGATCTCGAGGAAATGGAGAAGAAGATCAAGGCGGCCCGCATGCCCAAGGACGCCAAGAAAAAGGCCGATGGCGAACTCAAGAAGCTGAGATTGATGTCGCCCATGTCTGCCGAGGCGACCGTGGTGCGCAACTACATCGATATTCTGGTGAACCTGCCATGGCGCAAGAAGAGCAAGATTTCCAAGGACATTGCGGCTGCTGAAAAGATTCTCGATGCCGATCACTACGGGCTTGAGAAGGTCAAGGAACGCATCCTCGAATACCTCGCGGTGCAGAGCCGGGTTGACCAGATGAAAGCACCGATCCTCTGCCTGGTGGGGCCACCCGGCGTGGGCAAGACGTCGCTTGGCCAATCCATTGCGCGTGCAACCAACCGCAAATTCGTGCGCATGTCCTTGGGCGGGGTGCGTGACGAGGCCGAAATCAGAGGCCACCGTCGCACCTATATCGGCTCCATGCCCGGCAAGATTCTCCAGAATATGAACAAAGTGGGGGTTCGCAATCCCCTGTTCCTGCTCGACGAAGTCGACAAGATGGGAATGGACTTTCGTGGCGATCCGTCTTCGGCGCTCCTTGAGGTGCTGGATCCGGAGCAGAACCACACCTTTGTGGATCACTATGTCGAGGTCGAATACGATCTGTCAGAGGTGATGTTTGTCGCTACCTCCAACACGTTGAACATCCCCGCGGCCCTGCTTGACCGGATGGAAGTGATCCGCCTTTCGGGATACACCGAGGATGAGAAGGTCAACATTGCCCAGCGCTATCTGCTGCCCAAGCAGATGAAGAACAACGGCGTGAAGAAAGAGGAGTTGCAGGTCGCCGAAGGCGCGATACGCGACATCGTCCGTTACTACTCGCGGGAAGCGGGCGTTCGAAGCCTCGAGAGGGAGATTTCCAAGATTTGCCGCAAGGTGGTCAAGGATCTGGTGACCAAGCCGCGCGACAAACGCATTGCCGTGGTGCCGAAGAACCTCGACAAATATCTTGGCGTGCGCAAGTACAGCTTCGGCATGGCTGAAAAGGAAAACCAGGTCGGCCAGGTGACAGGCCTTGCCTGGACCGAAGTCGGTGGCGAATTGCTGACGGTGGAAGCGGCGCTCATGCCCGGCAAGGGCAAGGTGCAACGCACCGGAAAACTCGGCGAAGTCATGCAGGAGTCGATTGCCGCCGCGTTGACTGTTGTTCGCAGCCGCGCGGTCAAGCTTGGCATACCCGCCGAGGATTTCGAGAAGAAGGACATCCACGTCCACCTTCCCGAGGGAGCGACGCCGAAGGACGGTCCGAGCGCCGGTGGTGCGATCACCACCGCGATGGTGTCGGCAATGACCGGGATACCGGTTCGCGCCGATGTGGCGATGACCGGCGAAATCACCCTTCGGGGCGAGATCCTTGCGATTGGCGGCCTCAAGGAAAAGCTGCTGGCGGCACATCGCGGCGAGATCAAGACCGTGTTGATTCCTGAAGAGAACGTAAAGGACCTCACTGACATTCCCGACAACATCAAGAATCAGCTCGAAATCGTCCCGGTGAAATGGATCGACCAGGTGCTTGAGCGCGCTCTGGAGCGCATGCCCGTGCCCCTCAAGGTCGAGGCGGTGGTGGCCGCTGCGGCGGTTGTGGACGACAAGGCCGCCACCACCGTTATCACGCACTAGCAGGCATTTCGCCGGCAGTTTCCATAGGCAAGACTGAAAGATATAACGTGAACAAGACAGAAATCATCGAACACATCGCCAGCTCGGCAGATATTTCAAAAGCGGCCGCGGCCCGTTCTCTCGAAGCCATCGTCGCCGCAATCAAGGTGTCCATGCGCAAGGGCGATCCGGTCACGCTGGTTGGTTTCGGCACCTTCTATGTCAGCAAGCGCGCAGCCCGGGAAGGCCGCAATCCGCGCACCGGCGCTGCGAGTAATATCAAGAAGGCCAACGTTCCGAAGTTTCGCGCTGGCAAAGCGCTCAAGGATGCGCTAAACTAGATCCCCTTGATTGGCCTGGTCTGGTTAGTACAACCTGGCCGGATTCTTGAAGGGTGCTTAGCTCAGTTGGTAGAGCGTCGCCCTTACAAGGCGAATGTCGGCGGTTCGAACCCGTCAGCACCCACCAAAAACAAGAAGATGTGGTCGATATATTCCCTGGTGCGTATCATTGCCCGTCAATGGCCAGCAGAGGGGACAGCAGTAAATGAATTTGGAGTGGTAGTTCAGTTGGTTAGAATACCGGCCTGTCACGCCGGGGGTCGCGGGTTCGAGTCCCGTCCACTCCGCCAATACAATGAAAGGCGAACCGAGGTTCGCCTTTTTCGCTTGAAAGCGCCTTCGTCGCGGTAACGTTGTTAGACCGGAAGCGGAATCCAGATCATGTTCAATTTTGTCGCCACCCACAAACGCCTTCTGCAGATTCTTCTGGCCCTTGTCGTCATCCCGCCCTTCGCCCTGTGGGGAGTCGACTCCTACCATCGAATGGGAACGACAGCGGGCGAAGTGGCGAATGTCGGGGACATCAAGATCGTGGAAAACGAATTCACATCGCAGGTGCGCGCGCAGCAGGAGCGCATGCAGCAGCTGCTGGGGCGCAATTACAACCCCGAGATATTCGACACCCGTGAGGCGCGCTCCGAGATACTGGAGAACATGATCACGCAACGACTGGTGACCCAGCATGTGATCAAGTCTCGCATGGTTGTGACCGATGATGCACTGCGCGAAATGATCATGGCCACCCCCGCATTCCAGGATAACGGCAAGTTTTCGCACGAACGCTACGTGCAGGTGCTCCAGAGCGAGCGCGGCGAACGCGGAGACGGCATGACGCCGGAGATGTTCGAAAACAGCCTGAGGCGCGACCTGCTGGTACAGCAACTGAGCGCCGCTATCGGTGAAGGCGGACTGGTGTCCAGGGCGATTGCGCGCGAATGGGCCGGACTGGCGGGAGAGAGCCGGGAAATATCCGTGTCCAAGCTCGCCGCCGCGAATTTCGCCGCCAAGGTCAAGACCTCACCCGAGAGCATCAAGGCCTTTTATGAGGCAAACCGGCCCCGATTCGAGGTGCCGGAGCAGGTCAAGGTCGAATATGTGGTCTTTGATGCGGATGCACTGGCCTCGGCCGAACCGGTCACCGCGAAGGAAATCCAGGACACCTACGAACAACGGCGCGCCCAGTACGAAGTGGCTGAGCAGCGTCAGGCGAGCCACATCCTGATAGCGCTCAAGCAGGGCGCCAACGATGCGGAAAAGGCGAAGGCCCGCGTCCGCGCGGAGGAATTGCTCGCACAGGTGCGCAAATCGCCGGCCTCGTTTGCCGACATTGCCAAAAAGAATTCCGACGACCCGGGGTCGGCTGAGAAGGGTGGAGATGTCGGTCTGTTCAGCCGCGGATTGGTGGCCAAGGCGTTTGAAGATGCGGCATACGCCATGAAGGTGAGCGATATCAGCGGTCCGGTTGAATCCGAATTCGGTTTTCACATCATCCGGTTGACGGCCGTGGTTCCGGGAAAGATCAAACCCCTTGCGGATGTTCGCGCCGATATCGAAAAGGACCTGGTCAAGCAGCGCGCCGGACGGAAATTCGCGGAGGCCGCGGAGCAGTTTTCGAATATGGTCTATGAACAGTCGGATACGTTGAAGCCGGTGGCCGACCGCTTCAAGCTCGCGATTCGGGACGGCGGATGGGTGACACGTGCGGGCACGAAGATCCCCCAACTTTCCAGTCCTCGCGTCATTTCATCGCTGTTTTCGGATGATTCCATCAAGAACCATCGTAATACCGAAGCCGTCGAAGTTGCGCAGGGCAGCCTGGTGTCTGCTCGGGTGGTGGAGCACAAGCCCGCCTCTTTGAAACCGCTGGCGGAAGTAGAAAAGGAAGTCGCCCAGCTTCTGGTACAGAAGGAATCGGACACCCTTGCCTGGAAGGAAGGGGCAGATCGCCTGGAGCAGTTGCGCAAGGGGGACACGGCGGGCGTGTCGTTTTCTTCCCCGAAAACCATGGGGCGCGAGGGCGCTGACCAATTGCCGCGGCAGGTCATGGAGGCTGCATTTCGCGCGGACCGGAACAAGCTGCCTTCCTATGTCGGAGTGGAACTGAACGACGGCTACATGCTCCTGCGTGTCAGCAAGGTGGTGCCACCCAAGCTTGATGAAAGCGCGGAGAAGAACGCGCAGACCGAACTGGGCCGCGCCATGGGCGCCACTGAATTCCGTGCCTATATCAAGGGGCTACGGGCCGGCACCACGGTGACGATCAACCCGAAGGCGCTCGAGTCCAAGGCCAATCCGTAAAGCGGCCGCGGCGCGCCCGCGAGAGCAGGTCTATTTCGCGACCGGCTCCTGATCCGGTGGAAGATCCGGAATGCACACCGCCACGTTGCTGTATCCGGAATCGACGTGCAGGATTTCTCCCGTTATCCCGGCGGCAAGGTCTGACAACAGGAAGGCCGCCGCGTTGCCCACGTCATCAATGCCCACATTGCGCCTGAGCGGCGCAAACTGCTCCACGTGCTTGAGAATCTTGCCGAATCCGGCGATGCCGCTTGCAGCCAGGGTCTTGATCGGGCCAGCGGATATGCCATTCACCCTGACGCCCCGGGGACCGAGGCTTTCCGCCATGTAGCGTACAGCAGCCTCCAGGCTCGCCTTGGCAAGGCCCATGGTGTTGTAGTTGGGAATTGAACGCTCCGCACCGAGGTAGGTCAGAGTCACCAGGGAACCGCGTCGCGCGACCAAAAGCGGCGCAAAAGCCTTGGCCAGCGCGGGGAAGCTGTATGCCGACACGTCGTGCGCAACCCGGAAGCCCTCGCGGGACATACCCTCCAGAAAATCTCCGGCGATCGTCTCGCGCGGCGCGAACGCCAGCGCATGCACCAGACCGTCCATGCCATCCCATTGCGCGCCAAGGTCAGCGGCCAATCTTGCAATCTCCTCGTCGCTGGCCACATCGCAGGCAAACACCAGGGATGAACCAAGTTCTGCCGCCATGTCGGCAACGCGTTCACGAAAACGGTCGTTTTGATAGGTAAAGGCAAGATCGGCGCCTTCACGCTTTGCCGCCTTTGCGATGCCCCAGGCAATCGATCGATTGCTCAGAAGGCCGGTGACGAGAATGCGCTTGCCGGAGAGAAATCCCATGCCTATGTCCTCAACCTCAGATTCAACGCCAGATTATACCGAATAGGGTATGCGCAATGCCCCGCAGGCGCGGTATTTCGATACACTAAAAGCATGCTGGCTTCCCGTATTCTTCCGGTACTTCTCGCACTGTTCCTGGCCGGATGCGGCGATATATGGAACAGTCCCTATTCGGGCGCAGATCGCGGCAAAAGCATTCTGTACACCTCGTTTGCCGAGCGTCCCAAGCACCTCGATCCGGCGCAATCCTATGCTTCGGACGAATGGGAATTCACGGCGCAGATCTATGAACCCCCGCTGCAGTACCACTATCTGAAGCGGCCCTATGAACTGATTCCCGCGACAACGGTGGAAGTCCCGAAGGCCAGACAGTACGACACGAAGGGCAGGGAACTTCCCGCCACAGCGCCTGCGAGCGCCGTTGCCTACAGTGAATACGAGATACACATCAAGCCCGGCATCCGTTACCAGCCGCATCCCGCTTTCGCGAAAGCACCTGATGGTTCGCCGCGATACCTTTCCCTCAGCGAGACCGAGGTCGGCGGCAAGTACGAGATTTCCGATTTTCCGGAAACCGGCAGCCGGGAACTCTTGGCCGAAGACTACGTGTTTGAAATCAAGCGCCTTGCGCACCCGCGATTCGTCTCGCCAATATTCGGCCACATGAGCGAATACATTGTCGGGTTGAAAGAACTGGGTGAGACCCTGCAGAAGGCAAACCAGGCCATGCTGGCCGCGCATGAAAAAAAATACGGCAAGACCGACAAGGGCTATCCGTGGTTGGACCTGCGCGAATATGACCTCAGCGGCGTCACCGTGGTCGACAGCCATACCTACCGGGTGCGTGTGAAGGGCAAATATCCGCAGTTCGTCTACTGGCTGGCCATGCCGTTCTTTGCCCCTATTCCCTGGGAAGCCGACAAGTTCTACGCGCAGCGCGGCATGAATGAAGGCCGCAACCTCACGCTGGACTGGTACCCCGTCGGAACGGGGCCCTACATGCTCAGCGAAAACAATCCGAACGCGCGCATGACCCTGGAGCGAAATCCGAATTTTCGGGGGGAACCGTATCCCTCTGAAGGCGAACACGGTGATGAAAAAGCGGGTCTGCTGGCCGATGCCGGCAAGCTGGCCCCTTTTATCGACCGCATAGTCTTCAGCCGCGAAAAGGAAGGCATTCCCTACTGGAACAAGTTTCTTCAGGGGTATTACGACAATTCGGGTATCAGTTCCGACAGCTTTGACCAGGCGGTGCGCATCGGTCTTGAAGGCGATGCCGCCCTGTCGCCGCAGATGGATGAGCGCGGCATCCAGCTCAAGACCTCGGTGGGTGCCAGCACCTTCTACCTCGCGTTCAACTTTCTGGATCCGGTCGTGGGCAGCCTGTCGGAGCGCTCCAGAAAGCTTCGGCAGGCCGTCTCTATTGCGGTCGACTGGGAGGAGTTCATTTCCATATTCGCCAATGGTCGCGGCATACCCGGCATGGGCCCGCTGCCGCCCGGCATCTACGGGTACCGGGACTGGCAGGACGGATTCAACCCGGTGGTGTATGACTGGGTGGGCGGCAAACCCCAAAGGAAGCCGATCGACACCGCGAAACGACTGCTCGCTGAGGCTGGTTACCCCGATGGCCGAGACCAGAAAACGGGCCAGCCGCTGGTGCTCTATCTCGATACAGCCGGACGCGGTCCGGGAGACAAATCGCGCCTTGACTGGTATCGCCGGCAGTTTGCCAAGCTCAACATCCAGCTCGAGATCCGCTCCACCGACTGGAACCGTTTTCAGGAAAAGATCCGCGCGGGCAATACCCAGATGTTTTTCCTCGGATGGAACGCGGATTACCCGGATCCGGAAAATTTCATGTTCCTGCTGAACGGCCCCCAGTCTCGCGCCAAAACCCAGGGAGAGAATGCCGCGAACTATGCCAATCCGGAATTCGACCGACTGTTCGAGCAAATGAAGAACATTGATAACGGCCCAGAGCGCCAGGCCCTCATCGACCAGATGGTGAAGATCGCGCGACAGGACGCCCCGTGGGTGTGGGGATATCACCCCAAGGATTACAGCCTGTCGCACGCCTGGATGAGAAACGGCAAGCCCAACAACATGGCGCGAAACGGACTCAAATTCCTGCGAGTGGACTCGGCGCTGCGAGAGCGGCGACGTGCCGAGTGGAATAATCCGGTGTTCTGGCCGGTCATCGCGCTAATCGCCCTGCTGGCCGTCGGAACGCTGCCGGCCTGGTTGAGTTACCGGCGTCGCGAGCGAAGTGCCGGCCGCGTGGTGGCGCATTCAGTTCCCCCGGGAAGAGGGGGGTAGACGCGCATGCTCGCCTACATCATCCGCCGGATGCTCTATGCCATACCGATCCTGATCGGCGTGAACCTGATTACCTTCGCCCTGTTTTTCGTGGTCAACACGCCCGAGGACATTGCGCGCATGCAACTGGGTGCCAAGCGTGTCACGCCGGAGGCCATCGAGAAATGGAAGGGGGAGCACGGCTACGACAAGCCGCTTTTGTATAACGCAGCGGCGAATGGCACAGACAAAATATCCGACACGATTTTCTTCGATAAATCGGTGCGCCTGTTTGTATTTGACTTTGGAAACGCCGATGACGGTCGCTCCATCGGGCATGAAATCTCCACCCGCATGTGGCCCAGTCTCGCGCTCGCCCTGCCGACCTTTTTGATAGGGCTGCTGTTCAATGTGACCATCGCGCTGCTGATGGCGTTCTTCAGGGCCACCTATCTCGATTTCTGGGGGGTGGTGCTGTGCGTGGCAATGATGTCTATTTCGGGGCTTTTCTACATCATCGGCGGGCAGTACCTGATATCGAAGCTGTGGAATCTGGTGCCGATTTCGGGATTCTCCGGTGGCTTCGATGCCTTCAAATTCCTGGCGCTGCCGGTGGCGGTGGGTGTTATCGGCGGCGTGGGCAGCGGGGCGCGCTGGTACCGCAGTTTTTTTCTCGAGGAAATGGGCAAGGATTACGTGCGCACCGCGCGCGCCAAGGGACTCTCTGAGAACGTGGTGATGTTCCGCCATGTGTTGCAAAACGCCATGATCCCCATCCTCACGGGCGTCGTCGTGGTCATTCCCACGCTCTTCATGGGCAGCCTGATATCCGAATCGTTTTTCGGAATTCCGGGTCTTGGCAGCTACACCATCGATGCCATTCAGGCGCAGGATTTTGCGATTGTTCGTGCGATGGTGTTCATGGGGTCGGTGCTGTACATCGCCGGACTGCTGCTGACCGACATCTCCTACACCCTGGTGGACCCACGGATAAGGCTGGAATGACCATGCCGGTGCTGCTTCTGACCGATGCTTTGATCCTGCTGCTGCTGGCCGGCGTCGTCGGCTATTTCTATTTTGTCAGCCGCCGTCCGCAAATGCGCGCCACGTGGATGCGCGTCACCGAGAGTCCTTCGGGCATGGCGGCGCTGGTGGTGTTGTTCGCCTATCTGGTCGTCGGACTTCTGGATTCGGTGCACTACCGTCCGGTGCTCGAAGCCAAAGACCCGAAGGCGGCGACGGTCTATTCCGTGGAGGTGCTCTCTCTTCTGGATGTGCTGGCGTCACCCTTGCGCGAGCGGCAGGAACGCACCTATTCGGCGCCGTTCGACACCCGCGCCTATTCCAAAGAGACCATCGAAATCCCCGGTACCGATGGCGCACCGGGAAAGCAGGTGCGGGAATTTCCGCGGTTGCAATTCGGCGGGGTGCATCTTGCCCTCGAGTCGGAGCGGGACCGGGATATTCTGGTCACCGCCCTTCGCGGATTTTCGCTGGCGTTTGCACTCTGGCTGGCGCTGGCCGCGTTGTTGTCCGCCGTGCTGGCACGCGGAAGCGCCATATCCTCCAGCGAAACCATGCGCCGGATCTGGCGGGGAGAAACGCGCGTGCCTTGGAGTGCGGTACTGATCATGCTGGGGTTGTTGCTGGCCATTGGGGGGCCGGTCATCACCCTGTGCACCCGATACCATGTTCTTGGCACGGACAAGGTGGGTCAGGACGTGATGTACCTTGCCCTGAAAAGCATTCGCACGGGCCTGGTCATCGGCACCCTGACCACGCTGGTGCTGCTGCCGCTGGCCGTCGTGGCCGGTGTGACCGCCGGGTATTTTCGCGGCTGGGTCGACGATGTGGTCCAGTATGTCTATACCACGCTCAATTCCATTCCCGGCGTCCTGCTGATCGCGGCGTCAGTGCTCCTCATGCAGGTCTACATTGATACCCACCCCGACCTGTTTCCCACCTCGGTGCAGCGCGCCGACCTGCGCCTCCTGTTCCTGTGCATCATCCTTGGCCTCACCAGCTGGACGGGGCTCGCGCGGCTGTTGCGCGGCGAAGTGCTGAAGCTGCGCGAATTCGAGTACGTGCAGGCGGCGCAGGCCTTTGGCGTGGGCCACAGCCGCATTATTTCGCGCCACATTCTGCCCAATGTCATGCACGTGGTGCTGATTTCCCTGGTGCTGGATTTTTCGGGACTGGTGCTGGCCGAAGCGGTGTTGTCTTATGTCGGTGTGGGCGTGGACCCATCCATGACGAGCTTTGGCACCATGATCAATGCGGCGCGGCTGGAGATGGGGCGCGAACCCATGGTGTGGTGGTCTCTTGCGGCGGCCTTCGTGTTCATGTTTGTGCTGGTGCTGGCCGCGAATCTTTTCGCGGATTCGGTGCGTGACGCCTTCGATCCGAGGATTCGGGTCAGGGGCCCGGCGATGCAGAAAGGATAGGCGTGGACAAGCTCCTCGAGATCGACAATTTGCGCACCGAGATTGAAGGGGCGGGCGCACCGACGCGCGCCGTCGACGGCATATCACTGGATATCGAGCGGGGTGAGACCTTTGCGCTGGTCGGTGAATCGGGCTGCGGCAAATCGATGACGGCGCTGTCGCTCATGCGCCTCCTCCCCGAGGCGGGCCATATCGCCGGTGGCAGCGTTCGCATCGACGGCAAGGACCTGCTCGCACTGCCGGAATCCGAAATGCGCGATCAGCGCGGACGGCGGATTGCGATGATCTTTCAGGAACCGGGCACCAGCCTGAACGCGGTGATGACCGTGGGCCGTCAGATCGAGGAAGTCCTCGAGCGCCACCTGGGCCTTGCCGGCGAGGTGTCACGTGCTAGAGCTCAATCCTTGCTCGAGGCTGTAGGCGTGCCCGACGCAGCGAGGCGCCTGGGCGAATATCCCTTCCAGCTCTCCGGCGGCCTGAAGCAACGGGCCATGATCGCCATGGCACTGGCCGCCGAACCCGACATCCTTGTGGCCGATGAACCCACCACCGCCTTGGATGTTACCATTCAGTCGCAAGTGCTTGATTTACTTAAACAATTACAGGCAGATCGCGGTATGGCGATTCTGCTCATCACGCATGATCTGGGCATCGTGTCGGGCATGGCGAAGCGGGTGGCGGTGATGTATGCGGGCGAACTGGTCGAGGTCGCGAGCCGCGATGCGTTCTTTTCCGATCCGCAGCACCCGTATTCCAGAAAACTGTTCGCGTCCCTTCCCGGTGCGGGGCGGCGCGGCGAGGAACTCGCGGTTATTCCTGGCCAGGTCCCGCCGCTCAACACGGCGTTTCACGGGTGCCGGTTCGCCGATCGCTGTGACTTTGTCCATGCGCGTTGTCGTGACGAATCTCCCGGCTGGACATGTTTGCCCGACGGACACGCGGTTCGATGCCACTGGGTGGAAGACCGGCAGAAAGGCATTGCGACCCGGGGAATGGACGCGCCCAGGGCAACCTTTGCCGGTGCGGCCAAGGCGCCACTGGCCGCCGGAGACGGCAAAGCGCTGCTGAAAGTCACCGAGCTCAAAGTGCATTTCCCGATCCGCAAAGGCGTGTTCAAGAAAACCGTAGGGCAGGTCAAGGCCGTTGACGGCGTATCGCTGGAGGTCGCGTCGGGCAGGACGCTCGCGCTGGTGGGCGAATCGGGATGCGGCAAGACCACAGTGGGCAAGGCGATTCTGCAACTGATACGCCCGACATCGGGCGAGGTGCTCTTCGACGGCGTCGACCTTGTGCAGCTTCGTGGCGAAGCGCTGCGCACGCGCCGCCGCGAATTCCAGATTATTTTCCAGGACCCTTACGCGTCGCTCAATCCGCGCCTGCGGGTGGAGGATATTCTGCTCGAAGGGATGAGCGCATTGGGCGTGGGCGCGGGAGGGGAATCGCGCCGTCAGCGCCTGAACCAGTTGCTCGATCAGGTCGGCCTGCCGCAATCGGCCCTGGCACGTTATCCGCATGAATTTTCCGGCGGCCAGAGGCAGCGCATTGCCATCGCGCGGGCGCTTGCCGTCGAGCCGCGTCTGATCATCTGCGACGAGCCTACGAGTGCCCTCGACGTGTCGGTGCAGGCCCAGATACTCAACCTGTTGGCACGCCTGCAGCGTGAACTGGGACTTGCGTATCTCTTCATCACGCACAACCTTGCGGTGGTTGAATACCTCGCGCATGAAGTGGCCGTGATGTATCTCGGACGCATCGTCGAACGCGGGACGGCCGATGAAGTGCTGGGTTCGCCGAAACACCCTTATACGCAGGCCTTGCTGTCCGCGGTGCCACGTATCGACGCGGGCGCGGCGCGTGCCGTGATCAAGCTCGAAGGTGAACTGCCTTCGCCGGTGAACCCGCCTTCAGGATGTCATTTCCATCCGCGCTGCCGGGACGTGATGCCGGAGTGCCGTACGCAGTATCCCGGGGTGACAGCCCTGTCGGCGACCCGAAGAGTCTCTTGCTGGCTGCATGCCGGGAAGACCTGATCCACCGAGGTGAACATGTCCCCAATCACTATTGAGGAAGGGGGCGGCGACCAAGCTTGCCATTGGCTTTAAGGTAACATCACCGCAGAAGGTCTTACAGGAGCAACGGCATGGCCGACGATATTGAAACCCGCACCAAGGTCACCATACTCACGCCAACCTATCGGATCAAGGGATTCATCGATCTGGTTCCCGGGGCCCGCGTGACCGACTACATCAACGAAGCCAAGGACTTCATCGCGCTCACGGATGCTGAAGTGCGCGAATCAGAAGGCCGGATTGTGTTGAACGTGCCGTTCTTGAACTTGAGCCGGGATCACGTTGTTATCGTTACCCCGGGGCATTAAGAAGGCAACAAAGTCGCCTTCTTAATGCCTGCGGCAGGAAAACTTCAGAACGGGGGAAGAGGGAGTCCCCGCTTCCCCCGTTACCCCCATCGCCCCGAGAGGGGAATCAGGTTCCCGAATGTTGCTGCAGTCTCGCCAGTACGCGTTTGCGTCCGGCCAATGCTAGGACATGCGCCAGGGATGGAGTCTGAGCCAAGCCGAAGACGGCGACGCGCACTGGCATGGCCAGGGCGGGCATCTTCAGTTTGTGGCGCTTCATGACTTCCTGAATGGCGGCGTTGATGGGGTCGTGGCTCCATTCGGTGAGCGCGGCCAGCGACGATTCAAGATCGCGCAGGGCGGGTCGTGACGCGTCGGTCAGGTGCTGCGCAATGAGCGCGGCATCCGCGTGCAGTTCCCGATAGAACATCATGGCCGAGTCCGCGAGCAGATTCACCGATTCGGCCCGATCCTTCAGCAGTCCGACCACCGCATCCAGTGGCGGGCCGCCGGCGAGAGTCCCGCCTTCGCGCTCGATGCGCGGCGCGACCAGTCCTGCGAGGGTGGCGTTGTCCGCGACCTTCAGGTACTGGTGGTTCATCCAGCGCAGTTTTGCAGGATCGAATTGCGCGGGTGAGCGGCTGACGTGCTTCAGGTCGAACCATTCAACCAGCTGTTCGCGTGAAAACAGTTCCGCGTCGCCGTGCGACCAACCCAGGCGCGCCAGGTAATTCACCATGGCATCGGGCAGGAGTCCTTCTTCTGGATATTGCATCACGCTGACGGCACCATGACGCTTTGACAGGCGTTCGCCATCCGCACCCAGGATCATCGGCACATGGGCAAAGCGGGGCAATTGCGCACCCAGTGCCATGATGATGTTGACCTGGCGGGGCGTGTTGTTGACATGATCATCGCCGCGGATGACATCGGTGATGGACATGTCGAGATCGTCGACAACCACTCCGAAATTGTAGGTGGGCACACCGTCGGCGCGCAGGATCACCAGGTCATCCAGTTCCGTGTTGGACACCGTGATGGGACCCTTGATCAGGTCGTTGAACGTCACCTCGCCCGAGTCGGGATTGCGAAAGCGGAGCACCGGCTGTGCGCCCGGCGGCGGTGTCAGGCCATTCGCCTTCACGTTTTCCGGACGCCAGCGGCCGTCATAGCGCGGCTTCTCGCCGCGTGCGCGCTGCGCCTCGCGCATGGCATCCAGTTCCTCGCGCGTCGCATAGCAGGGATAGGCGTGCCCGTCGCGGATCAGCTGGTCGGCGACCTCGCGATAACGCTCGAGACGCTTCATCTGGTAGAAGGGGCCCTCGTCGCAATCGAGCCCCAGCCACTTCATGCCATCGAGGATGGCCTGCACCGAGGCTTCTGTTGAGCGCTCAAGATCCGTGTCCTCGATGCGAAGGATGAATTTCCCGCCGTGCTTCCTCGCGTAGGCCCAGCTATAGAGCGCCGTGCGCGCGCCGCCAAGATGCAGGTAACCGGTGGGGCTGGGGGCGAATCGGGTTCGGATCATTACGAATTTTCCAGACGGATCATGGTGTGGCTTTCAGAGAAGCGCGCATTTTACGTGATGGCGAGCGTGGGTTTGCCGCGTTTCAGTCACAACAGCCCATGCCTCAGGTTGCGTAGGGCAAACCGGCCCGGGTCGATGGCGGCGGCGAGATCGCTTTCCATCGGCAGCGGCTCCCGCTCCAGCAGGCTCGCAAGTAATTCACCCGCCATCGCTGACCAGATGATGCCTCGTGAACCGAATCCGGTCGCGCAATAAAGGTCAGGCAAATGCGGCATGTCGGCGAGTTGGGCGCCGGTGAGGGTAATCCGGTTGTTTTTCGCAGCCTCGAGATCGGGCACCCTGCCCACCAGGGGCATCCGGTCGCGTGCCACGGCTCGAAAGGCCGATTCGCCGCACAGTGCGTCAGGCGATGACGGACATTCAAAGTCCGGCAGCAGATGCTGGAGCCGGACAAGATTTGCAGAATTCGCATCGTCCGGCGGCAGGAGAGGCTGGTTTTCGGGTTCATAGGTACTGCCGGTCAGCATCATTCCCTCCCTTGGCGGGATGACGTAGCCCATGCCGGTGACAACGATGGAGGGGACGTGGCCGCCACGTTGCGGCACGAGACTGACCTGCCCCCGGATGCGCCGCAGCGGCGTGCCGACATCGACGAGATCCTGCATGTCAGCCGCATTGGCCAGGATGGCCACCGGCGCTTTTGCAATAAGGCTGCCATCCTGCGCGAGTGCGTGCCAATCATTGCCGCGGCGCTCCAGCCGTCGAACGGGATTGCCGAATTGCATAGTGAGTTGGCGTTCTGCCTTGTCGAGTTCGGCGCGGACGAGGCTCGATGCGCGCAACCATCCGGCGCCTTCGAACCACCAGCCGCCGGATGCAACCCGGCACTTCGCCATGACGCCGGCTTCCGCGGCATCGACAGTGCGCGCATACCCAACGGGATACGCCAGCGAGGCCAGTGTGCGGACCATGGCCTCTTCCTCGCTGATCCGGTGCGGCAGCTGCAGCACGCCACAGCGCGACCACTCGATGCGGTGGCCGGATTTTCCCAGCGAGGTCCAGCGTGACATTCCCATTAGATACGCATTGCGCGAAAGGCGCGACAACACACAATCATCCGGTGACACATGTGGATGAAAGATTCCCGCACTGAGTCCCGAGGCGCCCATCGCAGGTGCCGGCGACGCTTCAATCAGTGTCAGCCGCCAGCCGCGCGATGCGAGGCGTTCGCAGATGGCGGCACCTGCAAGGCCGGCGCCGACCACCAGCGCATGTTTGTCACCAGCCGGCGCACCGGCGTATGCCGAACCCTGCCGGCGCCAGCGCGGCGCAAAGCGGGCGCCGATCATCTCGCGCTTGTGGCCAAAACCTGGACGTTTGTCGCAGAGGAATCCTTCCGATTCGAGGGCGCGCCGCACCGCGGCGGCACTGGTATAGGTGGCCAGTGTTGTGCCGGTTCGCGCCTTGCGGGCAATGGCCTTGATGAGCGTCGGTGTCCACATGCCGGGATTGGAGGCCGGCGAGAAACCATCGAGGTATATGGCATCCGGTTGTACGGCGAGTTTCGGCAGAATTTCGTTCGCATCCCCGAAGGCCAGGGTCAAAAGGACACGGCCGTCTGCCAGCGAAATACGGTGGATGCCGGCCACCAGAACCGGCCATTTTTCGCGCAGTTCCGCGGACAAGGGCGCAAACTCCCCGTATCGCCCGTGAAGGCTCGAAAGCGACTCCGTCGTGAAGGGATGCTTTTCCACCGAAACGTAATTCAGCCGGGCGCTGCGATCGGGATCGTCCCGCCACGCCTGCCAGGTGGCGAGGAAATTCAAACCCAGTCCGAAACCGGTTTCAAGGATCGTGAAGTCGTTCAGGCCGTTCCACCTGCCGGGCAGGTGATTGCCGCCCAGGAAGACATGGCGTGCCTGTCCCGGACCCGAATCGGCGCTGTGATAGATGTCGCCGTAACGCGTTGAATAGGGGACACCGGCGGCGTCAATGGCCAGTGGCGCGGGTTCGATGGGGGATACGGAATTCAAGGGTTTGGAACGTGGATCATGTCGGTGTAAGGGCGGCATGCGAAGCATACCGGTTGCGCGGGCGTCCGCCCGTGGGCCTGCCGCCTATAATTCGCCACTTTTGCGCCGCATCGTCGCTGCGGCTCGCGCCCTCTTTCGGAATTTCATGAATCGCACCCTCCTGCTGCTCTCGGTGACCGGCGCTGCAACCGGCATGGCGACTCGCGCGGTCGAGCCCATGCTGCCTATGCTCGCAGGGGAGTTCGCGGTAACCGTGCCGGTGATGGCCCATGTCATCACCGTGTTTGCGCTTTCGTACGGGGTGGGTCAGTTCATCTGCGGGCCTTTGGGTGACCGCTACGGCAAACTGCTGGTCACCACCATCACCCTTGCGCTCTCGTCGCTGATGCTGCTCGGCTGCGCCACCGCCAGTGATCTCATCCCGCTTGGAGTATGGCGCGCGGCCGCGGGCCTTGCGACCTCCGCCTCGTTTGTGCTGGGCATGGCCTACATCGGCGACACCGTTACGGTTGAGCGGAGGCAGACCGTCATTGCGCAGTACGTGATCGGCAATGTGCTGGGCCACGCATTCGGCCCGATGGTTGCGGGCCTGGTGGCCGACGCCTGGGGTTGGCGTGCAACCTTTGTGTTTCACGGCATCTCCTATGGCCTGATTGCCTGCGCGTTTTTCGCCATCACGCGAACAGAATGGCGCGGCGAACGCCGTTCGAAGGGCAGCATCAATCCGATCTCGCGATATGCCGAAGTGTGGAAAATTTCGGCGGCCAGGCATGTCTCGATGGCGGCGATGGTGGAGGCGTTTTTCTTTTTCGGCTGCTTCGCATTTGTCGGGCCGATGCTGAAGGACCGGTTCGATCTGCCCCTGACCTTGATCGGCGTGGCGCTGGCCGGATTCGGTCTGGGCGGGCTCATTTTCAACATGTCCATACGATGGTTTGTGCGCTGGAACAATCCGGCCCTGCAGGCATTGCTCGGGGGATTGCTGTGCGGATCGATGTACGTGGTGGTGGCGTTGTCGACCGTGTGGCAGTTGTCGGCGCTTTGCATGCTGGGTGTGGGATTCGGCTTCTACATGATGCACAACATCCTGCAGTTGCGCGGCACCGAGGCCGCACCGCAGTCGCGCGGTGTCGGACTGGCGCTGTTTGGCATCACGTGGACGAGCGGGCAGGGCCTTGGCGTGTTTGCCATGGGGGCGGGGATCACGGCGTTCGGATTCACGCCGATGATCGCGGCCTTCGGTGTGTGCTTCGCACTGCTGGGCATCTGGATGCGGGCGAACTATCATCGCCTGTTGTGAATTGTCAGGCGGTGAACGCCTGTTCTGGCAGGGGAGTGAATGATGGGAACCAGGAAAGTTGTTGTACGGAATCGTATCCGGCCGGCCGGAATGAAAAAGCGCGCGAAAAGCAAAATGCGAACCGGTTCGGCCGATGCGATTCTTACCGAGATCATCCGCAATGGCGTGATGGCGGTGACCGAGGAGATGAAAATCAACCTCACCCGAACGGCCTACAACCCCATCATCTATGAAGCCCTGGATTTCACCACGGGGCTTTTCACCGCGGAAGGCGAGACGGTATCGATAGGTCTGGGACTGCCCTCATTCATCCGTGGCATGTCCAACACCATCAAGGCATTTCGCGAGCATTTTGCAAAGCTGGGACCGGGCATCGGCATCGACCCGGATGACATCCTGGTCACCAATGACGCCTATACGACGGGCAGCCATCTTTACCACTTCACCTTTGCCAAACCGATCTTTCACGGCGGCAAGCTGTGCGCCTTCGTGTGCTGCATGGCGCACTGGGCCGAGGTCGGTGGCGTGCTCGGTGGCGTGACCACCGACATCTATTCGGAAGGCCTGCAGATTCCGATCATGAAGTATCAGAAGCAGGGGGTTATCAACCAGGACCTGATCGCCGTCATCAAGATGAACGTGCGCATTCCCGAGAAAGCCATGGGCGATCTGCGCGCGCAAATCACCGCGGTGAAATCGGGCGAGCGTCGCTTCATGGAATTGCTGGATCGCTACGGGCGCGAACCGGTGCTCGATGCCATCCGCAACATCATGGACGGCAGCGAAGCCATGGCTCGGGCCCGGACCCGCGCGATACCGGACGGCATCTATGAAGCGGAGTCGTACATGGACGATGACGGCGTCGAAACCGGCAAGCGCGTGCCCATCCGTGTGCGGGTCATAAAGCAGGGCGATGAAATGACCGTGGACCTTTCCCAGATCGGCCCGCAGGTGCGGGGTTTCTACAATTCGGGCCCCAGCACGGGTTATGGCTGTGCGCAGGTGGCCTATAAATGCCTGACCTCGCCGCAGGATTATCCGGTGAATGAAGGCAGCCTCCGTCCTGTCAAGGTAATCCTCGGAAATGCCAGCGTCGTCACTGCCGTGCGTCCCGCGGCCATGCGCGTGTGGATGACCGTACCCATGACCGTGGTCGATACGATTTTCAAAGCCATGGAGAAGGCATTGCCGCGCCAGACCATTGCGGGCCATTTTGCGGATCTGGTGTCCGGACACATGAGCGGCATCCTGCCCCAAACGGGAAGGCTCTTCGTCGGTTCGCTGGGGCCGATGGGCGGCGGTTGGGGGGCCAAGTACAACGAAGACGGCATGTGCGCCACGGTTTGCCTGAACGACGGCGACACGCACAATGCGCCTTGCGAGCAGTCTGAAAACAAGTACCCGATCCTCATCGAGCGTCATGCCTTGCGGCAGGACTCCGGCGGCCCGGGCCGGTTCAGGGGCGGCCTGGGTGCCGAGCGGTCGGTGCGGGTTCGCACGCCACTTGCACTGAACACCCAGATGGAGCGGGTGCATTGCCGTCCCTGGGGGCTCGCCGGCGGCATGGAAGGCGCGGGCAACGGGTACCGGCTGAATATTGACGGCAGGGAATTGACCGATTTCCCCAACGGGAAAATGTTTCGCCGCTTCAAAGAGGGGGATGTCTACACCCTGATGTCCGGCGGGGGCGGCGGTTTTGGTCCGCCGCAGGAGCGGGACCCGCAGCGCGTGGCCCATGACGTGCGTCAGGGTTATGTCTCGGAGAAGATGGCGCGCGAGGCTTATCTCGTCGTGCTCAATTCTGATGGCACTCTGGATCGTGATGAAACCGGGCGCCTGAGGAGTAGCACGACCGGCACGTCCGTGACGGTAGGACAGAACGACGGCCCGAAAAGGGAAACGCCATGAATCGCGCCCGCGACATCCGGCATTGCTTGTCGGTTTTTCTTTTGCTTGGGCCGACGCTGGCCATATCCCAAGCCTATCCCGTCAAGCCGATGCGCATGGTCATCCTCTATGCCGCCGGTGGAGCCGCCGACGCGGCAGGACGCATCATCGCCGCCAAACTGGCTGACGGACTGAAACAACCGGTCATAGTCGAAAACAGGCTGGGTGCGGGAACCACCATTGGCGCGGCTTCAGTGGCGTCCTCTCCACCGGACGGCTACAGCATGCTGATGGCGGGGCTCACCGGCCACATTGTCTCGGGCATTCTCTACAAGAATCTGCCCTATGACGCGATCAAGAGTTTCGTGGCAACCGCGCAGATGTCGGAAGCGCCTTTCATTCTGGTGGTCGGCAGTTCCAGCAAGGTGCGTTCACCGCGGGAACTGGTCGAACTGTCGCGCGCAAATTCCAAGGGCCTGACCTATGGTTCCTCGGGAACCGGGGCGGGGCCCCATCTAGCAACTGAGATACTGATACGTGCGACCGGCGCGAACTTCATCCATGTGCCTTACAAGGGCAGTGCGCCGGCGATGCAGGCAGTGCTCGCAGGTGAGGTGGATACCGCGATTTTGGATTTATCCGCGATGAATCAGGTGCAGGCGGGAAAGCTGATCGCGCTGGCGCTGACCACGACACAGCGCTCGATGCTTGCACCCGGCATTCCGACGCTTGCCGAGACCGGGATCAGCGGGGTTGATGTCACCAGCGGGCAGGGGTTGCTGACCCCGGCAGGAACGCCCCGGGAGGTCGTTGCAAGAATCAATACCGTGGTGAATCAGGCCCTGAATACCGACGAAGTGAGGAAGGCTTTCATGGCGCGGGGCTTTACGGCTGCGCCGGCGACACCGGAGGCGTTTGCGGCTTTTCTGGCATCCGAGATGCAGAAATACTCGGAATTGATCAAACGCCTGAATGTCACGATCGAGTGATCCCTTTGCCACGGGATGCCGTGTATCGGTCTGCGTCCGGGTTTCGCCGACCGGGTGGGATCATTGCCGTTCTCTGATCCGTTCCAACATCAAATAATAATCAATAACATATTGATTATTAATATAAAAAATGGCATTCCTTTTTTGTTGCGACGCAATATCATCCGGCGTATAGTGCCCTTCTTCGCCGCCCTGGACCGCAGGTATGTCCCAGGTATCGCCGCCCACCAGCCCACATAGCGCCAAATCCGCCCTCTCATTGCTGACATTGTCGGCGCTGGGTGTGGTCTATGGAGACATTGGCACCAGCCCGCTGTACGCGTTCAAGGAAGCGTTTGGCCGCGCCGGAGGCCTGCCAATGAATGAGGCCAATGTTCTGGCCATTCTTTCCATGATGTTCTGGTCCATCATGGTGCTGGTCTCCGTGAAATACGTGATCGTGATGCTGCGCTTCGACAATGAGGGCGAGGGCGGCATCCTCGCCCTGCTTGCGCTGTCCACCCGGCTGACCCGTAAAAACGTTCGCCTCGCCTGGTTTGCCTCGATCTGCGGGATTTTCGGGGCTTCGCTGTTTTTCGGAGATGCCGTTATTACACCGGCGATATCGGTGCTGTCCGCCGTCGAAGGGGTGTCGGTGGCAACCCCCGCTCTGGAGCAATGGGTGATTCCGGTGACGGTGGTCGTGATCACCTGCCTCTTCTGGATTCAGAGCCGAGGAACGGGGGCCGTGGGCAAGGTGTTCGGACCGGTCATGGCGGTCTGGTTCTGCATGCTGGGGCTGCTGGGTGCCTTGTCGATTGCCAAGACTCCGGAGGTGCTGGGCGCGCTGGATCCAAGCCACGCATTTTTCTTCGTTGTCCAGTATCCCGGATTGTCGTTCGTCATTCTTGGCGCGGTCTTCCTTGCCCTGACGGGCGGTGAAGCGCTGTACGCGGACATGGGCCATTTCGGCAAACGGCCGATACGCATTGCCTGGTTCAGTCTGGTTTTTCCCGCCCTGACGCTCAATTATCTGGGGCAGGGCGCGCTGGTGCTGCGAGACCCGGAGGCCATCCGCAATCCGTTTTATCTGCTGGCGCCGGACGATCTGCTTTGGCCCATGGTGATTCTGTCGACGATGGCGACCGTGATTGCCTCGCAGGCCACCATATCAGGCGCATTCTCGGTTGCACGGCAGGCCACGCGACTGGGCTTTCTGCCGCGCCTGCCTACGCGCCATACGTCCGAGTCCGAGGAAGGGCAGATCTATATTGCGCAGCTGAACTGGGCCATGCTGATCATTGTCCTTGGCGTGGTGTTTATCTTCAGAAATTCTTCGGCCATTGCTTCGGCTTACGGCATTGCGGTTGCGGGAACCATGCTGCTCGACACCGTTCTTGTCGCCATCGTCATCTGGTCCACGAAGAGCAGCGGAAAATTGCCCTGGCTGACCGGGCTTGCGGCGCTTGGCATGCTGGAGCTCACCTTTTTCGCTGCAAACTCCACCAAGTTCATGGAGGGTGGCTGGTTTCCGGTCACCTGCGGATTGATTGTCTTTACCGCTCTGAGCACCTGGAAACGCGCGGGGATGGTGCTCCAGGCGGCGGAACGCAACAATCGACTGACCATAGACCAGTACATGACCTTGTTTGGGCCGGAAATTCCGCGGGTGCCCGGAACCGCCGTCTACCTCTCCCCGGATCCGGAGGCCATCCCGACCACGCTGCTGCACAACCTCAAGCACAACAAGATACTGCATGAGCGCGTGATACTCCTGCATATCGCCGATGCCGATGTTCCTCGGCTGGAGGACAAGGATCGCATCGAGGTGCAAATCATCGACCCCCATCGCGTCTACCAGATCACCATCCGTTATGGATTCATGGAAGAACCGGACGTTCCCAATGGGCTCAAATTGCTCGAACGGCATGCGGTTCCCATCGAGCCGATGGACACCACGTATTTCCTGGGAAGGACAACGATTGCGCCTGCGGCGCGACGCACGCTGTTCTCCTGGCGCCGCGAACTGTTCCGTTTCATGCAGCGAAACAGTCCCGCGGCCGCCGAGTACTACCAGCTGGCGCCCGAGCGCGTCATCGAACTGGGGACGCGCCTGACGATCTAGCTTACCGCTGGGGCAAGGTCCGCAATTCCTTCAAAAACGAGCAGGGGCAGATGTTGTCGTTCGCCAATCTGGCCCCGGAGAAACAGGAGTTTGTGCTGGGGCCCATGCGCAAGCTGAGCGACGCCATGGTGATCGAGGACACCGCCGAATTGCTCGCCTTCACGAACGGCGACAAATCCATCCGGCAAGGGCCGGTTGGGTCCATTGGTGACTGCATGGGCGGGCGGCATGTCCTGTGTATTGCCGGAAAATTTCCGGGGCGATTCAGGGCAAATGCCTGCCTGCACGGCGTTGAGATTGTCACCGACAAGCCCGACTCCCCGCATCGCCTCGCGATGGCTGCCGAGGGCGAGTTGTATTGCGGCCATGCCGAGCGCGACAAGTTCACCCAGCCGGGAGTCATCAAGGCGCTCGAGGAGGCCCTGAAGGGCCGCAAGATGCATTTCTTCTACGAGGTGCACAAGGGCGCCGAGCACGGCTACGCACTGCCGGACCGGGATGTGCACGACAAACACGCTTCCAACCGGGATTCCGAACTGATAATGAGGATGTTCCACGACCAGGTGCGTCCGTATCAGTGAGCGGGGCGTCGCATTGAATACCGTCATTCAAGGCCGATTGTTGCGCAACTCAATGGAGAAATTCTCAAGCTTCTTGGACATCGCGATATGAAAGCCAGGATCGAAGAGGCAACGTTTTCAGTTATGGACGGAACACCGGAGGAATTCGGTGAACTGGTCAGGCAATCACTGGATGTTTATGCGAAAGTGGTGCACGCCGCCGGAGTCAAAGGCGAATAGCAGCGTCCACGTTGCAGTCGGGTTATTTATTGGCTCATTTAGCGAATGATGTTGTTCAAATCATACCCG
>CAIUKQ010000310.1 GCA_903899705.1 uncultured beta proteobacterium
CACGCATCGAGCCGGCCTTTTTACACGACACTTCAGGGGCTTATCCTTAAGTAAGTACCATTCGGCCTACGCCCCCTCGTAACTCCCCCATTCCAGAGGGAAACGCTGATTCGTGTGGAGTTGATAACCGACTTGATCAGCGTTTCCCTAGTTCTTCCTTTGTCGCGGAAAGCGGGTCAGGCTGCGGCGGGAGCCTGTATCAGCTCCAGCATGATCCCGTCCGCATCACGAACGAACGCAATCCTCGCACCCTTGTTAGGCCCCCCATCCACGGTGATGGGCGCGGCCACCTGCAGCACCCCGTATTCCTTCACGGCCGCCAGAGCGCCATCGAGGTCATCGACGTTGTAGGCCACGTGGAACGCGCCGGTATCGCAGGCGCGGGCTTCGACTTTTCCCTTTGACGTGGGCCCATGGAATTCGATCAGTTCCAAGCTGTGTCCCGGGCCGCGGACATAGGCGACGGTGATCTTCGCGCCCGGTATGCCGGTGACGCGTTCGGTGAGAGGGGCTTCGCGCGGTGCTTTCGAGGTGACTTCGAAGCCCAGGCAGTCGCGGAAGAAGGCGATGGTCCGATCGAGGTTGGAGACGGTGAAGCTGGTGTGGTTGGTGCCGGTGACGCGAAAAGTCATGGTGTGCTTTCGGGCTAGCCGCGGGTGACGTCGTACAGGCTCTCGGTGCGCACGTCGGTAATCATGGCGTGCCTTGGCGTGTAGGAGATCATGAAGGGCAGCTTCGCCTCGAGCGCCACCTGCAGCGGTGTCACGCCGCAGCCCCAGTAGAGGCGGTCGGTTCCCTCGGGTATTCCCGTGATGCGCTTGCCCCACCAATCAACGTCTTTCTCGATGCCCAGTTCCTCCCAGTTGTTCTTGCCGACGGGGGCGCCATGCACCAGCGGCAGATGGCTGGTGTATTCCCAAACCTTGTCGGTCATTTCAGGTTCGAAAGCGCGCACGGTCACGGCCATCTTGCCGTGGTATTGCCCGACGGGTTTGCATTTGACGCTGGATTGCTGAACGGTGCCGATGAAACGCGGGTTGAATCCCTTCATCGGCAGCAGGCCTTCAAATGACGTGCTGGAACCGATGAGGAAGGTGACCATGCGCTCGTTGAAGAGATCGACGATGTCGTTACGCTGTTCGATTGCGCCATGGCGCACGATGTCGTAGGAACCGAGGTCGGTGCGGATGTCCAGATCCTTCGCATATTTCGGGCAGTCGGTCTGGCCCGGCTCAAGGCGCTGGATGATGGGGCAGGGTTTGGGATTGGCGTTGCAGAAGTCGGCGAATTCGTCGGCGTAGTCACGTTCGAGGATGATGACGTTGACGCACAGGAAGCCCGGCAGTGCGTGCGAGGCGACTCCGTTCAGGCGGTTTTCACGGCAGGCAAGACGCACTTCATAGGGCGTCTTGAAGTGGTGGTCCTGATTGCTGATGTCGGGTTGGGTGGTGTTGTGGATGGGCATTGACGATTCCATAACTAATTGATTTTACTGTTAAATCATGAATCTTCCGCCGTTGACGTTGACCGTCTGGCCGGTGACGAAACCCGATTTTGGAGAGGCGAGAAAGGCGATCACGTCAGCCACTTCGCTCGCGAGGCCGAGGCGCTTCAGCGGCGTCTGTGCGGCGGTGGCTTCGCGCTGTTCGGGCGTCACGGCCATGCGTACCTTCTCGGTGTCGATGAGCCCGGGCGCAATGGCGTTTGCGGTGATGCCCAGCGGCGCGCCCTGTACGGCGGCGTTCCGCATCAGCGACATGATGGCGGCTTTCGAGGCGCCATAGGCCGCATCGGTCTGGCTGCTGCCGCCGGTCTGGCCTGCCAGTGACGCCAGCGCAATGATGCGTGCGTCGGCCATCGGGCTTTGGGTTCGCAGGCGCAGGAACTCGCGCACGCAAAGAAATGTGCCGCGCGAATTGACTGCCTCGGTGCGCGACCAGAAGTCGAGCGTCATGTCGGCGATCTTCGGACGGTAGTCATCAGTGATGAGCGAGCCGCCCGCAACGCAGACCAGCACCGAGATTGCGCCGAGTGAGGCCTCGGTCCGGGCGAATGCGGCGGCAACCGATTCCTCGCGGAGCACGTCCAGCGCCAATGCGATATGGCCTTTTCCCGGGAGTTCCGCCATGGTGGCCTGTGCGCGGGCGAGGTCGATATCCGCCACGGCCACCCGCAGGTCGTTCTCCGCCAGGGCGCGGCAGGTGGCGGCACCGATACCGCCGGCACCGCCGGTGACCAGCGCAATGCGGTTTGTCATTGGAAACTCCTTGCAACGGCTGGCATCGGTGCCTTGCAGCGTCAGTCGGCGCGGATGTTGGCGCGTTTGATCACCGGCGTCCAACGGTCACGCTCGCGCTTCAAGTGCTCGCCGAATTCCTCCGGCGACCCACCGACGATATCAAGCCCGAGCTTGTCGATGCGTTCGCGGTTCGCAGGCGTGTTGAGCGCTGCATTGGAATCACGATGAATCCGCTCGATGATGTCCCGCGGCGTGCCGCCGGGGACCATCAGGCCGTTCAATGCATACACCTGGACGTTGTCATATCCCAGTTCCGGGAATGTGGGCACGTTCGGAAACGATTTCGCCCGCTTTGCCGCCGCAATCGCAATCGGCTTTACGCCTGCCGTCTGCATGGCCTGCAGCGATTCGGTCACCAGACCCAACACCAGATCCACCTGCCCGGCCGCGAACGCCTGACCCGAGGGCGCGCTGCCGCGATAGGGCACATGCAGGAGCTGCAGGCCGGCGGATTGGGCAAACAGTTCCGTGCCTACATGGCTTGAGAGCCCGATGCCGGCGGAGGCATAGCTCAGCTTTCCGGGGCGCGCTTTGGCATAGGCAACGAGTTCGGACAACGTGGATACCGGGACATTCGAGTTGGCGAGCAGCATGTTCGGTGTGGTGGTGAGGAGGATGACCGGCGCGAAGGCATCCTGCGCATACGGAACCTTTGAATACAGCAAATAGGCCATCACGTTTGTGGCCAGGGTCCCCAGAAGAATCGTGTAGCCATCCGAGGCCGACTTGGCGGCGACTTCCGTGCCGAGCATGCCGCTGGCACCGCTGCGGTTCTCCACCACCACCGCCTGGCCCCAGGTTTTGGAGAGGTGGTCCGCCACGATGCGGGCCACCAGATCCGTGGCGCCTGCCGGTGGAAACGGCACGATCACCCGCACCGGTTTGGACGGATAGGCCTGACTGAATCCCGTGGCGGGCAGGCAGGCGAGGGCCAGCACCAGCAGGATGGATTTCATCGGATGCAAGGTGCGCAAGGGTTTCTCCTTCGAATCGGCAGAGTTGAACGGCATGTAACGCGGAATTCCGTTGAGGCCACCCACCCGGTGACCGATGCGGGACTATTATCCCTCTCAATCGGGGAGGAGCAATGAAAATGAAATCATGGTTGGCAGGGCTCATGGTGGCCGTGGCATTGTCGGGCGCGGCATTCGCGCAAAGCAACCCGCTCTATGTGCCGCTCGGGCAGGCCAAGGCGGTACTGTACAAACCGGATGCCGGCCCCGCGCCGCATGTGGGCATCATCGTGATGCACAGGGTCGCCAACTACCTTTCCCACGTGGCGTGCACCGAATTCTCGAAACGCGGGTTCACCGTGCTTTGCATGAATTCACGGTTCGACAACAACGAAGTGCGCGTCGTCTGGGAGCAGATCGCGCTGGATGTGAAGGCGGGCGTTGAGTACCTGAAACGCCAGCCTGGAATCACCAAAGTGGTGCTCTTCGGCCACAGCGGCGGCGCACCCACCATGTCGTTTTACCAGGCGGTGGCGGAAAACGGCGTGGTGTTCTGCCAGGATCCCAAACGCCTCACCACCTGTGCCGATGACCTTGCCGGCCTTCCGCGCGCCGATGGCATTGTGTTTGCCGATGCGCATCCGGGTTTTCCGATGACCATTCTGCGTGGTTTCAATCCCGCGATCATCGACGAAAACGATCCCGGCAAGGTTGATCCAAGTCTTGACCCGTTTGACGTCAAGAACGGCTACAACCCGAAGGGAGAATCGCATTATTCGGAAGAATTTCAGAAGCGCTATTTCGCGGGCCAATCGGCACGCATGAACCGCATCATCGATCGCGCCCTGACCTTGCGCGAGAAGATGAAAAAGGGCGAGCACCACTACCGGGACAACGACATCGTGGTCATTGCCCGCGGCGGCAATCCGGTCGGGGGGCCGGGTGGGGTGGCCTCGCTGCATGTGCTGCAGCCCTCCATCGAGTCCATCATGGCCACCACTCGCCCGCAGAAACTCATCCGGAACGATGCTTCCATCTCCACCGAAATCATCCGCAGCGTCGCGGTGCCGGATCCAAGCCAGCGCGAGAGCAATCAGTCCTTCGATGTGGGCACCAAGGTCTACAGCGTGGTGTCGTTCCTGTCGTCGAACGCGGTGCGCTCGACCAATTCGCTCGATGGCATCGACCATTGTTCGAGCAACAATTCGACGGTCTGCGCAGTCCAGTCAATCACCGTTCCCGAGCTTTACCTGGCCATGGGCGCGGCCAATTTCATCCGCGACAGTGAGATGACCTACGACCTGGCCAAAAGCAGGGACAAGGATTTCGCGGTCATCGAAGGCGCGCTGCACCCCTTCACGCCCTGCCGGGCCTGCGAGAAGACGCCGGGCCAGTATTCCAACACCATCCGCAACCTGTTCGACTACGCGTCGAAGTGGATCAACGCTCGCTACTGAGGGGCGATCGGGAGATCTGATTTGAGGCCGCCCTTCTGCCGGCGCTTCTCGTAACGCTCGACCGCCTGTGCGGCCTGAGTGGCAAGGACTTCATCAGGATCCTGCCGGAGCTTCTCGAGAATGGGCACAGGCGTAGCTTCGTTGTAAGTCAGGTTCAAGCGCGTATACCGGTTGTTGCTGTGCGACAGGCGCTCAAGTACCGCAGGTGGCGTGACCGGGTTGAGTGCCAGCGCCCATTCAACCAGGTAGTCGGTGGAATCGAAATGGCGCTGAAGTAATTTGAAGGGTGTTTTGGGGTTGCGCAATACGTCGTGCAGCACCTTGTCGCCGTGCGGGCCCTCGGCCAGGCGTTGCAGGGTCGCGGCGCCCACATCCGGGTTGTACGCAATCAATCGCATCACGGCCAGGCCCTTGCGATTCTCGCCTTTTACATCCCACAGCGAGCCCAGCGGTTCATACAATTCGGGATCGGGAAGCGCGGCGATGCGGTCCAGCATCGCTTCGCCGGCCGCCTTGTTCTGCACGATGGCTCCCAGGTAGAAACGGTTGTCGCGCCAGGGTGATTGCGCCAGTGCCCGCTCAAGCTGGGACGCGTTCATCGAAGACGCTTCCGCCACCGCATGCTCCAGTGCGAGGCCCTGCTGCA
>CAIUKQ010000311.1 GCA_903899705.1 uncultured beta proteobacterium
ACCATTCTGCGTCCGGGATGCGCGACTTAAACCCGATTACTCGCCCTTGAGCTTCGCCTCACGCACCAGCTTGACCCAACGCGTATGATCGTTGCGGATACGTTTGCTGAACTGGTCGGTGCTGCCACCAACGATGGCCATGCCTTTGCCTCTAAGGTTTTTATTCACATCGGGATGGCGCAGGTTAGCAATATGATCGCAGCGAATAATTACTGCAAACCAATAACATAAGGTATCTGGAAAATCCAGAGAATCCAACGCTTAGCATCGTCTGAGTTCTTTGTGTCCCGATAGTCTGCAAGAAAATAGGCGGGTGAATAGAGTCGCTGTATTGTTCGGGCAATGAAGAAAAAGACGGTGCCGATCTGTCGTTGCGGACACGTGCCTGCAGCGCAGGAATAAATGCTTTGCCCTCCAGGCGCCAAGCCGCACAAGGATTGTTGAGAGTAGGCGATGGCTTGGTTGCAACAGGCAGCAAAACGTAAGAGTGCAGCTCAGGAGGTTCTCGCGTTGTTGTCGGGCGATCAGCCGTGTCAAGTTGCAAGAGGTCTACTTGAGGAGTAGCTTCTCGGGGATTGCAGATCGCAAGCTTGCTGGTGCAGAGCAGTGGTTTAAATAAAAATGGCGCGAACGATGCGCAACCTGCACCGGCTGTCGGACCAAGACTCGCGGGGATGGTGACTTAATAGTAGCCATCTCTGCGTGATTGCAGTCTGCAGAAAATCGGGCGTTTCGCCGTCAGGGTGAGGTGTCTTTTGAAATGGTGCTTTTAGGCACACGTCATGGTGAGGAGAGAGCATGAACTTGGCGCAGGCATTGATACACGCATTTACACAAGAGGGCATCACACTGTGCTGCGGCATGGGTGGCAACTCGACACGCGCCATGGCCGATGCGGCTTACAGTCATCCCGACATGCGCATCCTATACACGCGCAACGAGCGCAGCGCGGTTGATGCAGCTGACGGCTATGCCCGCATCTCGGGCAAGCCAGCACTCATTTTCACCGACGCAGGGCCGGCAGCGGCTAATTGCCTGTGCGGCATTGTCAATGCACATGGTGATTCGACGCCGATGATTTTCATCGCGCCCTCGCACAACTCACTCACGAACCAGCATCGCGCCTACAAGGAGATGCCGCTGCAGGCGGTGTACTCGCCAGTGACCAAGTGGACAGGCAGGATTTACGACGAGCGCGAACTTGGTCAGGTCGTGCGCAAGATATTCACCCTGCTGCGTTCCGGGCGCCCATCGCCAATCGTCGTCGAAGTGCCGGGCGACCTCGCTGGCAAGGAAATCGGCGACTATAAATATGAACCGCTGGCGCCGCAGAAGCTGCGCTCGGGCGCCGACCCCGCGTCGCTCGAGGCGGCGGCGCGCATGCTGATCGAAGCGAAGCGTCCGCTGCTCTACGCCGGGCACGGTGTGCTGATCGCCGACGCCAGCGCCGAGCTGCTGGAGCTGGCCGAGCTGCTGACGGTGCCGGTGGCGGTCACCCTGGCCGGCAAGAGCTGCTTCCCCGACGACCACCCGCTGTGCGTCGGCATCGGGGGCTGGCCACGCGGGCTCTACGCAACGCCGCACGCCACTCGTCGTACCAAAGATGCAGATGTCATCCTCACCATCGGCTGCAGCTTCCAGCTTGAGGCGAGCTACGACGAGTTTGCGGTTCCGTTCAAGATGATCCAGATCGACGTCGACGCCAACGAGATGAACAAGAAGCGGCCTGCCGACATCCCGCTGCTGGGCGATGCCAAGGTGATTCTCCATCAGTTGGTGGAGACGGTGAAAGCCATGCTGCCGAAGTCGCGCCTTGCGCCGCAGCAGGACGTGCTCGACGCTATCGCCGGCGAGCAGAAGGCGTGGATGGAGCAGTCGATGCCGCTGCTGACTTCGCAGGACAATCCGATCAACCCGTTCCGCGTCACCTGGGAATTTAGCAAGCTGGTCGACCCGCGCCGGACCATCGTCACGCACGATTCGGGCTCGTCGCGCGGTACGCTTTCCCAGCATTACATGGCGCCGACGCCGCGTTCGTTCGTCGCCTTTGGCGTGCAAAGCGGCATGGGCTGGACACTGGGTGCGGCGATGGGTATGAAGCTGGCTGCGCCGGACAAGCTGGTGGCAGCCTTCATCGGCGACGAAGCCTTCGGCGAGACCGGCATGGAGCTGGAGACCGCCGCGCGCAACAAGCTGCCGGTGCTGTGGGTTCTTATCAACAACACCCTGCCGCGCGACAAGGTCGACGTCAAAAAGCAGCCCGGCTACGCCGATAGGCACGCGCTGACCGGCGATTACGTCGCGATGGCGAAGGCACTTGGCTGCGAAGCCTCGCGCGTTGAAGATCCAGCCCAACTGTCGGCGGCGCTGAAGCGCTCGATCGATGCCGTCAACGGCGGTGCACCGACGCTACTCGAAGTGAAAACCAGGCGTGTCGAAGCCCAGCTCTGGGGCAAGATCCAGCGGTAGCAGGTTGTTGAAAACCGGGTGAAACGTAGGGGAGGGGCTTGGCGCGGGCATGGCGGGCTTGCCCCCATCGAGCACTTCCCCCGCAAGCGGGGGAAGTGGCCTTAAGCATCTGCCTTTCGACGAGACTCACTGGCGAGCCCCCGGAAAGTGTGCGTTCTATACCGCGTCGTGTGTTGCAATCGACAAAACAGCGGGCTTGCCAGACCGGTTGCTCCACGCGTGATTGGTGCCACGCAGGATGACGATCTCGCCTGCCTTCAGTGCGACTTCCTGGGTGTCCAGCACCAGTACGATTTCACCTTCGAGCACGATGCAGAAATCAAGCGTGCGTGTTTTCTGCATGTAGGGATGTGGCGCACTCTTCGAGAAGGTGGACGCGCCCGGTGAACCCATCGCGCTGAAGAAGGCGCCCACTTCCTTCGCGCCGACTTTGCCCGCCCACGCTGTATCCGGCGGAAAGGTGACGACGCGGCAGACCGATCCCCCCTTCGGTGCTTCAATGGTGTGCGGCAGGTGCAGTGTCTCGGGGACGATCGGCGCCGGTGTCCTTTCCGCGACCCACAGCCGCGCTGAGGCGAAGCCAGGGCGCGCCGGATCGAAGCGCACGTCGGGCGCGGGTCCGTCGCTCACCAGGCATGATTTGCCTGGCTCCTTGTCGATGGTGACGATACGGCGCGCCGGCTTCACGCCTTCGGGCAGCTTGAGGTCTTTTGCGCTGAGAACGGGAGCGCTGCTCTGCGCGATGCCGACCGGCCCGTCCGGGAAGCCTGCCGAGATCATGTCGAAGACCATGATCGAGCCGATGCGCGGACAACTCCACTTGTGCCATGCGCCGACCTGGATGACGATGTCACCGGGTTTCATCAGCAACTCGCAGTCGTCGAGGATTAGTTCGCGCTCGCCTTCCAACACTATGCCGTAATCGACCGTCTCGGTCTTGTGCATGGCTGACGAGTAGAACTCCTTGCTGCCGCGCTCCCACAGCCGCCGCGAGGGCGCGTCCTTCGGCTCATGGTCGGGGATGAATTCAGGGTCTTTGGCGGGGTCGTAGTCGGCAGGACGCCCCTCCATCATCATGTGGGTTGCGCGCAGATGGCCGCCCAGGCAGGGTCCAGGGAAGTCATAACGCAGGTTGCCGTCGTCCTGTTCTCCGGTGATCGAGAGCGGCGTTTCGTACCAGGCCCAAAGATCGGTCAATCCACGCTTGCCGTTCGGCGCCGGTTTTACGTTGGGCGCTGGGCCGTCCCAAATGACTTTCGACCTGCCCTGGTTATCGTCGCCGGTGACGACGCGGCGAATTTTTTTCATTGTTGCCATGCTTTCTTCCCCTCTTTTTTTTCAATGGAACGCCTGCTGACTCACATAATTTTTCTGACAAGTCAGCGGTTATGGATCTGCGTTTTGCACGCAGCCTCAGTCCTGCGGTTTGATACCACCCAGCCGGACAATCTCTTTCATTTTTTCAACCTGCTCGATAATGTGCCGCGCATACGCCTCCGGCGTGGACGGCAGGGGCTCGTTGCCGATGGCCGCCATCTGCTCGCGAACATCGGGCGAGTTCAAGGCCTTCACAACCTCGGTATTGAGTTTGGCGATGATGGCCGGTGGCGTTTTCGCTGGCGCGACTATGCCCTGCCAGAGCATGTAGTCATAGCCCGGCACGGTCTGCGCGATGGTCGGCAGATCAGGCGCCAAAGCGGTGCGCGTGGCGCCCGTTACGCCGAGCGCCTTGAGTTTGCCGCTGCGGATCATCGGCAGGCAGGCTGTCAGCGGCTGAAATGAAAGCCCGACTTCGCCGGTCATGGTGCCGAGCAAAGCGCCGGGAGAGTCCTTGTAGGGTACATGCAGCATATCGACCTTGGCCATGGCCGCAAAAAGCACCGCCGGCAAATGCGATGAAGACCCAACACCTGCCGACCCATAATTGAGCATCCCCGGCCGTGGCTTGACCAGCGCAATCAGTTCCCGGATCGAGGCCACCGGCAGCGATGGATTGACCACCAGCACCGAGGGTGTTGTGCCCACAAGGCTGATCGGCGCGAAATCCTCGACGAGGTTGTAGCGCAGTTTCGTGTACATCGCGGCCGCGCTGCTCAATTGCGAGGTCAGCATGAACAAGGTGTAGCCGTCCGGCGCGGCCTTGGCCGCGGCTTCCGCACCGATGCCGCCGCTGGCGCCCGGACGCAAATCCATGACGAACGGTTTACCCAGCGCCGCCAGGATCTTGTTGCCGAGCAGACGCGCAATGATATCGG
>CAIUKQ010000312.1 GCA_903899705.1 uncultured beta proteobacterium
CAGGCCGTCATCGGTGGTGATCTTCAGAAACGAGAGCGTGCGCCAGCCGCCGTCGGCATGGAAGTCCTCGATTTTTGCGATTTTCATTCCTACTCCTCCACTTTGAGTTTGCGGTCGCGAACCAGCTTCGACCATAGCTCAATCTTCGAGGCGACGAGGCGCGAAAACTCCTCGGGCGAGCCGGTCTCTGATTCACTGCCGGTTTTTTCCAGCGCGTCAATGACATCGCGCTGACGGGTGATGGGCTGCACGTCGGCATTGATCTTTCGCACGATGTCCATGGGCGTATTCGCGGGCGCAAAAATTCCCAGGCCCGAGGTGAAAACAAAGTTGGGAACGCCCGATTCAATCATCGTGGGCATGCCCGGAACCAGATGGGTCCGCTCCCGGCTCGCCAGAGCCAGCGGCCTGATCTTTCCCGCCTGCACGGCCGGCGCCGCGGTATTGGTATCGCCGAAAGAAAAATGCGTTTCGCCCGTCAATAAACTCGCAAAGGCCGGCTGCCCGCCCTTGTAGTTCACGTCAACGAAATCCACATTGGCGAGTGACCGCAACAGATGTCCCATCATGTAGGTCGAAGTGCCGCCCGAGGCATGGTTATATTTGCCGGGGTTCGCCTTCAACAGGGCAATGAATTCCTTCACCGAATTCGCTTTCACCGTGTTGCTGACATAGAGCAGCACCGTGTTCTTCGAGGCCTGCACCACCGGGATCAGGTCACCGGCCCTGTAAGGCAGGTTCGGGAACACCGCGGGGTTGAGCGCCGGCCCCCCGAGCGTGGCAAACAGCAGCGTGTAGCCATCCGGTGCCGCCTTGGTGACAAATTCAGTGCCTACGATGAAATTGGCGCCCGGACGGTTCTCCACCACAACCGGCTGCTTCCATAACACCGAGAGACGATTGGCAAACAGTCGCGCGCTGAAATCCATGCTCGCACCCGCGGTGGAGGGGACGATGAATCGCACCGTCTTTGCCGGATACGCCTGGGCGGCGGCGATGCCGGAAACCAGAGCCCAGATGAGCCCCAGCACCCCGCAAAGACCGTAAAACTTCATGGGCCTTTCAATGTCATTCATCATCGTCGTCAACGCAGACCGGAAATCGGCGAAGCATACTTGAACCGTCTGACACGGGCACTGTTACGCGTCCGGCGGACGAATCATTGCGAATGAAAATACAATGGTGGCAATCAAACCTTTCCGCCGGAAATCCCATGGCCCTTAAAACCGAAGACAACGACCTCCTCACCCGTGTCGGCCCCGGCACTGTCATGGGTCGCATGCTGCGGCAATACTGGACACCCGCAATCCGCACCAGCGCCCTGGTGGCCGACGGCGCGCCGGTCGTGGTGCGCCTCTTCGGCCAGGATTACGTGGCGTTTCGCGCAACCGACGGCAGCGTGGGTTTCATCGATGAAGCCTGTCCACACCGCGGCGTCTCGATGGCGCTGGCGCGCAATGAGGAGAACGGCCTGCGCTGCATTTTCCATGGCTGGAAGTTCGACACGACCGGCAATCTGATTGACGCGCCCGCCGAGCCGGCTGCGCGCCGCGAAAAATTCCAGTCCACGGTCAAGTCCGGCCGCTACGCCACGCGCGAGGCGGCGGGCGTGCTCTGGGTGTTTGTCGGCGAAGGCGAGGCGCCGCCCTTCCCCGATTTCGAATTCATGGACCTGCC
>CAIUKQ010000313.1 GCA_903899705.1 uncultured beta proteobacterium
ACCGAATTGGAACGTCCGTTGGCCACATAGAGTTTTCCGCCATCGCGGGTGATGGCCATGTTCCAGGGCCGCGCGCCGACCTTGATGGTCGCGGTGACCTGGTCGGTCGCGGTGTCGATGGTCATCACGGTACCGTCACCGCCATTGGTGAGGTAGACGGTCTTGCCATCAGGGTTCATGGTCAGGCCGTTGGACCGCTGGCCGGCCTTGATGGTGCGAAGGATGCGGTGTTCCCTCGCGTCGATTACGTAGACGGTGTCGGCGCGCTCGCAGGCGACGTAGGCCTTGGCGCCGTCCGGGGTAAAGGCAATGCCGCGCGGCCGTGTGCCCACCTGAAGCTGGGCAATGAGTTTTCGGCCGGCGACGTCGATTATCTCGAGTTTGTCGTCCTCCTCGGCGCCCACGTAAACAAAGCGGTTGTCGGGGGAAAACACCGCGTGCTCCGGATTTTCGCCGCGGATTTTCACGCGGAACGCGACCTCGTTCGTGGCCGTGTCGATGAAGGCCACGCTGTTGGACAGTTCGACCGCCGCCGTCACGAGGGTGCCATCCTTCGAGATATAGACGCCTTCGGGTGATTCACCCAGTTCAATGCGTTTGATGACGGTGCGTTTTGCGATATCTATCACCAGCAGGCCGTTGACCGCCTGGTCGGAGACATAGGCGATTCCCCGTCTTGTGTCGATTGCGGTGCCCCGCGGTTTGCCGCCGGTCTTGATTTCGCCGATCACTTCATCGCTCACCGTGTCAATGAGGGAAATGGATGCCCCGTTTTCGTTGCCCACCAGCGCGGTGCCGGACCAGGCGGGGAAGGCCGCAAGCAGCACGGCGGTTACGGTTGCCGCCATGATCGAAAATTGTTTCATGTCTATCCCGAATGAAGGTGGAGATGGGATCGTCATTGAAGCAGCGGACCCGACGAATTGCAAGGGCAGGCCACGTTAAAATCGGACCCGGAGGTGGGCAGATTGAAACAGGTGGCTTCGTACACGCATACGGCAATGGGTTTGCACTGGCTGCTGGCCTTCGGGGTGCTGGAACAGTTTTGTCTGGGCTGGTGGATGCGTTCCCTGCCGGACAAGACCGGCGAGCAGGCCTGGTGGTTCAACCTGCACAAATCCTTCGGATTGACGATCTTCATGCTGGCCCTGGTATTGCTGGTCTGGCGCCTGCGTCATCCGCCGCCGCCTTTGCTGGAAACCATGCCGCTCTGGCAACGCTGGTCTGCGAAGGCCTGCCACAATGGCATGTATCTTTGTGTGATGGTCATGCCCATCAGCGGCTACATGGGCTCGTCATTCACCCGCTTTCCTATTCGGTATTTCGGCATGCCCCTGCCGAATTTCTGGGGCTGGGAGAGTCCTGAATTGAAGGCCCTGTGCAGCCTCCTTCACCTGTGCACCGTTATCGTGTTCATGGTCTTGGTGGCGATTCACATCGGCGCCGCGCTCATGCACCTCTTCGTCAACCGCGATCGCGTGTTCCAGCGCATGTGGAATTGGAGAAGGCCGGTCTAGGAACTGCCGCGCAGCCCGACGATGTGAAAGCCTTGAACCGGCTGGGGAAATCCCTTTAGCGTCAACGAACCCACGGATTCGGCCTGGACAAGTTCTTCGATCCGCGAGAGCGTCTTCTGGTTGGTCAGTATCTGCCCGCCCTTTGCTTCGCTGCACAGGCGCGC
This sequence comes from uncultured beta proteobacterium, assembly GCA_903899705.1. GTDB lineage: Bacteria > Pseudomonadota > Gammaproteobacteria > Burkholderiales > SG8-39 > 2-02-FULL-62-17. Next base: position 1,682 of record CAIUKQ010000313.1, read on the forward strand.
GGTGAGGTTGGTGACACTGCCGATCGCCGCATAGTCCCAGCGGCCTTCGTAACCGATGCTTCCCAGCGTCGCATATCCCACGGCCAATCCCGCGCCCAGGTTCAGGTCATAACCCCGCTTGACCCAGTTCTGGCGAAGGGCAACGAACTGCTGCTGCAGCGCCACGCACATGCGCGCCGCCTCTTCGGCAAAGTTCGCCAGCGGGATCGGGTCATTGAAGAAGATCATCATGCCGTCGCCGGCGAAATGTTCGATCGTTCCCTGGTGTTGCGTGACGAGGGAACCCACGAGGTTGTGGTATTCGGCCAGGACGTTCATCACTTCCTCGGGTTCGGTCGATTCCGTGAACGCGGTGAATCCGCGAAGGTCAAGGAAGACCACGCCGATTTCCCGGCGGTGGGGCTTGAGCAGTTCGTCGCCGCCGCCGGAAACGATGGCTTCGGCAAGTTGCGGCGAAAAGAATCCCTTCAGGCGACCCATGCGCTCGAGCTGGGACACCTGGTCCTGCACCCGCTGTTCAAGCTTTTCGTTCCATTCGCGCAGCTCTCCGGCCTGCGCCTGTATGGTGTCGTGGTATTCCTTGACGCGAAGCAACGAGCGAACGCGCGCGAGCAACTCCGGCTGGTTGATCGGCTTTGTGAGGAAGTCATCGGCTCCGGCTTCGAGTCCCTTGACGCGCTCGGACGGGTCGAGCGCGGTCACCAGCACCACCGGCAGCGCGCGGAGCAGGGGATCGGCGCGTATTGCCTGGCAGACTTCATAGCCGTTCATGCCCGGCATCATGACATCCAGCAGGACGATGTCAGGTGTATTGGCCTTCATTTTCGCCAGGGCATCGGCACCGGAGTCGGAGGTGGTGACCTCGTAGCCCTTGACCTCGAGAATGCCGGCCAGTAGCTTGATGTTCATCGGCTGGTCGTCAACGACCAGTATTTTCCGGGCCATGCTTATTTCTTCGCAGGCACGCCGGCGAATTTTTCCACCGTGGCCACGAAGCTCTTCAAGTCGATGGGCTTGGTGATGTAGGCATCGAAACCCGAGGCCACGATTTTCTGCTGCTCGTCGGGCATGACGGATGCCGAAACCGCAACCACCGGTGTGTTGGACAGGGCCGGCTCTGCGCGGATCTGGCGCAGCGCCTCGATGCCATTGATGTCGGGCAACTGGATATCCATGAGTATCAGGTCGGGCTGCTTTTCCTTCGCAAGGGCAAGGCCCTGATTGCCGGTGACGGCCTCGAGGGTCTGATAGCCCTTGAACTGCAGGATGTCGCGCACCAGCTTCATGTTCTTTTCGTTGTCCTCGACGATCAGGATCGTGCTCATGCCGTCTCCAGGGTTTTGTCTGGCAGTGTGAATATGAACGTTGAGCCCTTGCCCAGTTCGCTCTTGAGGCTGATTTCCCCGCCATGGAGCCTGACGAAGGCGCGCGTGAGCGAAAGGCCCAGTCCGGTTCCTTCCGATTTCTTCAGGTAATCGCCGCTCGCCTGGCGGAATTCCTCGAATACCACATCGCGATCGGCCTCGGAGATGCCGATGCCGGTGTCGGTGACGGAGATTTTCACAAAGCCTTCTTCGCGCTTCGCGCTCACCGTGATCTTGCCGCCTTCCGGGGTGAACTTCACCGCGTTGGAAAGGAGGTTGAGGAGGATCTGCTTCACCTTGCGTTCATCGGCCACCCAGTCGCCGATGGCCGGGTCAGCTTCCACGATCAGTTCCACCCCGTGCCTCGAAGCGCGTTCGCGGATCAGGGTGAGCGCGTTGTCGATGGCCTGCGGCAGATGGAACTGCGCCAGTTCCAGTTCCACGCGTCCGGCCTCAATTTTCGACAGGTCGAGAATGTCATTGATGAGGGAGAGCAGGTGCTGTCCGGAAGAGTGAATGTCCTTCAGGTATTCCAGTTGCTTGTCGTTGACCTCGCCGAACATTTTTTCCGACAGTACTTCGGAGAACCCGATGATGGCATTGAGCGGAGTGCGAAGCTCGTGCGACATGTTCGCGAGGAATTCCGACTTGTGCTTGTTCGCGATCTCGAGGTCGCGGGTCCGCTCGGCAACCTTCTGTTCCAGTCCCGCGTAGGACTCATGCAGCTGCCGGGCCATGTTGTTGAATTCGCTCGCGAGCCCTTCCAGTTCGTCTCCGGTTCGAACGTCGATGTCCTGGTCGAGCCTTCCAGTTGCGAATTGCGCCGCACCGGCCTGTATGGTGGTGATTGGCGCCACCATGCGCCGGGCAACCGCCTGTCCGACAAACACGGCCAGGCCCAGGCCGATCAGAAGCAGTAATCCGGTGCGTTCCAGCGAGTCATACAGGGGCGCAAAGGCTTCGGTCAGCGGCTGTTCCGCGAACACATGCCAGCCCAGCGAAGGGATGCTGGCATAGGCCGTGAGCACCTCCGTGCCGGCGGCATTGCGCGCGATCGACACGCTGTCGACGTCATCGCCCGTCTTTGCCTCGCGGGCGGCAATGACCTGCACGAGCTTGGAGAGGTCGGATTTTTGCAGGACCAGGCTGATGTCCGGATGGGCAATCAGTTGCCCGCGCGAATCCACGACGTAGGCAAGCCCCTTGTCGCCGATCTTGATGCGGGAGATCACGTCCCAGATGAACTTGAGGTTCACCTCGGCCACGGTGACGCCGGTGTCGTCGCTGTTGCCCGCGACCGACATGGTCATGTAGGGCTCGGTTTCCTTGCGGAAATAGACCGGGCTGAGATAGGTCTTGCCGCCCCTGGTGCCGGTGTACTTCGGGTCATTGGACAGATCCCCCTGGGTTCCGGAAACGTCCATGCCCAGACGGGACACGCGCAGCTTTTCCCGCCCGGAAAGGTCGAGCATCGCCACCTCGGTGATGGCGGGCACCTGCCGCAGCAACTTCAGGAAATCGATGCGTCGTTGCTCCGGTGTCGTGGCGCCCACCTGCGGCAGACGCATCCAGCCCAACTGATGTTCGATCTCCTGCACATACGCCTCGATGCGCGTGGCTGCCGCGGCCGCCTTTTCCTTTTGCAGGTTGAGCAGGGCGGTCTTGTTTTCCTGAAAAGTAAAGTAGATGCCGACCAGGCTGCTGACGAGGACCGCGCCGCACACCAGCGCCACGAAATACACAACGTATTTGCGGAACAGGGAGCCGCGGGGTTTGGAGGGGCTGTTCATGGACGGATGGGAGTATAGCGGGGAGGGTCCTTCAGCAGAATTCCGCCCTGTGATTGCTCAAATCAGGTTGACCAGATGTTTTGTCGTTGCGCCCTTTACGGCGTTCAGAGCAATGCCTGAATCGAAAGTCACCAAACGACCTTGATGCTTCACCGCCAACGACAACAGATAGGTGTCGGTAATCTGCCGCGCGCTGTGCACCTTTGTCGCGTCCACGATCCGTGGGTCGGCGATGGATGCGTCGTCCGGCCAGAATTGATGCGCAGGATGGACGAGTGCGTCGTTCAGGCGATCCACGATCTGGGCCACGGGCCGGGCGCCCGGATAAGAAGCCTGGGACATGATTCGGATGCACCCGTTCTGGGTGATGGGGCAGGAGGCCCACCCCTGCTTGATATTGGCCTTGAACCAGGACATGGCCGGTTCATGGTGAGGGTGCGCCTGATCGAGCATTGCAATCAGCACGTTGACGTCCAGCAGCGCTCGCATGAAAATTTCTTTAATACTCGCCGTCTTCGCGCAACTTGTTGATCAGTTCGTTGCTGACAATCCGTCCTTCCCTGGGGAAGGGGCGGAAGCCGTAAATTGCCTTTGGCTCCCCGGATGTCGTTATCGCAGGACCCGACAGCCCTTTGCGCGCCAATTCGGATATGACCCGCCCGGCAGTCTTTTTCTCCCGCCTTGCGAGATCCTTGGCGGCGTGGAGTACGTCTTCTTCAATGTCGAGGGTGGTTCGCATCAGTAGATGCTAGTGCATCAAACATCAGATGTCAACGCAGGTGGGAAGACGAAGCCGGACTCCCGATGCGGACCTGCTTCCTTGCATTTGTTTATTCAATCACCCGATCCGCGCGCAGCAGAATCGTCTGCGGCATCTTGATGCCAAGGCTCTTTGCGGTTTTCATATTCACCACAAACTGAAATTTCTGCGGCTGCTCAACGGCCATTTCCGCGGGATTGCCGCCTCTCAAGATGCGATCGACGTAGCTTGCAATGCGGCTGTAGATGGCCTGCCCGTCGGGGCCGTAGAAGATCAGTCCCCCGCCATCTGCAAAGGAATTGCCGTCCGAAATGCTGGGCAGCTTGTGTTTGACTGCGAGATCGGCGATCTGCGTACCCAGCCCGAGATTGTTGTTGAAAAGTGGCTGCACAATGACTGCTTGGGCGCGCTCTTTGTTCATCGCGGCAAATGCAGCGGGCAGTTCGCCTGCATTGCTGATTATTGCCGGCTGTATGCTCACCTTCAAGTGCGCGCCTGCGTCCTGTGTCTGCCGGAGAAACAGTTTATGGGCCGGATCGGCCGCCCATCCCAGATAAGCAACCCGGTTCATACGAGGCACGATTTCCTTGAGCAGTTCGAGGCGCTTTCCGGAAAGTGCCGGCAGCATTTGGCTGACACCGGTGATGTTGCCGCCGGGTCGGGCCAGGTTTGCGACGAATCCCGAGCCTTCGGCATCGGCCGCGGTTCCCATGACAATCGGGATGGTGGTGGTCGCTGCCTTGGCGGCAGCAATGGATGGCGTCGCACTCGCGACGATTACCTCGACCTTCATGCGCACCAGCTCGGCGGCAAACTCGGCAAGATTTTCCGCTTTACCTGCGCCCCACCGGTATTCCACGCGAAGATTTTTTCCGTCTATCCAGCCCAGTTCGCTCATGCCGCGCCGGAACGATTCAATTGTGGCAGAGGCTCCCGGGCCCGCGGATGCGCTCAGAACTCCCACCACGCGAATCTTCTCCTGAGCTGGTGTTGCTGCAGAGACAAGCAGCGCAATACATAACAGCGCGTAACCTGGGACCCGATTCATTCGATGACCCTGTCGGCCCGCACCAGTATGGAAGGCGGAACATTGATGCCGATCGCCTTTGCCGTTTTAAGGTTGATGATGAATTCCACCTGGGTTGGAAGTTCCACCGGCAGATCTGTGGGCCTGGACCCTTTCAGAATCCGGTCGACATAAAAGGCGAGCCGTCTTGATGCTTCCCGCAGGTTCGGTCCGTAGGACATCAGGTTGCCGCCGTCGGCGAACTGCGCCCAGCCGGAAATTGCGGGTATGCGGTTCTTCACGGACCAGGCGGCAATGCGCTCTCGATTGTTGATGATGTTCTGCACCGGGAACATCATGACCGCGTCGCCGCGCTTTTTTTCGATTGCGGCAAGGGCGTCGGAGAGCTGGGCGGCATTACTGACTTCGTAGTACTCGAGTATCAGCCCGAGTTTTGCGGCGGCGGCTTGCGACGCTTTGCGCTCGGAGGAATCGCCGGCATGGGACGGGTTTGCGACCACGGCAATACGTCTGACCGAGGGAATGGCTTCCCTCAGCAGTTCGATGCGCTTGCCCACCAGTTCCAGCGCGAGGTAGGAGATGCCCGTCATGTTCCCCTGGGGCCGCGCAAAGCTTTCCACGAGGCCGGCCTCGACGGGATCCCCGCTGTATCCGAAGACCACGGGAATGCTCGAAGTTGCCTTCTTTGCAACCAGCGCCGCGCCGCCCTGGGCGACTATGACGCGGGGCGATGAGGCCACGGCATCCGCCATGATTTTGGCGAGGCGCGCGGGCGTGTTGTCACCCCAATAGGACTCCAGCACGAGGTTCCTGCCTTCAACGTAATTCAGTTCGCGCAGGCCGCGGCGCAGTTCATCCAGGAATGGGGAGCCATCGGATGCTGGCGTGGGTGACACCCAGACCACGCGGGACGGAATGCCCTGTGCAAGTACCTGAGCTGAGGTGGCGATGATCGTGCTGCCTGCGCAAAGCAGGAAGTGCCTGCGACTAACCACGTGGCGCTCCTTGAGTTTCGCGCAGGAAGTTACGCGATTCTATGATGCCAAAAATATAGCATAATCAAATGCTTAATGTAATGTCTCCGGGTGTCTCCGTGAGGCCGCAGACGTGTGACGTGGCGGGATTCATGCGGCAGCCAGGCGGAGGTCAATCGGCTATTTGATGACCTCATCCGCTATCGGGTTAGCTTTCAGGTTTTCACAATATAGATGAACAGGACACCCAGTCCGGCGATGCT
>CAIUKQ010000314.1 GCA_903899705.1 uncultured beta proteobacterium
AACAAACCAAGCCGGAACGCCTTGGCGCGATTTCCCCAAGAAAATCCTGAACTTTCAACACGCTTTGGACTTCTTCGGACTTCTCTGGAAGGGTATTTGGTGGCCAAGGGCGGAATCGAACCACCGACACACGGATTTTCAATCCGCTGCTCTACCGACTGAGCTACTTGGCCTTTGGGACGCACCCCAGAATGGAGCACGATAGAAAAGAGGCCGCATTATACGGGTGAATCCGTCCCGGAGCAAAAAGTAAAGGGACCGGCCCGGGGACCAGTCCCTTGATTGATTTCCCTGTTGTTCCTTGCGGGATCACCAGGAACAGCAGCGATCCCGGCAAAGACTAAACAGTTTTTCTACAGCCTCACCGGCGCGTGTTTCAGATCCGGATCGTGGATATCCACGTCTTTCGTTTCCTTGATGAATATCATCCCGATGATGAACGTGCAGCCCGCAACGGTTATTGGATACCACAGGCCTGAATAAACGTCACCGGTCGCCGCAACAATGGCAAACGAGGTGGCCGGCAGGAACCCGCCAAACCATCCATTCCCGATGTGATAAGGAAGGGACATCGACGAGTAACGGATGCGGGTCGGAAACAATTCGACCAGCATCGCGGCGATAGGCCCGTAGACCATCGTGACGTAGATCACCAGTATCCAAAGCAGCAGAACTGTCATGGGGTAGTTGATCTGCGCGGGGTCTGCTTTGGCCGGATAGCCCGCCTCTTTTACCGCTTCGACAACGGCTGCCCGGAAGGCCGCGGGTTTGGCCTTGACGTCATCGCCGGTCAGAGTTTTCGGATCGTAACTTTCGATCACCTTGTCCCCGACCTTGATCTTGGCCACAGACCCTGCCGGCTGGTCCTCGTGGCCATAACTCACAGACAGCGAAGCGAGGTTTGCTTTCGCAATATCACAGGAGTTGGTAAAGGTCGCTGTGCCCGTGGGGTTGAACTGGAACGAGCAATTGGCAGGATCGGCCTGCACAATGACGGGCGACTTCTGCTGTGCCGCATACAACGCCGGATTTGCGAATTGTGCGATTCCCTTGAAGATCGGGAAATACGTGAGCACCGCAAGCAGGCAGCCCGCCATGATGATCGGCTTTCGGCCTATCTTGTCCGACAGTGCGCCAAACACGATGAAGAACGGCGTACCGAGCAGCAAAGACCCCGCAATCAGGTAATTGGCTGCGGTGAGATCCACCTTCAGCGTTTGCGTGAGGAAGAACAGGGCGTAGAACTGTCCGGCATACCACACCACGGCCTGCCCGGCGGTCAGTCCGACAAGCGCCAAAATGACGATCTTGAGGTTCGTCCATTTGGCAAACGAGTCGGTAAGAGGTTGTGTCGAGTGCGTGCCTTCCGCCTTGATTTTGAGGAAGGCTGGCGATTCATTCAGCGAGAGGCGTATCCACACCGAGATAATGAGCAGGATGGCGGAGATCCAGAACGGGATGCGCCAGCCCCATTCGCCGAAATCCTTGTCGCCCATCGTGTTGCGGGTGATCAGGATGACCAGCAATGAAAGGAACAAGCCCAGTGTTGCCGTGGTCTGGATGAAACTTGTGTAATAACCCCGCTTTCCGGCTGGCGCATGCTCGGCAACGTAAGTGGCCGCACCCCCGTATTCGCCGCCAAGCGCCAGTCCCTGCAGCAACCGGAAACTGATCAGGATGATCGGTGCCCAGATACCCCATGACTCGTAGCCTGGCAAAAGGCCGACTGCGAGGGTGGAAATACCCATGATCAGTATCGTGATCAGGAAGGTGTACTTCCGCCCCACCATGTCACCCAACCGCCCGAACACCAGCGCGCCAAATGGGCGCACCGCGAACCCGGCGGCAAAGCCGAGCAACGTCATGATGAATTGTGCCGTGGGTGCCAGAGGTGCGAAAAACTGCCGTCCAATGAAGGCCGCCAGAGAGCCGAACAAGTAAAAGTCGTACCACTCAAAAACCGTGCCGAGGGAAGACGCAAATATGACCTTGCGTTCCTCCGCACTCATGGGTCTGGATTGACTATCCGGTGCCTGTGCCAAGTCTCCTGCCGTTGAACTCATCAGCTCCCCCTTTTGGTTTTGATTTGAGCAATTCGAGCGCCATTTGTATGCCACGCTCTTGATGCGAGGCCATTATTCGCCAGACGGTAGGCGGATACAACCTGCCTTTGACATCGCCGTACCAGAAAAAACAGTGAGTGACAACGCTGCGTCGCAGCAATGGCTGGCGCATGGGCAGGACCACGATGATGTGCCAGTAGCTAAAGAGGGGCGGTAATGGTGTGGAGCAAGTATTGTGCATAGCACCATGCTTGGCGAGAACGTGCGGACATAAAAAAAGCCCCGCCGAAGCGGGGCTTTTTTTGTCGCGGTACTGCGGGGAACTGCGGACTTACATGTCCATCCCGCCCATACCACCCATACCACCCATGCCGCCCATGCCGCCCATATCGGGAGCACCGCCGCCGCGTGGCTTGTCTTCCACTTGCTCGGCAACCGCGCAATCGGTGGTCAACAAGAGGCCGGCCACCGAGGCCGCGTTCTGCAATGCAGTGCGCGTTACCTTGGTCGGATCGACCACACCCATCTCAACCAGGTCACCGTAGGCTTCGGTCTGCGCATTGAAACCGTAGTTCCCTTTGCCTTCCATTACCTTGTTGATCACGACCGAAGGCTCGGCGCCCGCGTTCGTCACGATGGCACGAAGAGGCTCTTCAATAGCGCGGCGCAGAATCTTGATGCCGGCGTCCTGATCGGGGTTGTCACCCTTCAACTTGTCCAGCGCGGTACGGGCACGCAGAAGCGCAACACCGCCGCCGGCAACAATACCTTCCTCGACCGCTGCACGGGTGGCGTGCAATGCATCTTCCACGCGCGCCTTCTTTTCCTTCATCTCGATTTCGGTAGCGGCACCAACCTTGATCAGGGCCACGCCGCCGGCGAGTTTCGCAACACGCTCCTGCAGCTTTTCCTTGTCGTAGTCGGAGGTGGCTTCGTCGATCTGGACGCGAATGTTCTTCACGCGGCCTTCGATCGTCTTGGCATCGCCGTTGCCGTCGATGATGGTGGTCTCTTCCTTGCCGATTTCAATGCGCTTGGCCTGTCCGAGTTCCTTCAGCGTGACCTTCTCCAGGGTCAAGCCGACTTCTTCGGCGATCACCTGTCCACCGGTCAGGATGGCGATGTCTTCCAGCATGGCTTTGCGACGATCACCGAAGCCCGGGGCCTTGACGGCGCAGGTCTTCAGGATGCCACGCAGGTTGTTGACCACCAGGATGGCCAGCGCTTCGCCTTCGACATCTTCAGCGATGATCAGCAGCGGACGACCG
>CAIUKQ010000315.1 GCA_903899705.1 uncultured beta proteobacterium
ATCGTTGACGGCAATGATTTTTCCCTCCAGATCAACGACAGCGACCTCTTCGCTCAGGGAATTCAGCACCGACATGTTGAAATCATGGCTGTCCTTGAGCGCCGCCTGCGCGGCATTACGACCAGTGATGTCATGGAAAATGATCGAAACGCTGATGATCTCTCCAGAGGCATCCCTGATTGGGGAAAGGCTCCAGGAAACGTCTATCACCCGCCCATCCTTTGCAACCTGTCTGTTTTCGCCTTTCTTTCCCTCGCCGGTGAGTAGCTTTTTGTTGTTTTCTTCGAGCATGGAGCGATCGCTCGAACCTACGAACCTGTCGATCGGTTGACCAATCACCTCCGCCGACGTGTAGCCAAACATCTTTTCTGCCCCGGCGTTCCACGACAAAATAATCCCGTCGAATGATCGACTGATGATGGCATCATTCGATGAGCCGACAATCGCTGCCAGGCGCGCCTGCTCGTTAAGAGTCTTTTTTTGCCCGGTTATGTCACGGAATATCAGCGAATAGCAAAACAACACTCCTTCAGTGGTCCTGGCAGGCGAAATACGCAGCGAAACGTCGATACATTGGCCGTCTTTTGTTTGACGCACGGTTTCCACATCGAGCGCACCCTTGCCTTGCATCGTCAGATCGCGATTGAGGACTACCTTTTGCCTCAGCTCCGGCGGGGTCAGCACCAAGATGTCCTTGCCCATCATTTCCGATGCGGCATAGCCAAACATCTGTTCTGCCGCGGCATTCCAGGAACGGATGGTGTTATCCAGCCCGCGAGTAATGATTGCGTCACGCGAATTGGCTACAACCGCGGCCAGCAATGCCTCCTGCTCCGCTGCCTCCATGAGGCCACCTCGATTCCTGGCGCGAAACGGGTTGCGGAAGCTCATGTTCAAATCATCCCCCGGGACAATTGGTGATCTAGTCTATTCCTCATTGGAGCAATTTTTTCTCGAGGCTGATTGATTTTCCTCAAGGCCGATTGGAAAGAGCCAAAGCGCGCCTGAGAGTGTCCGTTCCACGGTGAATTGCAAATCTGACGGTCCGCGCCCGATCTTCCCGTTTCCATGGGAATGCGCCCATCCGGACACCATCGGGGCTTCAAACCATGTTTGATAGCACCATGACACTGGCATCCATTAACGGCTTGCACACACGATGGACCATGGCGGCAAGCTTGCCGCGACCGCATCGGGCTTCCGCATCGCGCTCGGACACAATGGCAGACCGGCTACCCGCTGGAATCCGCAGATATAACAGTGGCTTGGAAAAACTTTGTGCATGGAATGAATTCATCGCATCAACTCCCCCGGAATCGCATCCAGTGAAACCACGCGCCCGGCGGCCCCCAGCTTGATGGCCTCCTTGGGCATCCCGAATACCACGCACGACGCTTCGTCCTGGGCAATGGTGGAGGCGCCGGCATCGCGCATTTCCTTCAGGCCCCGCGCGCCGTCATCGCCCATGCCGGTCATGATGATGCCCAGCGCATTCCTGCCCGCATACTTGGCCACCGAGCGGAACAGCACATCCACCGAGGGCTTGTGCCGGCTCACCAGGGGGCCGTCGGCAACCTCCACGTGATAGTAGGCGCCGCTGCGTTTGAGCATGGTGTGCTTGCCACCCGGTGCGATCAATGCGAGGCCCGGCATCACCCGGTCACCATCGCGCGCCTCCCGGACATCCACTTCGCAAATGGAATCCAGGCGCGCCGCGAAGGCCGCGGTGAATTTTTCGGGCATGTGCTGAACGATCACGATGCCGGGACAGACCCTTGGGAGCGCCGTCAAAACACACTCCAGCGCCTGCGTGCCTCCGGTTGAGGTGCCGATGGCCACCAGTCGTTCGGTGGTCTGCACCATGGCGCTGCCACTGGCCGGGGCGAGCATGGCATCCGCGGTGAGCTTCGCCTGCGCATGCGCCGGTGCCGCCACCCGGGGCTTGAGCTTGTGGACGCTTGATTGCGCGGCGGCCTTGACAGCCTCCACCAGATCGCCGGAACTGTCCTGCAGGAACTGCTTCAACCCGAGCTTGGGCTTGGTGACAATGGCCACGGCGCCCGCGGCCAGCGCCTCCATGGTGGTCTGCGCCCCCTTCTCCGTGAGCGTGGAACAGATGACGGCAGGTGTTGGCCGCTCCGCCATGATTTTTTTCAGGAAGGTGATGCCATCCATGCGCGGCATCTCGACATCGAGCACCAGCACATCCGGCCAGCGGAGCTTCATGCGTTCCATGGCAAGCAACGGATCGGCAACCGCACCAATCACCTCGATCTCCGGATCGGCGGCCAGCTGCGCCTGCAGCACCTGGCGCACCACGGCGGAATCATCGACGATGAGGACCGCGATCTTGTTCATGCCGACAACGCCATGGGTTGGACCGGTGTGTCCTCCGACAAGCCGCGTCGAACCCAGACATCCCCGGTTGACACGTCAAAAATGAGCGAGCGGCTGGTGGTGCCACCGATGTCATGCGTCAGCACGGACAGGCCCATGCCTGAAAGAAGATCGATTGCCCGCAGCGCATTCTTGCGCCCGATGCCCATGTCGTTTGAAGTTCCGGATTTGGCAAACATGTCTCCCCCCCCGAATAATTTGAATTGATATTCCGCGGGCCGCGTTCCGCTTCGCACCGCTTCGCACAACAACCAGGGAAGCGCCTCATCGACATAGCGGCCGTCATAACCATCGGCTGAGACGACTCTTCCCGTCCCGGGCAGAAGGCAGTGGGTCATGCCGCCGATACGCCGCGACGGATGCCAAAGCGTGATCGCGACACAGGACCCCAGCAACGTTCGTATCCGCGTTTCCGAGTCCCCGAAATAAAAGTCCCCGGGCTGCAGGAAAATGTCCATGATCAGGCCGGTGTCACTCATGGCCGGGCCGGCTTCCTGTAGATGGCTGTCGCAACCGACTCCAGGGTGGAGTTGATTCCATGCAATGTCTCGGTGTGGCCGATCAGAAAATGCCCCCCGGGCTGCAGGGCATCCAGTAAACGCGCCACCACGGCGGATTTTGTGTCTTTATCGAAATAAATCATGACGTTACGAAGAAATATAACGTCAAACAGGCCGACGTCCGGCAAAGGCTGCGCCAGATTCACCTGCTCGAATCGCACCCGCGCGCGCAACTCGCCGGTCACCAGCATGGTGCCCTGCTGCGGACCGGTTCCCTTGAGGCAAAACTTCTTCAGGTATTCCTGCGGGAGCAGGTCTGCGCGCTCCAGCGAAAAATGACCGGTGCGCGCCTTGGCGACAACCCGCGTCGACAGGTCGGAACCGAAAATTTCCCAGGGCTGATCGCCCAAACGGTCGGCCAGGAGCATGGCGGTGCTGAAGGCCTCCTCGCCCGTCGAAGAAGCCGCGCTCCACACGCGAAACGGCCGGGAGGTCGCCGCGCGGGCGCTCAGCAGTTTGTGAAGGAACTCGAAATGCTTGGGTTCCCGGAAGAAATACGTTTCATTGGTTGTCAGCAGGTCAACCGCCGTCTGCATCTCCTGCGCCTCGCCCCCGCTGGTGATCAGCCGGAAATAATCGCCGAAGCTCGGCAGCTCCCTTGCGCGCACGCGACCGGCGAGCCGGCTGCTGACCAGGGATTTCTTGGCATCCGACATCGCAATACCGGCTGCCTCATGAATGAAGCGCTGGAAGCGGGAGAACTCGACATCCGAAAGTGTGATTTCCAAAATCCGCCCTCCTCAGGCTGCCGGAGATGCATGCGAACGGTCTGCGCTCGCCCCGCGTTCGACCGCGGCAATCATGGTGTTCGCAAGCACGCCATAGACGACCGACCAGGCCTCGGCCACCACCGGAGTAAAAGAAGCACCAAGACCCTGGCCCAGCGTCCACAAGAGGGCGGCCCCCACGGTGTCGTAGTCCTTGATTGATACGCCGTAGTTTACGTGCCTGCGCCCCAGGTTCTCCACAGCAGGCACCAGCAACGAAAGATTATCAAGGCCGCGTACCGCGGCGGCGATCATGGCCATGAGTTTTCTGCCCTGCTGCTTCATGTCCCCACGGAATAACAACTCCAGGCTCGGATCAAGCTCGAACAGACGTTGATAAAAAATAGCCGCAGCGGCCTCTGCGATGGGAGTCACCTTCGCAAAACTCTCCTGAACAATTTGTACCTGCGCGGTCGTGGGTAAGACTTGCATGATTCAATTCCTTTTTTAAATCCACTTGGCGGAAATGGTGAACAGCAGCACCGCTGATATCGCGGCGACCCATTCACCATGGTTGTCCAGCCATTGGTCGATTGCCGGTTTCACGCGGCCGCCTGCAATGGCTCGCGACCGGCTTCACCGCCATCGCCGACCGCGACAATCTCCTCAGTCGAGAGCACACGGTCCGTATCGAGAATGATCACGAAGCGTCCCCCGACCTTGCCCATGCCGCGGATCAGATCCGGGCGCAGCTTTGTCCCGAAGCTCGGGGCAGGCTCGATCTCCGTGCCCGGAATTTCGAGCACCTCGTTGACCGCGTCGACGATGACACCGATATCCTGATGCACCCCTTCGGCTTCGACCTCGACGATGACGATGCAGGTCCGCCGCGTTGCCTCGGTCGACTTGCGTCCGAAACGAGCGGACAGATCAAGCACCGGCACCACCGATCCGCGCAGGTTGATGACCCCGCGGATGCAGGTGGGCATCATCGGGACCGTTGTCAGCCCCGCGAACTCGATGATCTCCTTGATGCGCAGAATGCCGATCGCGAAGGTCTCCCCGCCGAGCACGAAGGTCAGGTATTGCTGCGGTTCAAACGAGGCGGCACCGGGGCCGCCGGCCGCAAACTGTTGCGATTGCGCTGTTGCCTGTTGCATGGCTGCCCCCTCCTAGAACCGGGTGAAGTTTGCGGGATTGGGCTCAACGGACGATGCCAGGGCGAGGTTCCCCGAAGCACGTGCGCCGGACGGCTTGCCCGCAGCGGCCGGGGAGGGCTTGGCACGCGTGGATACCACGCTGGCCGGGGCATTCCCTCCGTCAAGTTTGAAAAACGAGATCGAGCGTTCCAGTTGCTGAACCTGCCCGCCCATCTCTTCGGCGGTCGCTGCGAGCTCCTCGGAGGAGGCCGCATTGGTCTGCGTGGCCTTGTTCAACTGGGTTACCGCGCTATTGATCTGCTTGACGCCCGAGGATTGCTCCTCGGAGGCCGCGGTGATTTCCTGCACCAGATCGGAGGTCTTCTTGATGTTGGGCACCATCTGCTCGAGGAGCTTGCCGGCCTTCTCCGCCAGTTGCACGCTGCTGCCGGCGACCGCGCTGATCTCCTGCGCCGCCACCTGGCTGCGTTCGGCGAGTTTTCTCACCTCCGCCGCCACCACCGCGAAGCCCTTGCCATGCTCGCCCGCCCGCGCCGCCTCGATGGCCGCGTTCAGCGCCAGCAGGTTGGTCTGGTAGGCGATGTCATCGATGATGCCGATCTTCTGCGCGATGCTCTTCATTGCCGTGACCGTTTGCGTGACCGCCTCGCCGCCCTCCGTGGCTTCATTGGCCGCCTTGGAGGCCATGCCATCGGTGACTTTTGCATTTTCCGTATTCTGGGAAATGGAGGCCGTCATCTGCTCAAGGGAGGCGCTGGTTTCCTCGACACTGGCCGCCTGTTCGCTCGCAGCCTGTGACAGAGACTGCGCCGTCGCATTCACCTGATCGGATGCGGAAGACAGGATCTGCACCGCGCTCTTCACGTCGGTGATGGTCATGGTGAGCGCATCAATCGTGGAATTGCAGGCATCCTTCATCTGGCCGAAGGTGCCCTGGTAGTCATTGGTGACGCGCTCGGTGAGTTCGCCTCGTGCCAGCGCGGAAAGCACGCGCACCACGTCGTTCATACCCTCGGCGCTTGTCTCAAGCAGGCCATTGATGTTGTCCCCCAGCAGCTTGAAGAAGCCCTGCTTGTTGGCCACTTCGATGCGCTTGGTGAAATCACCGACCATGGCGCCGGCCACGATTTCTGAGACCTCCTGCTCCACGGCGACCTCCGCCGTGCGATCCTTCCATTCGACCACGGTGCCGACCCTGCCGCCCTTCTCGTCAACAATCGGATTGGCGACCAGACCGAAATACAGCTCACCCACCTTGATCTGCGTGGTGTAGGTGGCGCGCAGACTGGCCAGCATGTTGCGCTGGTGGGACGGGTTCTTGTGGAACACGTCGATATTGGCACCGATCAGCTTTCTGGAATCAAATTGCGGCAGCGATTTGCGCAGCTCGGCCTCGTTGCCCACCATCATGGTGGTCACCGACTCGTTCATATAGACGATTTCCAGGTTGTCATTGGCGATCATCACGTTGGTCGAACACTTGTCCAGCGCATTCTTGATGCGCAGGTTCTCCGCGGCCAGCGCAAGCTCGCGTTCGCGCGCAGCCAGCATTTCGGTCTGGTCCTGCCACTCGACCACGGTGCCCAGGCGCGCGCCGTGCTCGTCCACAATCGGATTGACGATCAGGTTGAACTTGCGTCCGCCGATTTCCAGGTTGGTCTTGTGGGTCTTGGTGAGCTTGTCGAGCATGCCGCGCTGATAGGCCGGGTTCTTGTGGAACACGTCGATATTGGTGCCCACCACTTTTGATGCGCTGAACTGGGGCAACTCGGTCTTGATGTCGGCCTCGGCCTCGACCAGCATCTTGCCCAGAGACAGATTGGCGTAGACGATGTTGTAGTCCGCATCGGCGACCATGACATTGGCTGCCACCGTCTCAAGGGCGCCCAGGGCGCGGGAGTTGAAGGTTGCGCGCATCTTCTGCTCGGTCACGTCGGTGGCGTACTTCACCACCTTGAAGGGCTTTCCCGCGCCATCCAGGATCGGATTGTAGGAAGCCTGGATCCACACTTCCTTGCCGCCTTTTCCGATGCGCTTGTACTGCCCCGCGTCGTATTCACCGCGGCCCAGTTTCTCCCAGAACGCCCGGTATTCGAGGCTCGCCCGATAGACCGGATCAACGAACAGGCTGTGATGCTGGCCCTGGATTTCCTCCAGCGTATAGCCCAGCGTCTTCAGGAAGTTGTCGTTGGCATGAACGATCTTTCCATCCAGGGTGAATTCGATCACCGCCTGTGCCTTGCTGATGGCGGCAATCTGCCCCTTCATGTCGGCGATATTGACGGCCGAGGCCTTGTCCGGCGCGCTCCCCTTGCTCCGGTGCGCAACCCTGGCCTTCGATACGCCCTTGCTTTTGGCGGCGGCGCTCTTTTTTACTGTGCTTTTTGCTTTCATCTGATGCTCCTTGTCTTGGTCGATCACGCGGTAATCCCGCACCTGGTTATCTGAAAATTCACGCCGCCTTCAACACCCCGTCTATTGCCTCCCGATGCACGTGCTGCAGCAAGCCCGGCACATCCAGAATCAGCGCGACCCGCCCATCGCCCAGGATGGTCGAACCGCCAATGCCCTTGACAGCCTGGAAGAGCTTTCCCAGCGGCTTGATCACCGTCTGCGCTTCTCCCATCAGTTCATCAACAACCAGTCCCGCACGCTGGCCGGCGTAGCGGACCACCAGAATGTTCTCGCGGCGCCCGCGGACATCGTCGATGCCGAACAGTTTTCTCGCCTGTATGAATGGAAGGACCTTGCCCCGCAGATTGACGAAATCCCGCCCTTTGGTTTCTTCCCGGGAGGCCGGGGTGAGTTCGATGCATTCCTCGACCATGTCAAGGGGAACCACGAATACCGATTTGCCCACGCCCACCAGGAACCCGTCGATGATCGCCAGCGTGAGCGGCAGCCGGATGCGGATGGTGGTGCCCGCGGCTTCGCTGCTTTCGACTTCCACCGTCCCGCGCAAGTCGGTGATGCTGCGCTTGACCACGTCCATCCCGACCCCGCGCCCTGACAGGTTGCTGATCTGGGCGGCCGTCGAGAATCCGGGTTCGAAGATGATGTCGTAGACCTCGCTATCGGACAGTTTCTGATCGGCTGTGACCAGCCCGCGCTCAATGGCCTTGGCCATGATTCGCTCGCGCTTCAGACCGCCGCCGTCATCCCCGACTTCGATGACGATGCTTCCGGCATCATGATAGGCGTTCAACCTGACCGTTCCCTTCGCGGACTTGCCCTGCGCCACGCGGGCGGCGGTGGGTTCTATGCCGTGGTCCATGGCATTGCGAATCAGGTGCATGAGCGGATCGCCGATGCGATCCACCATGGTTTTGTCCATTTCGGTGTCGGCCCCGCTGATCGAGAGCGCAATGTCCTTGCCCAGTTCAGCCGAGACATCGTGAACCACACGCTGAAAGCGGTTGAAGGTTGCGCCAATGGGGACCATGCGCAGTTGCAGCGCGCTGTCGCGCACGTCCTCGACCAGCGTCGCCAGCGTGGCCGCGGCTTCCAGCAGTTCGACGGCGCCCGCGCGCTTGGCCGACAGGCTGATGCCGGCTCCGGCGATCACCAGTTCACCGATGCGGTTGATCAGGATATCGAGCTTCTCTGCGTCGAGCCGGATGAAGCGCGACTCGTGGCCCTTTGATTCTTTTACCTGCTTTTGCTTGTCGAGCGCCGCCTGAATGACCGGCTGCAGCACTGCCTTCTGGTCGATCAGTATTTCGCCCAGAAGTTTGGGTCTGGTCTGAAGGCTGATGGCGGCATCAAGCTCGTGTTGGGTCAATGCACCGCATCGCACCAGGATGTCGCCCAACCGGATTTCCTCATCCGGCAATTCCTTTATCAGCGCCAGATAGTCGCTCACCTTGCTGGAGGGTTCCACGATGGAAACCCGGCAGTCCTCCCGCACGAACTCGAAGGCGCTTTCGATGGTGGCCTTGTCGGTGGCGGCACGAAGCCCGATCTCGAACCCCAGGTAGCAGGACTCGGGGTCCATCTCGTCCGCCGGGGGCATGTCGTGCGCGTAATGGATCACCGCGACGATGTCGCCGATAGTGGACAGATAGCGGATGAACGACAGCGGGTCCATGCCGTTGCGAAACACGTCCACCCCGAATCGCAGCGAGATATGCCAGTAATCAGTCGCCGACTTCGTGAACGCCGCGACCGCGCCTTCACCACCGATCTTCCCGGTCGCGGTCTCCACCTCTTTGCCAAGATATTTGCCAAGCTTGCCTTGCCATTGGGCGCCTTCGGCCGCGCGCTCGGGGTCGATTTCCTCCCCCGACGCCGCGGCATCCACAAGGTGCCCCATGTGATCCCGGCAGTGCAGCAGCAGCGTCGCCAGTTCCGCACTCATCGGGATGGTGTTGTCGCGCACCTGATCGAGCACGGATTCGACCGTGTGCGTGAATCCAACGATGCCATCCAGCCCGAAAAGTCCCGCCGACCCCTTGATGGTGTGGGCGGCCCGGAACACGGCATTGATTGTTTCCGCATCGACGCTTCCCTGGGCGAAAGCGAGCAGGCTTTCCTCCATCTGCGTGAGCAGTTCCTGGCTTTCAACCACATAGGTTTCCAGTGCGGCATCAAGATTCATGTGCGCGCCTCCCCGTTGCCCTGGGCCGCAATCCGGTCCGGCGCGCCGTCCTCGCGTCGCATGTGGGTGCCTGCCGCCAGCGAGATGAAGCTCAGCGATTCGCTGACCGCTGGACTGACGCCAACAATTTTGAGCATGCGGCCGGCGCTTCGCGCTTCGCGCCTCGCCAGCACCAGCAACTGAATGCCGGCGCTGTCGATCTCCGATACCGCGGCCAGATCGAACTCGGGCGATTCGCTGCCGCGCACTTCCGCAAGAATGAGCGGCTTGAGTTCAGCCGCGGTGTAGATGGTCATGTTCTGTTCGATAAGCATTCTGTGGCTTCCAAAAAGGAATTCAGGGTTCAGGGCAGGCAGAGTTTCGAGACGGCGTTGA
This sequence comes from uncultured beta proteobacterium, assembly GCA_903899705.1. Taxonomy (GTDB): domain Bacteria; phylum Pseudomonadota; class Gammaproteobacteria; order Burkholderiales; family SG8-39; genus 2-02-FULL-62-17. The sequence continues at coordinate 9,797 of CAIUKQ010000315.1, forward strand.
GCATCTGCTCGGGCTTGAAAGGTTTGACCACCCAGGCTTTGGCGCCCGCCGCCTGCCCCTCCTGCTTCTTGCCTTCCTGAGATTCGGTGGTGAGCATGATGATGGGCGTGAACTTGTAGTTCGCCAGCTGCTTCACCGCCTTGACGAACGTGATGCCATCCATGTTGGGCATGTTGACGTCGCTGATGATGAGGTTGACCTTGCGGCCGTCGAGCTTGGTCAGCGCATCCTTGCCGTCGCAGCCCTCGACCACGTCGTACCCCGCGCCTTTGAGCGCGATGCCCACCACCTGCCGCAGCGATGCCGAGTCGTCTACCACCAAGATGGTCTTTGCCATTGCCGAGTCTCCGTAACTATTTGATTTCTAAAAGAAAGTTATTTCATCGGAGGCGGGCGCACCACCTGCGTCACCGCCATTGCCGTGATTGCTGCGTTGCTCGTCGGTGGCGTAGCTGCCCTCCATCTCGGTCAGCCATTCCTCCACATCGACGGTGAAATCCTCGCCCTGCTCGGACACACGGTCATCAAGCTTTGACATGTCACTCATCACCTGGCGCAGGATCTGGCTCATGCGGTCCTGGAACTGCAGACCCACCAGAAGTTTGCTGACGTCCTCACGCACACCGCGTCCTTCGGTCAGCAGCAGTCGCGCCGAATCGCCCAGACCCGCGGTCGCGGCTTCAAAGCGTTCGATCACGTTGCCGATGGTGGCTTCTGCGTGGGTGACGGTGACCGCATCGGCCTCGGCCTGCTTGCGCGCGGCGCCGACGGTGCGCTGAAGGATGACGCTGGCGGCATTGATTTGCTTTGAAATGCGTTTGGCGGTGTCATTCGAAAGGCCGGCCAGGCGCCGGACTTCACCGGCAACAACCGCGAAGCCGCGCCCGACCTCGCCGGCGCGCGCAGCTTCAATGGCGGCGTTGAAGGCGAGAAGATTGGTCTGCTTCGCAATTTGCGTGACGTCGTCGACCATGGTCTTCAGATCGGCGGCAAGGCTGGCAAGCGCGCTCACTTCTTCAAGAAGGCGCGTTTTCTCGGATGCCATCGACTGCAGTGCGGCAACGACCACAGCAAGGTTCTTGCGGGAATCCTCCAGGACGCCGACGAGGCCGCGATCCTTTTTGTCACTGATCAGGCTGCCGGCTGTTTCTTCCGAGGAGCGCACGGCTCGCTCAAGACGGTTGATGATGCCCCCGAAACTGGTGGCAAGTCCCTCAATGGAGCCTTCCGCGAGGGCGCGGGAGGTCTCGATGTGCATTTCCCAGATGGGCAGAATCTGGCCCACCAGTTCAGTGAGATTGCCTTCGGTGTTCGCGTCGGTGGCGTAGTCGCGGGACACACCCGGGCCGTCGCCAGCGCGGCCTGACTTCGCCGGCCCGCGAACCTGAGAAACGACATTCAATTCAGCAACACCCATGCGATCCCCGCCCATGTTCAACGTTAATAAAACGTCGGCATGCGATGTCACCGGTTGTGGCCCTGTGCCGCTTCAGCTGGGCGGATCGCAAGGCGTACGGTGGCTATCGAGCCTGGGACTCCTTGCCTGCGCCGCGAATGGGGCGGCACCTGCGTCAGATTCCCCGGGGTCTGGGAGCGGTCGGGCTCTTTGACAGAAAACAGGAACACCTGTTTCCGCACGGCATCAATGCCGCCGCGCTAGGCTGTATTACGACTCCAGCGCGGCAAAGCTTTAATTCGGCAGGGAGAATGTATCGCGAGAGGGTCTCGTTTCAAACGTGAAACAGAGGCGCAAAACCGTGCCATTTTGACGTCATGCGGCACGCTCCCCGAGCACCGCTTCCCGACACAACGCAATGCGCTCAGCGGCATGCCTGTACGCTCCCCTTAAAGTTTTCAAGCCGCCGGGCCGATACATTGACGCGGTCTCGCAAAGTCGCGGTGAGCTTGAACTGGCTGGTCGCCCTCAAATCGAGGAACTAAGACCCGTTTCCAGTCCAGCTCTCCGGTAGAGACGGCAAACAGCGCTGCAATAATCACCGCAGGGCAAGCCGTTGTACCAACCGACATAGCGAAGAAGGTCATATTTGTCATGGTTGCAAACGAACGCATTTGGCGCCTGGACATCCTCCTGCCCGTCGGTATTTTTATACTGGGCACGGGCATTTCAATCGCAGCCGGCAACTGGATGCGACTAAGCCTCGATCAGGCCGCCGAGACGGACTTCAAGCAATTGGCGACCCGCCTGTCGAGCGATATCCGGTTGCGATTCGATCGCGCTTCGGAAGTAATAAGCGCTACAAGAGGCATGTATGCGGCGTACCCGGAGACCGGAGGCAAACAACTGAGGGAATATTTTGCTTCGTTGAATCATTCAGCCATTTTATTTTCCGGCATGCGCGGCATGGGATTCCTCGAACATGCCTCGAAACGACAACAAATCGCCGACGGGGCCGGTCCGGGGACGAAACATTTGACGCAACCTGCCGCACCAAACGGCGGTGTGGCAGGAAAAGACGATGCCTACGCCGTCAGGTATTTGCAGTCCACAGAAACCACCCCAGACTCCATAGGGTTGAATTTCGGACTGGAAGCCGCTCATCGCCCGAGCATCCAGCGCGCAGTGGACAACGACGAGATGGCCATGTCGCCCGTGTATGACCTGATAGACAGGGAAACCTACACACCCGCGGTTCAGATGTTCATCCCGGTTTATGCGAAAGGAGCGACCCAGAGCAGCGCCGAGGAGCGCCGGACGGCGCTCGTTGGGCTGTTGTTTTCCACGATCTCCATTTCCGAGTTGCTCGACGGAATCAAGACTCAGACCGGCAATAAACTGGACTACAAAATCGTCGATACCTCCCGCGATGCGCAGACCGAAAATGCTTTCGAACTGGTATTCAGCAGCAGGGAATCCGACCCGGGCTCGCAGTCAATGGAACATCCCCGGTTTGATGTGACCAAGGCCTTGCCGATGCTGGGCAGGGCCTATATCTTGAGAGTTAGAAGCACCCCGGAGATGGACGGGACAATCTCGTACTCGACGCCGTGGCTCGTATTGAGTGGCGGAACGTTGTTCAGCATGCTGCTTGCCACGCTGCTATGGCAACAAACCTCACAAAGGCGTCTGGCCGAGCATCTTGCGGGAGAAATGACCGCCGATCTGGACCGGCTGGCACAGGTTGTCCGGCACACCGAGGATGCCGTTTCCATCACCGATCTCGATTTGCGAATCGTCTGGATCAACAATGCCTTTGAGCAGCTAAACGGATACTCCCTGGAGGAGTGTCTGGGCAAGAGACACGGCGAATTGCTCTCCAGCGGCAAGGCGGATCCGGTGGTTCTCAAACTCCTTGAATCCTCTGCGGCGGACAGGGCCACATGCGGAGTCGAGATCCTCAACCGCACCCGAAATGGGCGTGAATATTGGTGCGACCTTGAGTTCCAGCCGTTGTTGGATTCAACCGGAAAGGTAACGGGATTCATGGAAATAGCCCGTGATATCTCTGCCCGAAAAGAGGCCGCAATCGCGCTGCAGAGCGCCACTCACGCCGCCGAAGAAGCCTCGAGGTCGAAAAGCCGGTTCCTTGCAAACATGAGCCACGAAATCCGCACGCCCATGAACGCCATCCTGGGCATGCTCGCGCTTCTGCGAAAAACCGAACTGACCAAACGGCAAGCGGACTATGCAGAGAAAAGCGAAGGTGCCGCCAAATCGCTGCTGGGTCTTCTGAACGAGATACTGGACTTCTCCAAGGTCGAAGCCGGAAAAATGACCCTTGACCCGCAACCGTTCCGGTTCGACGAGATGCTGCGCAATCTTTCGGTCATCTTCTCCGCCAACGTAGAAGCCAAACCGGTCGAACTGATTTTTGACCTTGATCCGGCGCTTCCCCGTCACTTGGTGGGCGACGCACTGAGATTGCAGCAGGTATTGATCAATCTGGGGGGAAACGCCATCAAATTCACGGCCACCGGGGAGGTGGTGCTGGCAGTATCCGTCATTTCGCAATCGTCCTCGGAGGTGGCCCTTGAGATATCTGTTAGTGACTCCGGAATCGGCATCGCACCGGAGAACCATGCGCGCATATTCAGCGGATTCACGCAGGCCGAGACATCGACGACCCGCCGCTTCGGAGGGACGGGACTCGGGTTGGCGTTAAGCCAACGCATAGTGGCGCTCATGGGCGGGGATCTCAAACTGGAGAGCACCCTCGGAAAGGGTAGCCGCTTTTACTTCACGATCAACATGTCCGTTTCGCCCGAGGCGGAATCAGAGCAACCCGCCCTGTCCGGTTCTACTGACATTCGCGCTCTCGTGGTCGATGACTACCCGGGATCCTGCCTTGTGATCAAGCGAATGGCCCAATCGCTGGGCTGGACCGTCGATACCGCCAACAGCGGCATCGAAGCGCTGGACCTGCTGAAAGCCCGTGCGACGGAGGGCATTTTCTACCAGGCAGTCTTCGTCGACTGGCAGATGCCGCTCATAGACGGATGGGAAACAAGCCGCAGGATACGCGGACTCGAACTGGAAAAAGCAGCGCCGGTCATCGTGATGATCACCGCGCACCATCGGGAATCCCTTTCATTGCGGACCGACGCCGAACAGAATCTCATTGATGGTTATCTCGTAAAGCCTGTGACGGCATCAACGCTGTTTGATGCCGTTGTAGATGCCCGTGGCAACCACTCTTTGCCGCATCCATCCAAAAAACCTCTACCGCAAGATACCAAACGACTGGATGGCATGCGCCTGCTTTTGGTCGAGGACAATCTGAACAATCAGCAGGTGGCTTGGGAACTCCTGGAGGCTGAAGGCGCCACGGTACAAATTGCAAGCAATGGGTTGGAGGGCGTCAATGCGGTGGCAACGGCTGTGCCCGGTTTCGATGTTGTGCTGATGGACCTGCAAATGCCCGTGATGGACGGCTTCGCTGCAGCCAGCCACATTCGCACCGATCTTAAAATGCAGGATCTGCCCATCGTGGCGATGACCGCCAACGCGATGGCCAGTGACCGCGAGGCGTGCCTGGCGGCCGGCATGAACGATCATGTCAGCAAACCCTTTGACCTGGACCACCTGGTGCAGGTGCTCAGGAAACATTTGCGACAGGGTGACGTCAGTTCGGAGCCGCTCGCTGCAACAATAAAGGACACGGGCGCCGTCGCTGCCATCCAGCCTCTGCCTCGCGGCATGGTCCATGCAGCAGAAGTCGCCGGCATACAACTGGATCAGGCATTGCGGCGTATGGGAGGCAAGCGGGACGTTTATCTACGGATGTTGGGGAATTTCTCCAAGGACCTCGCCTCGGTGCCCAACCGGCTTCGTGACCAGCTAACCGCGGGAGATCTGACTTCAATATCGCGCCAGATGCACACCCTGAAGGGTCTTGCGGCGACTTTGGGGATCGAGGCTTTGTCAGTTCAAGCCGCCGAGTGTGAACGGCAAATTGCCGCGACACCCCTCGATGCGGCGGCCGTGGTCAATCGGGCGATCGAAGCGCTCGGGGCGGCAGGCAGCGCCATTGCGCCGCTGATTGAGATGCTGAACGGGAACGAGCCCCCGATTGTCGCCTCCCCGACCGGAATCGATAACCGCGAGTTCACCCAGGCCCTTCAATCCATCTCCAGGCAGCTTGAAAACGCCGACATGGCGGCCACCGAGGCGATTGTCTTGTTGCAGCAACGGTTTGGAGCGGCGTTGAATCATAGGCTTCGGCCGCTGGATGAGGCAATCGGTGCGCTTGACTTCGAGCGTGCGTTGACGCTTTGCAACGAACTGATCGGGGGCATGCCGGCATGAACACGTTCTCGTCGTTGGAATCCGCAATAATTGCCTCGACCCCGGATGCCGTGAAACGTCAACCCCGCCTTCTGGTGGTTGACGATCAGCCGGCAAACATACAGGTCCTCTACCAGGCGTTCAGCGTGGATCATCAGGTGCTGATGGCAACCCGTGGGGAGCAGGCTTTGTCCATTTGCAAAAGAAAAATCCCCGACCTTGTTCTTCTTGACGTGGTGATGCCGGAAATGGACGGTTACGCCGTTTGCGCCCGGCTTCAGGAAGATGAATCCACTCGCGATATTCCGGTCATTTTCGTGACTGCCCACAACGATGAAGCCGCGGAGGAAAAGGGGCTGGATGCCGGGGCGGTCGATTTCATATCCAAACCCATCAACCCGAGAATTGTCCGGGCGCGGGTTAAAACCCACCTCACGCTCAAGGCGCAGTCCGACCTGCTTCGGGGCCTGGCCTATATCGATGGCCTTACCGGCATCAATAACCGGCGTCAGTTCGATATTCATCTGATGGCGGAATGGGGCCGCGCAAAACGAAGCGGAACCCAGCTTTCAGTGATCCTCTTGGATGTGGATTTTTTCAAGCGTTTTAACGACCGCTATGGGCACCAGGCCGGCGATGACTGCCTTCGGCTTGTCGCATCAACGCTCAAATACGCACTGAATCGTCCGGGAGACATGGTCGCCCGTTACGGGGGCGAGGAGTTCGTGTGCTTGTTGCCCGACACGGATCTGGACGGCGCCATGCACGTCGCCGAACAGCTTGGACGAAATGTTTTGTCGCAGCAGATCAAGCATGAGGATTCAACCGTCGCTTCCTGCGTCACAGTCAGCCTTGGCGTTTGCACGAGCCGCCTGGGTTCAGAGTGCGATGCAGCCGCCCTGCTTCGCGGCGCCGACGAGCAGCTTTACCTGGCAAAGGAACAGGGCAGAAATCAATCGCGCGGCGCTGGTTTGGCGAGCGGTTAGCATGGCCCTGGCAATTGGCGGGGTAAATAGCGGACTTTTCAATGCTTTGGAAAAACGTCGCGGTGCGATAGTCAAGGCATCAAAGCATCAGGAACTTCCATGCCCGGGCTGGTCAACAATTCATCCGGCCCGGCACCGACACCATGAATGCCGCATGCGGCAAGCCCGTCAGGACAGAAGTAAGCTTGTTAAAAAAGCGTTTAAAAAGTCAAGCCCATGAAAATCGCTCTAGGCAAAATCGATGTCGATGGCCTGTTGCGGTTCCGGCGCCTGGAAGCAGATGCAAGTCGCACAGTCGCTGATCGCTTTTATGCGTCGCATGGGCCGGCCTATGCGCATGTCGGGCAGTGCCGATGGGAGGCCTGCCAGGAAGACCTTACCTATACGCTGGAATTCCTGAGGACGGTGCTGGAGTTCGGGTTGCTGCAACCCATGGTTGACTATCTGCGCTGGCTGGAGAGTGTGCTCGACGCACGCTCGATTCCGGCAGCGCATCTCGTGAAGTCACTCGACTGGCTGGCTGAATATTTTGAAACACACATGCCGGGGCCGGATGGCGCGCTGGTCTGCAAGGCGCTGCATGCCGCGACCGCGGAGTTCCTGAACAAGAGCGATTCGCCGCCGGCCAATTCGCAGCCAACGGATCCCTGGCCGGAAACAGCGTCTTTTCAGGCGGCGCTGCTGGCCGGGCGCCAGCGGGATGCGGTGGACATCATGAATGCCTGCCTGAATGAAGGGCGGGACTTCGTGCAGTTCGAGCTCGGGGTCATCCTGCCGGCCATGTATCGCATCGGCGAGTTGTGGCAGGCCAACCGGGTGTCGGTGGCACAGGAACACATGGCCACCGCCATCGTCCAGTTTGTGATGGCCGCGGGGCTGCTGCACCTGCCGCCGCCGCCCTTGAACGAGAAGCGCGTGTTGCTCGCCTGCGTCGAGGGCAACCACCACGTGATCGGGCTTCGCATGGTGGCCGATGCGTTCCTGCTGTCGGGATGGAACGTGCAGTTCCTCGGCTCCAATGTGTCGACCCCGTGGCTGGTCGGGCAGGTCGCCGAATGGAACCCCGACCTTGTGGGGCTGTCGGTGTCGTTCGCGCATCAAATGCCGACGGTCAAGACCGTCATCCGTGCATTGCAGGAGCGCTTCGGTCTCCAGAAGCCTGCGGTAATGATCGGCGGGTTGGCCATCAACCGCTTTGCGCCGATGGCCGGCGCGTTGGGCGCCGACGCGCAGTCTGAGAACGCTCCGAGCGCGGTGGCGGATGCCGATCGCGTGGCGGGCCTTGGCGAGCGCATTCCGGTGCCGGCCTGATCTGCAATATGCCAGTCATCGGACAGGATGAATCTGCAAACGATGACGGATCTGGCATTGGCTTAGAAGCGCATCCGCGCAAAATCGTGGCCAGGACCGGCGGTGCTGAAAAAGATGCGTGGATAAGCGCGGAACTGTTGCCATTGCTCGCGATCGCAATGGCCGCACTGGATGAGAACGGCGTTCTGCTTGAAGCCAATGCCGGATTCCTGCGGCTCATCAATGACGGGGGAACGCTGCCCATCGGCGCGCAAGTCGCGCGGTTCTTTCAGCAGCCGACCTTGTCAGCGCTGAACGGCGCCACGGCGGACGCGAATGGCGAAATTCATCAGGGGCTGATGACCATCGGCGACTCAGGGCGTATGCGCACCCTGCGCGCCCGCGTCTGGCGGGCTGGCGGTTGCTTGCGGGTGCAGGCCGAGATTGACATTCAGGAACTGGAGCAACTCTACGACACCGTGCTCGAACTCAATCGCAACTATGCCGGCGTCCAGGCGGAGCTGGCGCAATCCAACTTCAAGCTGCAGCAGCGCGAGGCGCAGGTTCTTGCCCTGTCGCTGACCGATGTGATGACGGGTGTGGGCAATCGCCGCCGGCTCGAACAGGCGCTGCCGCTGGAAATCAACCGTGTCGAGCGCAGCGGCACCAGGCTGTGCGCGCTCATGGCCGACCTCGATTACTTCAAGCGCATCAACGATGGCCACGGCCACGAGGCCGGGGACAAAGTGCTCACGGCGTTCGGTGCCCTGCTGCGGGGCCAGACGCGGCCGACCGACATCGTAGTCCGCTACGGCGGAGAGGAGTTCGTGATACTGATGCCGAATTCCGGGCTCGCGCAGGCGCTTGTTGCCGCTGAGAGAATCCGGGAAACGCTGGCCGCCACGCGCATCGAGCCGCTACCCGATGCTGTGACCGCAAGCTTCGGCGTGGCCGAACTCGCGACTGGTGAGAAAGGGGACGCGCTACTGCGTCGCATCGACGCCGCGCTCTACGCTGCCAAACATGCCGGGCGCAACCGTGTGCTTGCAGGTTGAAAATGCAGGCAATGCCCGAACCAGCATATCGCCCGATGGATCCCCGATTGATGGTTGCCGGATTCCGGCATGCTATTTATGATGGCCCTGTATATGAACCCGTATATGAACTCACCCCCATCCGAACTGCCAGACCCGGGTTATCAGGAGCGGCTCCTGCGCCAGATGAACCACCGCTTCCAGAACAACGTCCAATGGCTTGCGCTGCTGCTCGAATTCCAGCCTTCGAACGCGCCACCGGAGGCCACCCGGCTTTTGAACGGCGTGGCGGCGCGGCTGAGATCGCTGTCGGGTGTTTATGGACTGCGGGCCGAATCAGCAAGCGGCATTGTCGATGCCGCCACCTTGATTACCGCCATCATCCGCAATGCCGAAAAGGCGCACAAATTGAGGATTGACTATGAACCGGACTCTCCGGGCGGCAGACAGGCCCGCCAATGGCAGGTTACCGACGGCATGACCGTCGCCGTGGCCGTGTTGCTCGGGGAAATTGTCGACAATGCGATCAAACACCGCTCCGGAACAACCCCGCCGAGGGTCGGTATTGTCGAATCAGGAGGGGGACTGACAATCAGCGTCGCCAACACCGGTCAACTGCCCCCGGATCGCAAAACAGCGTGGCGCACGGACTCCGGGATTGGGCTGGAACTTGCAGACACCTTGTCGCAAATGCGCAGCGGCATTTCCCTGGATTTCGAGTGCACGGACGGATGGATCATCACCGGAGTTGGTCTTCGCGCCCCCGCAATTGAGCCATGCGAGGCTGACAACGGCCGCACCTGAAACCCGGCAACCGGGAGGTGAGAGAGGAAACAAGCGCGGAAATAAGGGGCTTTTCCCGAATGGTACTTACTTAATCTTTTTCGGGTGTCCATGTTTGCGGACATGCTCTGTAATTGTGGCGCGTGGTTTGTCCATTGTCGGATAGTTTTTAGGTCGTCGCTTGATTGCTCGTGGCTCGATACGACCAG
>CAIUKQ010000316.1 GCA_903899705.1 uncultured beta proteobacterium
CTTTTTTCATGCGTTGTGCAAATTCTTCGGCTGTGGCGCTGAGCACCACGTCAAAGCCGACGTCATTGATTTTCGACACCACGTCGGGCACCGAGAGTGAACGATTGATGTCGTCATGCAGTCTGCGCAGCACAGCCGGCGGCAGGCGGGCCGGGCCGTAGACGCCGGTCCATGCGGGCGCGGGCTCGAAACCCGGAACCACTTCCTGCATCAGGGGCGTCTCGGGCAGGGTCTTGAGTCGCCGGTCCGTGGTCATCGCCAGGGCGCGCACCTTGCCGGATCGGATGAAGGGCATGGCCTGCGCGGCGATCGCATAGGTGAGCGGCAGCATGCCCGCGGCCGTGTCCGCCACCGGCGCACTCTTGTAGGGGATATGCACCATCTGGGTTCCGGTGAGCATGTCGAACTGTTCGCCATTAAGGTGGTGCGACGAAACGATGCCGGTGGTGCCGTAGGAGAGCTTGCCGGGATTCTTTTTCGCAAACTCAATCAGTTCGGAAACACTGTTCACGCCCAGAGTGTTGCTGGCCACCAGCAGGCTTGCGGCCTCGATGACCATCGCCACCGGCGTGAGGTCCTTCGAAGGATCAAAAGGCAGCGGTGTCCTGGAAGGCAGCGCGATGGATACCGGCACCGTGGCGGTGAGCATCACTACGGTATAGCCATCAGGCTCCGCACGGGTGGTGAGGCTCGCCACGAGAACGCCGCCGCCGCCGGGCCGGCTGTCAATGATGACCGGCTGCCCGATCACCGTGGACAGCGATGCCGCGAAAATCCGCGCGAACACATCACCGGGGGCTCCGGCGCCGAACTGCGTGTACATGCGTATCGGTTTTGAGGGAAACCCTTGCGCGCAGGCCGGCACTGCGTGGGCAAGCAAGGCAGCGAGCAGCGTCACGGCGGCAGTCAGTCGGTGCAGTCGCATGGCGGTTTCCGAAAATCGGTGGAGAGTCGAAACCTTAGCAGAGGATGCACCGGGACGCCCTGCCGATGGATATTCCGGGGGCGAATGTCGACGCACGGGACGTTGGATATGGCGAGGTTCTTCCGAAGCGTGATTCCGAATTGTGATTCAATCCGGAATCTCATACAGGAAGATGATCATGGTGGCATCCCCGAGTTCAACCCCGCGCAATTCGTCCGCGCTTGAAGGCTGCAAAGTGCTGGAGATCGGGCGTTTTGTCACCGGCCCGTTCGCGGCGCAGCTGCTCGCGGACCTCGGCGCGGAGGTGATCAAGATTGAAGATCCCAAAGGAGGTGACCCTTTCCGCGGATGGGGGCGTGCAGGATGGGATGGTTACGGGGCGCCATTTCTGGGTTTCAACCGTAACAAGAAAAGTCTGACTCTCGATCTCAAGGATCCGCGCGGCCGGGAGATATTCAAGACGATGGCGCGGGACGCCGACGTTTTCATCGAGAACTTCCGCCCCGGTGTGGCCGGCAAACTCGGTGTGGACTACGAGACGCTGTCCGCGACGAATCCCCGCCTGATCTATTGCTCGGTCACCGGCATGGGCGCGGACGGGCCTTATGCGCAACGTCCCAGCTACGACATTGTCGGGCAGGGATTGAGCGGGCTTTTGAGCCTGCTGGTTGACGTAAAGGATCCGCGGCCCATGGGGCCTGCTTTTGCCGATGCGCTGACCGGCCTTTATGCCGCCTACGGCATTCTGGGCGCCCTTCAGGCCCGCGAAAAAACCGGCCGCGGCCAGCGGGTGGAGACCAGCCTCGTGCAGGGCACGATGGCATTCATGAACGAACCGTTCGCCGGTTTTTTTGCAAGTGGCAAAGCACCGGATGCCTTTGACCGGCCGCGTGCCTCGGGCGTGTTCTGCTTCGTGTGCGGCGATGGCAAACCCATTGCCATTCACCTGTCATCGCCCAACAAATTCTGGGTGGCGTTTGCAAAAGCCGCCGGCCATCCCGAGTTGCTCGATGATCCCCGCCTGAAGGCGCATTCGGGACGGCACCAGAATGCGGGCCTGATTCAGCAAACCCTTGCACCGGACTTCGCGAAGAAAACGCGGGCGGAATGGACCCGCATCCTCGAGGAAGCCGATGTTCCGTTCGCGCCGATCTACACGCTTGACGAAGTGGTGGAGGATCCGCAGGTGCAGCATCTGGGCATGGTGCAGAAATGCACGCATCCCGAGCGCGGTGACGTGCGAACGCTGGGTTACCCGGTGAAGCTCTCCGATACGCCGCTGGGGCCCGTTACTGCGCCGTCGACATTGGGCGAGCACACCGACGAAATACTTTCCGCAGCGGGCATTTCTGCCGAGCAGATTGCGACGTTGCGCGCTGACGGCGTGGTGTAATTGCGCCGGCCGGTCAGGTTTCGCCGTCAGTCAATTTTCGGAATGTTTGCCGATTTGACGATCCGGGCGATCAATTCCTGCTGCTGGCGGATGGTGGCGGCAAATTCCTCCGGGGATTTGCTCACCTCCGGGTCGAATCCGGCTCTCTGAACCTGGGCACTGCCTTCGGGCGACATGACTCCGCGCACGGTCTCGGTAAATATCCGCTTCACGATTGCCGGTGGCATCGAACCCGGGCCGAGCAATCCCGTCCATGATGGCGGCCGTTCGAACCCGGGGATGATTTCATTCACCAGGGGCACATCGGGCATGGGCGCAAAGCGCGCCGTCGACAACAACGTAATCAGCTTGACCTTGCCCGCCTTGATGAGCGGCAACCCTTGAGCGCCCACGACAAAGGCCATTTGCAGGGCACCGGAGGCGGCGTCCAGCACCGGGCTGGTCTTGTAGGGGATGTGGGTCATCGGTGCGCCGGTGAGTTGGCTGATCTGTTCGCCGGAGAGATGCATGGAGGTTCCCACCCCTGTAGTGCCGTAGGTCACCTTTCCGGGATTGGCCTTGGCGTATTCGACCAGTTCCTTGACGTTGTTGTAGGGCAGCGACGGGTTCGCCACAATCAGCATGGCGATGTCACCGATGATGGTGATCGGCGTGAGGTCCTTCAGGGGATCGAAGGGTAGCGGTTTCGCGGAGAGCACCGGCAGCACCGTGGGTATGCTGGCATTGGCCGCGACCAGTGTGTAACCGTCCGGCGCTGACCGCACCACCGCCTGTACCGCGACAACCCCGCCCGCACCTGAGCGATTGTCCACCACCACCGCCTGACCCAGATTCTCGGTCATCAGTGCGGCGACAACGCGCGCGATCAGGTCGCCCGGCGTGCCGGCATTGAACTGGCAGATGATGCGTATGGGTTTGCTGGGATACGCCTGCGGTAATGCGGGCGTGCTGATCGAAGCACAGGCGCACAGGGCAATGATTGAACCAAAGGTACGGCAAC
>CAIUKQ010000317.1 GCA_903899705.1 uncultured beta proteobacterium
ACCATCATGACCGACCCGGAGATGGCCGATCTGACCTACATTGAGCCCATCAACTGGCAGGTGGTGGAGACCATCATCGCGAGGGAGCGGCCCGACGCGCTGCTGCCCACCATGGGTGGCCAGACCGCGCTTAATTGCGCGCTCGATCTGGCCAAACACGGCGTGCTCGAAAAATACGGCGTTGCCATGATCGGTGCCTCGATTGCTGCCATCGACATGGCCGAGGACCGCGAAAAATTCAAGAAAGCCATGGTGCGCATCGGCCTCGACTGCCCGCGCTCCGGGCTTGCGCATTCCATGGAGGAAGCCCTGCAGCGCCAGGCAGCTGTCGGTTACCCGGTGGTGATACGGCCGTCCTTCACCCTGGGCGGTTCCGGAGGCGGCATCGCCTATAACCGGGAAGAATTCATTGCCATCTGCGAACGCGGATTGGACGCCTCGCCCACCCACGAATTGCTCATCGAGGAATCGGTGATCGGGTGGAAGGAATTCGAGATGGAGGTGGTGCGCGACAAGGCAGACAACTGCATCATCATCTGTGCGATCGAGAACCTCGATCCGATGGGCGTGCACACCGGCGACTCGATCACCGTGGCTCCGGCGCAGACGCTCACCGACAAGGAATACCAGATCATGCGCAACGCCTCGATCGCGGTGTTGCGCGAGATCGGCGTGGAAACCGGCGGTTCCAACGTGCAGTTTGCCATCAGCCCGGTTGACGGGCGCATGCTGGTGATCGAGATGAATCCGCGGGTCAGCCGCTCATCGGCGCTCGCCTCCAAGGCCACCGGATTTCCCATCGCGCGAATCGCGGCGAAACTGGCGATTGGCTATACGCTGGACGAACTGGCCAATGAAATCACCGGCGGCGCGACGCCGGCCTCGTTCGAACCGACCATCGATTACGTGGTCACCAAGATTCCAAGATTCGCCTTCGAGAAGTTTCCCACGGCAAACAACCGCCTGACCACGCAGATGAAATCGGTGGGCGAGGTGATGGCGATCGGCAGGACCTTCCAGGAATCGTTTCAGAAGGCATTGCGCGGCCTCGAGGTCGGCGTGGACGGCCTCAATCAGAAGACCACCGACCGCGAGACGCTGGAGAAAGAACTCGGCGAGCCCGGTCCGGAGCGGATCTGGTATGTGGGTGACGCTTTCGAGAATGGCATGACCCTGGACGAGGTGCAGGCGCTCACGCATATCGATCCCTGGTTCCTGGCGCAGATCAAGGAAATCGTTGATCTGGAGATGGAACTGGATGACCGGGCGCTGGATTCGATCGATGCGAGTGTTCTTAGATCATTGAAAAGAAAAGGTTTTTCTGATCGTCGCCTGGCGTATCTGCTCAATTCAAGCGAAAACCTCGTGCGTGAGCGGCGCCATGCGATGGGTATCCGCCCGGTCTACAAGCGGGTGGACACCTGCGCGGCCGAGTTCTCCACCCGCACCGCCTACATGTATTCGACCTACGAAGAGGAATGCGAGTCCGCACCCACCGACCGGAAGAAGATCATTATTCTGGGCGGCGGACCGAACCGCATCGGTCAGGGCATTGAGTTCGATTATTGTTGCGTGCATGCCGCGCTGGCGCTGCGCGCCGATGGCTACGAAACCATCATGGTCAACTGTAATCCGGAAACGGTATCCACCGATTACGACACTTCGGATCGGCTGTATTTCGAGCCCCTGACTCTGGAGGATGTGCTCGAAATCGTGCATATCGAAAAACCGCTTGGCGTGATCGTGCAGTTCGGCGGCCAGACACCGCTCAAACTCGCCCGCGACCTTGAAAAAGCGGGAGTGCCCATCATCGGGACCAGCCCGGACATGATCGATGCGGCCGAAGACCGGGAACGGTTCCAGAAACTGCTGCACAAACTGGGCCTGAAGCAGCCGCCCAACCGTACCGCGCGGACCGAAGCCAAAGCGCTGATACTGGCGCTGGAAATCGGCTATCCGCTGGTGGTGCGACCCTCCTATGTGCTGGGCGGGCGTGCCATGGAAATCGTTCACGAACAGAAGGACCTGGAGCGCTATATGCGCGAGGCGGTCAAGGTTTCCAATGATTCGCCGGTGCTGCTTGACCACTTCCTCAATAACGCGGCCGAAGTGGATGTCGATGCCGTCAGCGACGGCAAGCGCGTGGTGATAGGCGGGGTGATGGAGCACATCGAGCAGGCCGGCGTGCACTCCGGGGATTCGGCCTGTTCGCTGCCGCCCCATTCACTGTCGCCTGAGATCGAGGCGGAACTGCGCAAGCAGACCGTGGCCCTGTCAAAGGGGCTCAAAGTGGTGGGCCTGATGAACGTCCAGTTTGCTATCCAGGGCGACGATGTCTATGTGCTGGAAGTCAATCCGCGCGCATCCCGCACCGTGCCCTTTGTCGGCAAGGCGACCGGCGTGCCGCTGGCAAAGATTGCTGCCCGCTGCATGGTCGGCCAGTCCCTTGACTCCCAGGGGGTGATGGAGGAAGTCATACCGCGCTATTTTTCCGTCAAGGAAGCGGTGTTTCCGTTCGCGAAATTTCCGGGTGTCGATACGATTCTGGGACCGGAAATGAAATCCACCGGCGAGGTCATGGGTGTGGGCCGCAATTTCGGCGAGGCCTTCGTCAAATCGCAGCTTGCTGCGGGAACGCGCCTGCCCGATGGCGGCAGAGCGTTCATCAGCGTGCGCGACCGCGACAAGGAGGCCGCGGTCGAAATCGCGCGCGACCTGCTGGATCTGGGATTCACGCTGGTTGCCACGCGCGGAACAGCGGCGGTTCTGGCCAAACACGGCATTGCCGTGACCGCGATCAACAAGGTGGCCGAAGGAAGGCCCCATGTCGTCGACATGATCAAGAACGCCGAGGTCAGGCTGATCGTCAACACCGTGGAAGAAAAGCGCAACGCCGTGTCGGATTCCCGGTCGATCCGGACCACCGCCGTGCAGCACCGCGTCACCTATTACACCACCTTGGCCGGCGCGCGGGCGGCCTGCGAAGGCATGCGCCAGCGCCGCGCCAACGCCTTGACACCCTATTCGTTGCAGGAACTGCATAGCTCCCTGTGAGTAGACCCTCGCTGGGAGTCCCATTGTATGATGCGGCCACGCCAGCAGGGCGACCAGCGCCTCGCCCGAGCGTGCAAAGCAAGGAGAACCACCGACAATGCCCAGCGTCCCCATGACCATCGTCGGCGCAGAAAAGCTGCGCCAGGAACTGCACCGGTTGAAAAGCGTGGATCGTCCCAACACGATCGCAGCGATCGCGGAGGCCCGGGCGCACGGAGACCTTTCCGAGAACGCCGAATACGATGCCGCGAAGGAAAAGCAGAGCTTCATTGAGGGACGTATTGCGGAGGTCGAGTCCAACCTGTCAAACGCCCAGGTCATCGATCCTAAGCTGGTGGACGCGGATGGACGATGTGTCTTCGGGTCGACCGTGGACATCCAGGATGTTGAAAAAGGCGAGATCGTCACCTATCAGATCGTCGGTGACGACGAGGCCGACATCAAGCATCGCAAGATTTCGATCAGCTCGCCGTTTGCGCGCGCCCTGATCGGAAAATATGCCGGTGACGTCGCGACGGTGCAGGCGCCCGGCGGCTCACGAGAATTCGAGATCGTCGACGTGCGTTACGAGTAATACCGGCGGGATCGCGTCGGGTGGCGTGGTGGTGTTGATGCGGTGCTGAACCCGGTTTTTCAAGTTTTCGAGGGGGAACCATGAAAAATTTCAGACAAATCGTAGTCAAGTCTCTTTCGGTTGCCACCGCGTTCGCTGCGGGGTTTTCCCAGGTGCATGCCGCGGGATTTGCCTTGAGCGAGCAGAACGCGAGTGGACTGGGCAACGCCTATGCGGGGGTCGCGGCCTCGGCGGAGGACGCGAGCACCATTTATTTCAATCCGGCCGGGCTGACGGCGCTCCCTGCGGGCAGGCAGGTCGTTTTTGCCCTGCATGCCATCGATCCATCGACGCAATTTCGCGACGGATCCAGCCTGGCGGCCGCAGGCATCAAGGCCCCCGGACTGGCCAACCCCTATACATCTTCCGGCAGCGGCGGCGATGCCGGCAGCATGGCCTATGTACCTAAGGAAACACTGAACAAGTTCCCGATTGCGTTGTCAAAGTAAGGTGCGCAAACGGGAGGGTTGAATTGTGAAGCAAATGACACTGGCGGCGGCGAAAGGATTCGAGGTGCACGGTAG
>CAIUKQ010000318.1 GCA_903899705.1 uncultured beta proteobacterium
ACCACAACCATTGATATCACCATAAACGGCATGGACGATGCACCGGTGGTGGTCGCGCAGTCGGCCTCGGCTACCGAGGGAGGGGCGGCGGTGGCCATTAACGCTCTCGCAACGGCCTCTGACGTGGATAACGCCGTATTGACATTCGGCGGGGTGCTTGGAAACCTGCCGGCCGGCGTGACTTTTGATTCGACCACGAATACTTTCACGCTTGATCCTTCCAATGCCGCTTACTTCAATCTGGCGGCAGGGGCGCATGCAACGGCGACGGTCAATTACCTGGTTTCCGATGGGGCGGTAAGTACAGTAGCGGTTGCGAGTTTCGACATCACGGGCACCGGGGCACATTTGAATCACGCACCGATCTATGTTGGCGGACTGACGGCGCATGCAGTCGCCGAAGGTTCGACCCTCAGTTTTTCGATCCCCCAGGGCGCGTTTTCAGACAGCGATGCCGGCGACACGTTGTCATACTCGGCAACGCGGCCGGATGGCACTGCATTGCCTGCCTGGCTGACATTCGATTCCGCGTCACAGACGTTTAGCGGCGCGCCAGGCAGCGGTGATGTCGGATCGATTTCGGTGCGTGTGACGGCCACGGATAATCATGGCGCGGCAGCGACCGACGATTTTCAGGTGAAGGTGCTGTCCGGTGGGCCGGCGCCGCATGCAAATGATGATGCTTTGGGGCCAATGACGGCCGGCCATGACGTGGCCACGTTCGAATATGGCACGTATTCCGAGACCAATAATTTTGCCGTGGACGCATACGGTAGCGGCTATTACCGGAGCACCGACACGACAACCACCGGTTATCAGTTCACGGACAACGGTGGGGGGCCATTCCAATCGGGCAATAGGATGTTCGGTCCAAATGAAAACAGCGTTGGTGTTGGTGGTTCGGGAGCGTTGGTGTCGTTTGCGTATAAGGATTTGCTCTTCAATCTAGATTACGCCCAATATTCTGATTCAGAGCCCGCGGTGATCCGCACCATGCCAATCGAGATGGTGCGTGTTGACGGCGCGAGTTTCTCGCTGCATTCCGCCAGCATCACTGGCGAAGCCTGGGGATACGACCACTCCTGGAACAACGACAGTGTTGATGCCTATCAGGAGACGGTGACCGGTTATCACAATGGCGTGGCGGTGGCGCAGCAGACGTTCACGGTGCCTGACGGCTACCAGAATTGGTACGCCGGTAATGTTGTTGAATTCACCGACCCCGGCTTTGCAGCGGTGGACAGGGTTGAATTCCGTCTCGAGGCGGATTTTGCGAGCGATCTCAATTACGGCAACGCGCAGCAATGGATCGACAACATCTCCACATTGCCGCCGGTCGTTAATGTATTGGGTAACGATACCGATCCCAATGGTTTGCCGCTGACCGTGAACAGCTACGACCAGGCGAGCGCGTTGGGCGCGGCGGTGACGCTATCCACGGATGGAAGCCTTCATTACGTTGCGGGTTCGAGTGCCGCCTACCTCGCCTTGAGTGCGGGTGAGATGGTAAATGACTCTTTTACCTACGATGTAACCGACGAGACAGGTGCGATCAGCAATCGTGCGACGGTTCTCATCCCACTCGTAGGTGTTAACGCAACCCCGGTGTTCGAGGCGGCAACCGGCGCGGGCATTGACTCTGGTCAGGTCGCCAATGACGGTCATCTAGACCCGGTGGGCAGCACTGTGACGCATGGTGTTCTGCACTTTGCCGATCTCAACGTTCATGACATTCACTCAGTCGGTATTCAGCATTCGGTGTATTGGTGGCAGTCCTATTACGGTGTGCTGACGGCAAGCCTGGTGGTCGATAGTGCCGGCGCAGGAAATGATGGCGAAATTGATTGGACTTACACGGTCAACAATGCGGTGTTGCAGTCGATCGATGACAACAGTTCTCTGCTTGACAGTTTTACCCTGCAACTGGGCGACGGCAAGGCAACCGTGAGCAGGGCATTATCGATTACGCTCGATGGGCCAACTGAACTTCCCGTTGTTGTGCATCCGCTCGACGGCGTTGCTGTGCGTGCGGGAGAGCTGTCCATCCTTACACTGGACTCCACCGCCTTCAGCGATCCGGACGGCGATCCGCTCGACTATTCCGTCAGCATGGCCAATGGCGCGGCGTTGCCGGCCTGGCTGCAGTTCAACACGTGGACTGGGGAGCCGGTCATTCAGACGATGGCTTCCAGCGCAAATGCCGGTGGCTACGATCTTATTGTCACTGCGGCCGATGGCTCGCAGAGCGTCAGCCAGACGCTGCACCTGGATTCGCTTTCCAGCACGCAGAGTGGCCATGCCCCGAATGCTTTCACCTTTGACACGGTTTGGGTCGATCCGAATGCGACTCAGACGATAACCGGCAACCTCGGCTGGATCGATGTAGATGCGAATGCACCAACATTTGTGGCGGAATCGGGCGCCTATACGATTTCGGCTGGCAGCGATGGCGCAGCAACCATTTCGGATGGCGGTATTCCGCCCGCCGACGGCGTGTCGGGCACGGTGAACTTCACCGTTTCAGACAGCGACGGCGGCACTCAGGGCCAGTTCAGCTATGCATCGCAGGCTGGCAGCAGCGGATCGTCCGCGCCGGTGGCCGGGCACGCAAGCTTCGTCGTTGATGAAAATACTCCTCTGGTGGTCGGGCAGCTCGGCGGGCTCTCGGCTGACGGATTGCCGCTCACCTACGGCGGTTGGGGCAGGGATTCGGGCGTGGGGAGTTGGACGGTGAATCCCGACGGTAGCTTTTTCTTCCAGCCTCGGCAGGGTCGAGACGGGACGACTTTCCTTGAATACTGGGTCACCGATTCGAATGGTGGATCTGACTCGGGGCGGGTGGATGCCACTGTGCTAAATACCGACAACCATGCG
This sequence comes from uncultured beta proteobacterium, assembly GCA_903899705.1. Lineage (GTDB taxonomy): Bacteria > Pseudomonadota > Gammaproteobacteria > Burkholderiales > SG8-39 > 2-02-FULL-62-17. Next base: position 2,875 of record CAIUKQ010000318.1, read on the forward strand.
CCGAGTGACATCTGGTTTGACAATCAGGATCCGGTATCGGCTGGGGCGCCAGCGGGCATGTTTATCAGCAACATCCTCATCTCTGACCCGGACAACTCGGATTACGGCCGTGATACCGCTACCCTGATCGATAGCGCGGACGGACGCTTTGCGCTTGACAACGGGGTGCTGGTAGTTGGTGATGTTGGTCCGGGCGGGTTGGCGCCGGGCGACTATCAAATTACGATCAGGGCGACAGACCAGCAGGGGGTGAGGTACGACAAGACCTTTGACATCCCTGTGCAGCACTTTGTCTGGGCTGATGATCTCGGCGCCGGCCTCGGCGAAACACGACCGCTGGCTCCACCGGTAGCGGGAGATACGCCGCCATTCGACTTTAATGGTGATGGCACCAGGGACTTTCTTATTAGTGTAAGCACGAACTGGTATAGCAGCGCGAATATCGGGATTGTCTACGGGTTGCCGGGTGTTGAGCAGTATACCCAGGCCTGGTATGACCTCCAGGCCAAGGCCTATGATCTTGGCACCGATCTGGCGGCAACCGGCAAGGGTTTGCGTATCACTATCAGCGGGGACACGTATTGGGATAGTTGGCTGGGCGTAACAGGTGATTTCAACGGGGATGGCAAGACTGATTACGTCACCGTACTTACCGATCGAGCTGGAAACAACGGTACGATGTTTGTTGTTTATGGTGGTGTTGCGCAGTCGGACTATGTTGCCAGCTCGTACAGCCAGCAGCCGGACGGACGGGCAGCACTTGTCGAGCCGCCGTTGTCCTATTCACAGCAATATCAAACGGCAATGTCTCGTGCGGTACTTGCTGCAGATTTGAACCATGACGGAAGCACCGATCTCGTTGTTCTGACGTCGGCGATGCCCAATTATTCATATCGCTGGCTGACCTACGACCCTCAGTATCACGAGCATTACACGATCATCTGGGGCAGCGGCCCTGGCTCCACTCAGCCGCAAAACTCCATGTCCTTCAATGATCTGCATGGTCCAACAGCAGCGCAACTGCCTGACGGTTTTGATATCAACCCGATCAATTCCTACGCGGGCTATGTCGGGGTCGCGCAGGATATCGATCGCGACGGCATATCGGATCTGCTGTTCAATGGCAATGACCTGTGGCTCTCCGCAACTCACCAGATGTTCTATGGGGCAGGTGCTACGCTCAATGTGCTTCAGGCCGTCGGCGATGTGAATGGCGACGGCAAGGCAGATTACGCCGTCAATGTCGGTTACGAAGATTCTTTCGTGGTGACCTCAGGCCTTCTGCAGTTTCTGAATGATGGTGGCATCAACGCCGTAAATAATGCGGATGGATTCCATGTTACCGGGGGCGCGGCAGTGTTCGCGGGCGACTTGAACGGAGACGGACTCGGCGACATCATTATTCAGGGCAGCACTTGGAACGGTCATTATTCAAACGCAATCGTCAATGGCGCGGTTGGCCTCGGTGGCAGCGGACCGGTTGGGCTCGACACGGCGGGTGCCTTCAACGTCTACAGCCATACCTGGCTTCCTTTCCAGTCCCTTGGCGATTTGAATGGTGATGGCCGGGGTGATCTGTCTATCGCCGGATCCTCGGGATGGTTTGATTGGCGTACCTATGTACCCGGGCAGGATTTTTCGGCCTACAACTTCATCAACGGCACAAGCGCTCCGGAAACAATCACCGGCACAGCGGGATCGGACTTCATCGCCGGCCATGGCGGTAGTGACATCCTCATCGGCGGAGCGGGCGACGACGTGCTGGTTTCCGGCGGCGGGGACACCACGCTTGTTGGCGGAACAGGTGCCGATCGGCTGGTGGGCGGCTACGGCGTTGACACGTTCGTGTATCACTCGGCCTCCGAAGGCGGCGATACGATCGTCAACTTCAACACCTATGACGGCGACGTCATCGACATTCGCGATGTGCTGACCGGTTTCAATCCCACCACTTCAGCCATCAGCGATTTCCTCTCTTTGCAGGAGCAGGGTGGAAATACAACCGTCATGGTTGATGCGGATGGGGCAGGAAGTGCGGAGGCGCCGGTTGCGTTCGTGACATTGCAAAATGTGACTGGCCTGCTGCTGGATGATCTGCTGTTGCAGGGAAATCTGTTGGCGGCCTGAAACACCGGTTTTGTATGGTCGCCTGTTGGTTGGAATTAAGCAGGACGTCGATTTTTAGTTTGCGCGCACGGGGAACGATTAATTTTGTTGCAGTCCAGATTCGCACGTGGCGCAATGAAACGCTTGGCGGGGATTTTTGCCCTGGCCACGGCGGCTGCCCCGGCTTTTGGCGACACTATCGCCGAGGCGGTGGCAAAGGCGGTTCGAGCCCTGCCGGAGGTGCGCGTGGCGCAGGCAAACAGGCGCGCGATCCAGCAGAACGTGACTCAGGCCCAGGGACTTCTCTTTCCATCGGTTGACCTGAATTTGGGGCAAGGCCGGGAAACCAGCAACAATCCGAGCACACGGCCGCTGGGCGGGGACCCGACGCTCAGGCGCCGCGAAGCGGAAATCACCCTGACGCAACTGGTTTTTGACGGAGGGTCTGCCACGGGACAGGTAAGACGCTTCGAGAACCGGGTTGAGGGGGCCACGGCCCAGGTGGCCGGTGCCGCCAACACCGCGGGATTGCGCGCGGGGCAGGCCTATGTTGACGTGCTCCGCCTGCGGGGCATGTCGACGCTTGCCAGCGACAACGTCAAACGCCATGAAGAAACGCTCGCCCAGGTATTGCTGCTGTCGGACAGCGGACGCGGACGGCGGTCTGATTCGCTGCAGGCGGAGGCCCGTCTTGCGCTTGCACAAACAGCGCTGTCGCAGTTGCGAAGCCAACTCTCCCAGTCTGAGGCAGACTACCGTCACCTTGTGGGCATCCCGCCCGAAGAGGTCATCGATCCCGGTCAGTATTCCGAAAAGCTGCCGCAAACACTGGAACAGGCATTGGAGCAGGCATTGGCCTCACATCCCGGAATCCGCGCGGCGGAGCAGGATTTGCGGGCCGCTCAGGAGGACCGTGAATCGGCCCGCGCAAAAATGATTTCGCCAAGACTTACGATCGAGGCGGGCGCCACGAAGAACAATGACCTCGACGGTATTCGCGGTCTCAATGGCGACAGCTTCGTCATGTTCCGTCTGCGCACCCCCCTGTTTCGGGGTGGCGCGGATGAGGGACGCGTCCGTGAAACGGAGGCCAGGGTGGATGAGGCAATGGCCAATGTGGGCAAGGCGCGCAACGATGTCGAACGCGACCTGAGGCAAGCCTGGGGAACGCTGCAGGAGGAACGCGTCCGCCTGCCGCAACAGAGCCGGTACGCGGCCACCAGCGGTGAAGTCGTGGAGGCCTACCGCGCGCAGTTCATGATCGGGCAACGATCCTTGCTTGATGTCCTGAATTCGGAAAACGAACTTTATACGGCCAAGAGCAACCTGTTCGCGACCTATCACGCAGTCATCGTCGACGAACTGCGGGTATTGGCTGCCATGGGCAGGCTGCTCCAGTTGTTTTCAATCGAGCTTGAAGTTGCAAATCCGGAACCTGGCGAAATGAGCAACCGATGAGCGTTCCGGGTCAGACCCTTCTGGCGGGGCCGCCAAGCCGTGATCCTCTGGCGCTCTGCCTTGAGCAGGTGGCCCGTGTACTGGGGCGACCCACCTCGGCGGCGACTCTGCTCGCCGGTTTGCCGATCAGCGAGGAGGGGATGACACCGGCCCTTTTCATACGTGCCGCACAGCGCGAAGGCCTGGTCGCCCGTTCCATGCGATCCGAACTGTCGCGGTTTCCCGCCCTTTCCTTGCCTGCGGTGCTTTTGCTGCGCGGTCGTGATGCCTGCGTGCTTCTCGCGCGTGACGATCAGAAGGTTCAGATCGTAACGTCAGAAGGCGTAGAGAAGTCCGTACCCTTATCGCAGCTCGAGGCGGATTACGAAGGAACGGCAATCGCCATAGGGCGCGCCGTCCGGTTCGAAGCGGGAACGGCAACGGAGCGGATTCTTCACACGCATCACTGGTTCTGGGGAACGCTCGCGCGCGCATGGCCGTTGTACGCAGAAGTTGCGATGGCCAGCGTGCTTGTGAATGTTTTCACCGTGGTGTCGCCGATCTTCTTCATGAACGTGTACGACAGGGTTGTGCCCAACAAGGCGTATGAAACCTTCTGGGTGCTCTCCATCGGCATTATTGCGATGTATCTATTTGATTTTGTTATGAAACTTCTACGTGGGTGGTTCATAGACATCGCCGGAAAAAGAGCGGATTCGGCGTTGTCCTCGGCGCTCTTTGAGCAGGTCATGTCGCGCCGCCTTGATGCGGGGCGCGAATCCGTGGGGACGCTTGCCAACAACCTCAGAGAGTTCGAAACGTTGCGTGAGTTTTTTACATCGGCGACGATGACGACGCTGATTGATTTGCCGTTCCTGATTCTGTTTGTCGCGGTCATCGCCATCATCGGCGGCTGGACCATGGCCTCCGTTCCATTGATTGCAATACCCTTTGTCATTGCCATGGGGGTGGCCCTTCAGGCGCCCATGCGGGACCGGGTGCGAAGGGTGTTTCGCGCCACGGAAGTCAAACACGCGACCCTGATCGAAACGCTGGGTGCCATCGAAGCGGTGAAGGCCCTGGGTGGTGCCGCGCAAATGCAGCGCAAATGGGAAGAGTCCGTTGATTTCGTCGCCCAACAGAGCCTGGGAACCCGTTTTTTCGCGTCGCTTGCGGTCAACTTCTCCGCATTGGTTCAGGCAATGGTCGGGATTGCCATGCTGGCGGTGGGGGTGGTGCTGGTCGGTGACAATCAACTGACATCGGGTGCGTTGGTCGCCTGCACGATGATCGGCGGAAGAGCCATGGCCCCGCTGGGCGTGATCGCCTCGCTTCTGACCCGCTACCACCAGTCGATGAGCGCGCTTGCGGCCCTGGAGAAAATCATGAGCGCGCCACGCGAAAGGGAAAAGGGACGAAGCTTTGTTCATCGCAACGTATTGCGTGGCGACATTCGTTTTCAGGATGTGAGCTTTCGTTATCCCGGCACCGAAATGGATGTGCTGAGCGGCGTCAGCTTTTCGATCAAAGCGGGAGACAGGGTCGGCATCATCGGTCGCATAGGGTCTGGAAAAAGCACCCTTGCAAAACTGGTGGTCGCGCTTTTTCAACCGCAGAGTGGTTCGATTCTGGTGGATGGCGTGGACATTCGTTCCATTGATCCCGTGGACCTCCGGCGGTCCATTGGATATGTGCCGCAGAACCTGGTGCTCTTTGAAGGCACTGTCCGCGACAACATGCTGATGGGTGCGCCGGGAGCGGATGATGCCGCGCTGTTGCGCGCCGCGTCGATCTCGGGCCTTGACTCCATCATCAACCGTCATCCCAAAGGAATGGACATGATGGTGGGGGAGCGGGGGGATTCACTTTCCGGCGGGCAGCGACAGACTGTTGCGCTGGCGCGTGCACTGGTCACGGATCCGCCCATATTGCTTCTGGATGAGCCCACACATGCGATGGATCATTCGGCCGAGGAGCGGTTGAAGCTACGCCTGCGTGACGATTTGCCGGATAGGACCGTGATCATCGTCACCCATCGGGAGTCATTGTTGTCGGCGGTGAACACACTGATCGTCATGGATGCCGGAAAAGTCATCGCGACCGGTCCGCGCGATGCGGTGATCGCGGCCCTCGCGGACGGCAAGTTGAGGGGCGCGCGGTGAGTGATATTGCTCCGCCCGAATCGACGGTGGATGGAAACTCCAAAAAGCCGATGCTTCCTCCCGCGTGGAAGGCTTCCGAACTTGCCGCGGATGACCCGGGGCAGCGTCGTACGCCGCATTGGCTTGCCGCGACCATCATCCTGATTGCAGTTGCGGCCGTTACCTGGGCGGCATTCGCCGATATTGATGAGATTGCCCGGGGCGAGGGGCGCGTGATCGTGGCAAGCCAGATACAGCTTGTTCAGAATCTGGAGGGTGGAATAGTTTCGAGCATTCAGGTTAAAGAAGGCGACGCCGTGCGCCAGGGCCAGATCCTGTTCCAGCTTGATGACGTGCGGTTTTCTTCGGCATTCCGGGAGGGCGCGCAGGGCATGTGGGGGCTCAAGGCGAAGGTCGCACGCCTCTCCGCCGAGGTCGCCGCAAAGCCTCCGGCAATGCCTGCAGATGTCCTCAAGGAGGCACCGGCACTTGCGGCCAACGAAATGGCTGTTTATCGCGCGAGGCAAACGGATCTGGCCGGAAAAATCGCGGTCACACGCGAACAGATGACGCAGCGCACGCAGGAGGTCGTTGAGTTGGAGTCCAAGCGCGATCGCACCCAGGAACAACTGGATCTGCTTCGCAAGGAAATCAACATCACGGCCCCCCTGGTTTCCAAAGGGGCGGTGTCGGAAGTGGAAATGCTCAGACTCGAACGGGATTCGGCCCGATTGCGGACGGAACTGGAAGCTGCGATTCATGCCATTCCCCGGGTGCGCGCCAGTGTCGAGGAGGCGAAGCGACGCCTTGATGACAACGAAAACCAGTTCCGCGGCCTTGCAGCTGCCGAACTTTCGCAGGCCCGCAATGAGTTGGCCAAGGTGACGGAAAGCGTGCCAGGTCTTGAGGACCGTCTGACCCGTACGGCGGTCCGTTCCCCGGTTAACGGCATTGTCAAAACGGTAACGAATAAGACTCCGGGCGGGGTGGTGCAGCCTGGTACGCCGATGGCCGAGATCGTGCCGGTGGAAGACTCGTTAATTGTCGAAACGCGGATTCGTCCCCAGGATATTGGATTTGTTTCCGTCGGTCAGCGCGCGGTCGTCAAGCTTGCCGCCTATGATTTCAGTATCTACGGCGGATTGGATGGGACGGTTGACATGGTCAGCGCCGATTCCATCCAGCCGCAGGCCTCTGGCGGGGCGCCGCAGGAACCGTACTACATCGCCCATGTGCGCACGGTACGCAGTGCGATCGATTTTCATGGAAAAATTCTGCCTGTCATTCCGGGAATGACAGGTCAGGTGGATGTGCTCACCGGCCGCCGCAGCGTTTTATATTATTTGCTGAAGCCGATTAACAAGGCTCGCCAGAAGGCGTTGAGCGAGCGGTAAGAATCCGTACTTCAATTGTGACTTCCAGGTCAGGTTGCAATCGCCTAATTGAGCGTGATTTTTCCCTGCTCAATGATGGCCTTGTAGCGGGCGGACTCCGAGCGCACGAACGCTGAGGTTTCCGCGGGCGTCGACCCGACGGGGTTGTGTCCGAACTCGCTGATTTTCTTGCGCACCTCGGGGGCCGACAGCGCGGCACGGGCCTCCGAACTCAGCCGGCTGACGATGGAAGGGGGCGTGCCCTTGGGCGCGGCGAGCACCCACCAGTTGGACATCACCAGCTGCGGAAATCCGGCTTCGACAGTGGTGGGCAGGTCCGGGAATTCGGCCTGACGGTTGCGACCCATGACGGCCAGCGGGCGAAGCTTGCCGGCCTTGATTTGCGGCAGCAGGGCGGTCATCGAGGCGAAAGTGACCTGGACGTCACCGGCCAGCAGGGCCTGCACCATGGGCGGCGTGCCTTTGTAGGGAATGTGCACCATGGAATTGCCGGTGATCTGACTGAAAGCAGCGCCTATAAGATGTGTGGGCGAGCCCGAACCCTGGGAGCCGTAATTGTATTTGCCCGGATTGGCGCGAACGTAATCGGCCAGATCTTTCAATGATTTTGCCGGGACATTGGGCCCGACAGTGGCGAAGGGCCAGGTGTCGGCCAGCACGCTGATGTAATCGAAGCCGTTGATCGGATCGTAGGTGAGATCCTTGAAAAGATGGGCCCCGACCGCGAAGTTCGCGGTCGGGGCAAGCACCAGGGTGTAGCCGTCGGGTGCCGCGCGGGCAGCTTCTCCCGCGCCGATATTGCCGTCGGCGCCCGGCTTGGGTTCAATAATGAAACGCTGGTTCAGGCTTGCCTCGATCCCGGGCGCGAGTGTGCGAAAAATCAATTCCGCGACGCTTCCCGCCGCGTAGGGAATGATCAGGCGAATGGGTTTGTTCGGGTAATCCTGCGCCAACGCGGTGCCAGAACAGAGGCTGAGCGCGGCAAGGAGCGCAATGTGGGGTGAGCGGCGATTCATGCGGATGTCCTTATTGGGAATGTCTTGACGGCGGGTATGTTACAGGGGCTTTGCGGTTAGCAATTGTTTTTGCACCTGGCGAAAGCGTGTTTCGACGGCCTCCTCATTGTGATGCCTTCGGTCGCGCACCACCCATTTGCCGCCGACCATGACGTGCTTCACAGCGTTGGTCGAGCCGTTGAACACGAACGCATCCATCAGCGATTCCGCGTGGCGATCGGCCAGGTCAACGCAGTTGTCGTCCAGAACCACCAGGTCGGCGCGCAACCCCTTTGCGATCGCCCCCATCCGGCGCCCCAGCGCCTGCGCGCCGCCGGTGGCCGCGCCGCACCAAAGATTGGTGCCTACGGAAGGGTGCGATGGCGTGGCGCTGATATTGCGGCGACGCAGCGACAGGCGCTGCACATATTCGAGCCATCGCAATTCCTCGACCGGCGAGCGCGACACATTACTATCGGTGCCAATCGCGTAGCGGCCGCCTTTTTCGCGATAACGCAGGAATGGAAAAATGCCATCACCCAGATTACCTTCGGTGGTCGGGCAAAGGCCCGTGACCGCGCCCGAATGCGCCAGATGCTCGGCTTCAGTCATCGAAACGTGCGTGCAATGCACCAGGCACCACCGCTCATTCACCTGCATGTTGTCCAGCAGCCATTGCACGGGACGCTGGTCGCCCCAGGAAAGGCAATCATTGACTTCCTTCACCTGTTCGGCCACGTGCATGTGAATCGGTGCAGTCGGGTCCATGGTGTCCAGCCCCTTGATCAGGTCGCGAAGCATGGCCGGGCTGGTCGCGCGCATCGAATGCGGGGCGACACCGAGGCGGAAATCCTGACTGGCGGGAAAGGCGGCGAGAAGTTCCCTGATCATGGCCAGGATCAGGTCCGGCGTGGAGGCGAATCGTTTCTGTCCCGCCTCGAGTGGCGCTTCGCCGAAGTTGGCGTAGGCATAGAGCGACGGCAGCAGAGTAATGGCGATACCGGCCGATTGCGCGGCCCGGACCATGGCCTGCGCCATTTCGGAGCGTCTGGCGTAAGGCTTGCCATCTGGGGTGTGATGCAGGTAATGAAACTCCGCAACTGCCGTGTAACCGTTCTTGAGCATTTCCACATACAGCTGTTCGGCGATGGCAAGCGACTCCTCCGGCCCGAGGCGCTTGACAAAGGAGTACATGACTTCACGCCATGTCCAGAAACTGTCCTCGGGCGAGCCCATGCGTTCGGCAAGACCGGCCATGGCGCGCTGGAAAGCGTGCGTGTGCGCGCTGGCCATGCCCGGAATCGCCGGCCCCCCCAACAATTGCGCGTTCCCCTGGGGTTTTCCGCTCTTCACCGATGCGAAATTTCCGTCGTCCCCGACTTCCATGAGCACGTCACGTGCCCAACCTTCGGCCAGCAAGGCCTCATGCGAAAAATAAGTGTTCATGGTCTCCGACAAAATATTGGGCCTGTGCCTTGTTCATATAAGACAAACTGGCGGCGCGGCCGTTTTTGATTCTGCGCAAAAATATTGGCGTTCAGGCGATTGAGAACCGTCGCCAGTTACTGTAACATCCGTCATCCCAGCCCCATAGACTTCAATGACCAAGTATGTATTCGTTTCGGGCGGCGTAGTTTCCTCTTTGGGGAAGGGTATCGCTGCTGCTTCCCTTGCCGCCATCCTTGAATCGCGCGGCATCCGTGTCACTCTCTTAAAGCTCGATCCGTACATCAACGTCGATCCCGGAACGATGAGCCCTTTCCAGCACGGAGAGGTGTTTGTCACCGAAGACGGCGCGGAGACCGACCTGGATCTCGGGCATTACGAGCGGTTCCAGTCGACACGGATGAAGAAATCCAACAACTTCACCACCGGCCAGATCTACGAATCCGTGATCAGGAAGGAACGGCGCGGCGATTACCTCGGCCGCACGGTTCAGGTCATTCCGCACATCACCGACGAGATCAAGGCCTGCATCGCCAAGGGCGCGGTCGGCGCCGATGTCGCTATTGTCGAAATCGGCGGCACGGTGGGTGACATCGAATCGCTGCCGTTTCTGGAAGCCGTGCGGCAGATGCGTCTGGAGCTGGGGCAGAAGAACACCTGTTACCTGCATCTGACCTTGGTGCCCTATATAAAGACGGCTGGCGAGATCAAGACGAAGCCGACGCAGCACTCGGTCAAGGAATTGCGCGAGATCGGGATACAGCCGGACGCCGTCCTGTGCCGCACTGACCGTCCGCTGCCGGAAGACGAAACCAGGAAGATCGCCTTGTTTACCAATCTCGTCCCGGAGGCGGTGATTTCGGTCTGGGACGAGGATTCGATCTACAAAATACCAATGATGCTGCACCGGCAAATGCTGGATGAGATCGTGTGCCACAAGCTGGATATCCTCGCGCGGCCGGCGGATCTGTCGGTCTGGGAGAACCTCGTTTTTGCGCTGGGGCATCCGGAGCACGAGGTCACCATCGCGCTTGTCGGCAAATATGTGGAACTCACCGAGTCCTACAAGTCTTTGTCGGAAGCCCTGGTGCACGCCGGCATTCACACACGCAGCAAGGTCAACATCCGTTATGTGGATTCCGAGACCATTGAGAGCGAAGGCACCGGCATGCTGGCGGATGTCGACGCGGTGCTGGTTCCGGGCGGATTCGGCAAGCGCGGCGTGGAGGGAAAAGTCGAGGCCATCCGTTTTGCGCGCGAAACCCGCCGCCCTTACCTGGGCATATGCCTTGGCATGCAGCTGGCGGTGATTGAATACGCGCGAAATGTCTGCGGTCTCACGGGCGCCAATTCGACGGAATTCGACATGGATACACCGCATCCGGTGATTGCGCTGATCACCGAATGGCAGGATCGCGACGGTCGTGTGGAGAGGCGTGACAGCGATTCGAACATGGGCGGAACCATGCGCCTGGGGGCCCAGGAGGCGCAGATTGAGGCCGGCTCGCTCGCGCGGAAGATCTATGGCAGCGACACGATCAACGAGCGTCACCGTCACCGGTATGAAGTCAACAACCAGTACCTGCAACGTATCAAGGACCGTGGTCTGCGCGTGTCCGCCTATACAAAGTCGGAGCAATTGTGCGAGATGGTGGAACTGCCGTCGCATCCCTGGTTTGTCGCCTGCCAGTTTCACCCCGAGTTCACATCCACGCCTCGGCAGGGACACCCGCTTTTCAAGGCGTTCATTGAGGCGGCCCTGGTCCGCGTCGCCGACAAGGCCGGTCCGGCCTTGGCAGCCTAGCTAGAATGGAGCTTTGCGGATTCCGGATCGGTCTGGACCGGCCGCTGTTTCTGATTGCCGGGCCCTGTGTCGTCGAGTCGCGGCAAATGGCCATGGATACCGCCGGTGCACTCAAGGAGATCACCGGGGCCTTGGGCATCCCGTTCATCTACAAGTCATCGTATGACAAGGCCAACCGCAGCTCCGGCAGATCGTACCGGGGCTTGGGCATGGATAAAGGGCTTGAAATTCTGGCAGACGTCAGAAAACAGATCGGTGTGCCGGTGTTGACCGATGTTCACGCCGAAGATGAAATCGCCGCGGTTGCAAAAGCCGTGGATGTGCTTCAGACGCCGGCGTTTCTTTGCCGGCAGACCGATTTCATCCATGCGGTTGCGTCTGCCGGACTGCCCGTCAACATCAAGAAGGGCCAGTTTCTCGCGCCCGGCGACATGAAGAACGTGGTGGACAAGGCTCGCGAGGCAAGCGGCCGCGACAACATCATGGTGTGCGAGCGCGGCGCATCCTTCGGGTACAACAACCTCATTTCCGACATGCGGTCTCTGGCGATCATGCGCGAAACCGGATGTCCTGTTGTTTTTGACGCCACCCATTCGGTGCAACTGCCCGGAGGGCAGGGCACCTCATCGGGTGGGCAGCGGGAATTCGTTCCGGTGCTCGCGCGTGCGGCGGTTGCCGCCGGCGTGGCGGGGTTGTTTATGGAGACCCATCCTGACCCGTCAAAGGCCCTGTCGGACGGTCCGAACGCCTGGCCCTTGGGAATGATGAAGGACTTGTTGCAGACGCTGAAAAGCCTGGACGATCTGGTAAAACGAAGCGGTTTCGCCGAAACAAAACTCTAAAAAACGTTAGTGACCGGGAGCAGACAATCATGAGTTCAATCGTAGACGTCGTTGCGCGCGAAATTCTGGATTCCAGGGGCAATCCCACGGTCGAAGCCGACGTCCTCATCGAATCCGGCGTGATGGGGCGCGCTTCCGTGCCCTCGGGAGCATCGACGGGCAGCCGCGAGGCGCTGGAATTGCGCGATCACGATTCAACTCGGTATGGCGGCAAGGGCGTCCTGCGGGCCGTCGAGAACATCAACACCGAGATTTCCGAGGCCATCATGGGCCTTGACGCCCAGGAGCAGAGCTTCATCGACCGCACCCTCATTGACCTTGACGGCACCGAAACCAAGGAGCGATTGGGCGCGAATGCCATGCTCGCCGTTTCGATGGCGGTGGCCAAGGCCGCGGCGGAGGAGTCCGGCCTGCCTCTCTACCGCTACTTCGGCGGTTCCGGCGCCATGCAAATGCCGGTTCCCATGATGAATGTGATCAATGGCGGCGCGCATGCCAACAACACGCTGGACATGCAGGAATTCATGATCGTGCCGATTGGCGCCGCGACTTTTCGCGAAGCCGTCCGCTGCGGCGCGGAGGTGTTCCATTCCCTGCGCAAACTGCTGGACAGCAAGGGCATGGCGACCACGGTGGGTGACGAAGGCGGCTTTGCGCCGAGCTTGTCCACGCACGAAGCCGCTATCGAGTTGATTCTCGAAGCCATTGACCGAGCGGGCTATCAGCCCGGCGCCGATGTGGTGCTGGCGCTCGACTGCGCCGCCTCCGAGTTCTACAAGGACGGGAAATATCACCTGAAAGCCGAGGGACTCTCCCTTAGCTCCGGGGAGTTCACCGATTACCTGTCCACCTGGGCAGACAAATATCCCATCATCAGCATCGAGGACGGCATGGCCGAATCCGACTGGGAGGGCTGGCGCGGACTGACCGAGCGCCTGGGTCGCCGGGTGCAGCTGGTGGGCGACGATCTTTTCGTCACCAATACCAAGATACTTCGCGAAGGCATACAGCTGGGCGTGGCCAATTCCATCCTGATCAAGGTCAACCAGATCGGCACGCTCACTGAAACCTTTGCGGCCATTGAAATGGCCAAGCGCGCGGGGTACACCGCGGTGATCTCGCACCGCTCCGGCGAGACCGAGGACACCACCATCGCCGACATTGCGGTTGGCACGAACGCCCTGCAGATCAAGACCGGCTCCCTGTCCCGCTCCGACCGGATTGCCAAGTACAACCAGCTGCTTCGGATCGAAGAGGATCTCGGCGATGCGGTTTCCTACCCCGGCAGGGAGGCCTTCTACCAGTTGCGGGGCTGATCCCGCGGCCGGAAGGAAAAAACCGTGACGGCCATGCGCGTGCTCACCGTGGTGCTGGGCGTTCTGATCGTCCTGATCCAGTACCCGCTCTGGCTGGGCAAGGGCGGGTGGATGCGCGTCTGGGAAATCGACCGCCAGGTGACGGCCCAAAAACAGACCAACGCAAAGCTTGATGTTCGCAACAAGGCGCTGGATGCGGAGGTTCGCGACCTCAAGCAGGGATCCGATGCAATCGAGGAGCGTGCCCGATACGAACTTGGGATGGTCAAACAGGACGAGGTTTTTTTTCAGGTGCTACAGCCGCAGGCTGTAGCACCTGAAAAAACGGGAAAGTAGAGAACGGGGGAAGAGGGGGGGGCCAAATACCCCCTTACCCCCCTC
>CAIUKQ010000319.1 GCA_903899705.1 uncultured beta proteobacterium
CCGAAGGCATCTTGAAGTTGACGATATCTATAGCTACTTCGGAGTTCCTGCATCCGGGGCGGAGATGGAAAATGCAGCAAACTTAACTTGACCAAACGGTTGTAACTAACTTAAACTCTTCGGTCCCGCATTTGAGTGACAATAGTCGCTATGTGGGCAGTCCTTGTTTTCTGGAAAACAAAATAATGCCAACTATCAGTCAATTAGTCAGAAAAGGCCGGGGCACAATACCGGCAAAAAGCAAAGTGCCTGCGTTGGCCGGATCGCCACAAAAGCGTGGAGTGTGTACCCGTGTGTATACCACGACGCCGAAGAAGCCGAACTCGGCGCTGCGCAAAGTGGCCAAGGTCAGACTGACAAACGGTTTCGAAGTCATCAGCTATATCGGGGGCGAAGGCCACAACCTCCAAGAACACTCGGTCGTATTGATCCGCGGCGGTCGTGTGAAGGATCTGCCCGGTGTTCGGTACCACATCGTCCGTGGTTCGCTGGACACTCAGGGTGTAAAAGATCGCAAACAAAGCCGTTCAAAATACGGCACCAAACGGCCAAAAGCCGCCTAAAGAAATTGATATAAGGCAATACCATGCCACGTCGCAGAGAAATACCAAAGCGCGAAATCCTTCCCGATCCGAAATTCGGAAACCAGGAAGTCGCAAAATTCGTAAACGTACTAATGACCCGTGGCAAGAAGTCGGTTGCCGAGCGGATTCTTTATGGTGCCTTTGACAGCATAAAGACGAAGTCGGGCAAGGATCCGCTTGACGTATTCAGTCTTGCGGTACAGAACGTCAAGCCAATGGTCGAGGTTAAAAGCCGTCGAGTTGGTGGTGCGAACTACCAGGTTCCGGTCGAGGTCAGGCCCGTGCGCCGAGCGGCATTGTCGATGCGATGGCTCAGGGAGGCTGCACAAAAGCGGGGCGAAAAGTCCATGGGAGCCAGGTTGGCTGGTGAGTTGTTGGAGGCTTCCGAGGGTCGTGGGGGGGCGATGAAAAAGCGTGAAGAAGTCCACCGCATGGCCGAAGCCAATAAAGCTTTCGCACACTACCGGTTCTGATCGGACCCACGCCGTGCCTCGCAAGACACCCATTGATCGCTATCGGAATATTGGTATTTCGGCTCATATCGACGCCGGAAAAACCACTACGACCGAGCGTATCCTTTTCTACACGGGTGTCTCTCGCACAATGGGCGAGGTGGATGACGGGGCGACCGTCATGGACTGGATGGAGCAGGAGCGCGAACGGGGCATCACAATAACCTCAGCCGCAACCACCTGTTTCTGGACGGGGATGGAGGGCAATTTCCAGGAACATCGGATCAACATCATTGACACACCCGGTCATGTTGATTTCACCATGGAAGTGGAGCGCTCAATGAGGGTGCTTGATGGTGCATGCATGTTGTATTGCGCTGTTGGTGGGGTTCAGCCGCAATCTGAAACGGTATGGCGACAGGCCAACAAGTACAAGGTGCCGCGTCTGGCGTTCGTCAACAAGATGGATCGTGCGGGCGCAGACTATTTCCGAGTGTATGACCAGTTGAGGGTGAGGCTAGACGCAAATCCGGTTGTCATACAGATCCCCATAGGGGCTGAGGAGACATTTGCGGGTGTCATTGACCTGATACGTATGAAGGCTGTCTACTGGGACGAATCTAGTCGGGGCGTGAAATTCAGGGTCGGCGATATTCCTGTCGATATGATGGAAACGGCTCGGATCTGGCGCGATAGAGTGATCGAAGCGGCAGTGGACGCCGACGAAGATCTAATGAATAAGTACCTCGCTGACGGGGAAATCTCCGTTGCCGAAATAAAAGGGGCCTTGCGTAAGAGCACATTGGCTTCCGAAATTGTCCCTATGCTTTGCGGTTCCGCCTTTAAAAACAAAGGTGTACAGGCAATGCTGGACGCCGTAATCGACTTTCTGCCAGCGCCCGGGGACATTGCTGCGATCAAGGGCGAAAAAGTGGACGGGCAAACGGATAACCGGCATGCCAGCGACGAAGAGCCGTTTGCTGCGCTGACATTCAAGATAATGACCGACCCTCAGCTCGGTCAATTGACTTTTTTCAGGGTTTATTCGGGCGTAATCAACTCTGGCGACACCGTGTACAACTCGGCCAAGGGTTGCAATGAACGCGTCGGCAGGTTGATGCAAATGCACGCGAACCAACGAGAGGAAATCGGGGAAGTTCGTGCCGGCGACATCGCGGCAGCCGTGGGACTCAGGGACGCTGCGACCGGAGAAACTCTTTGCGATCCGGAAAATATTATCATCCTCGAACGGATGGTATTTCCGGAACCCGTCATTCATGTTGCGGTTGAGCCCAGAACCACGAATGACCAGGAACGGATGGCGGTTGCCCTGAGCAGCCTTTCACAGGAGGATCCCTCTTTTCGGGTGCGCAATGATGTCGAATCCGGACAGACCATCATCTCCGGAATGGGCGAGTTGCATCTCGAAATAATTGTTGACCGAATGAAGCGCGAATTTGGGGTCCTGGCGAACGTTGGCGTTCCCCAGGTTGCGTATCGCGAAACGATCAAAAAGCAGGCGAACAGTACCGAAGGCAAATACATCGGGCAATATGGTGGTCGTGGCCATTACGGCCATGTATTTTTGCGACTCGAACCAAACCCCGGAAGAGGCAACGAATTTGTTGACCTTATCAAAGGCGGTTCTGTGCCCGGAGAATTTATTGCGGCTGTCCATGCGGGAATTGACGAAGCTCTGCAGGTTGGCGTGCTCGCCGGGTTTCCCATGGTCGACATCAAGGCAACGCTTTTCGGCGGATCGTTTCACGAAGTGGATTCCAGCGCAAACGCGTTCAAGTCCGCGGGAATATCGGCTTTGAAGGAAGGTGTTCGCAATGCATCCCCTTCGCTGCTGGAGCCGGTGATGGCCGTTGAAGTGGACACCCCCGAGGAATTCATGGGGAACGTAGTAGGCGATCTTTCATCGCGTCGCGGCGTGATCCAGGGCCTTAAAGACGCTTTCGGGACTAAGAGCATATTAGCGGAGGTTCCGCTTGCGGAAATGTTCGGCTATTCAACAGCATTGCGTTCCCTGAGCCAGGGACGCGCTACCTATTCAATGGAATTCAAGCATTACGCAGATGCCCCCAAGATGGTGGCCGAAGCGATCATCAATCGGAATTCCGGCAAAGACGTAAAGAAATAACGGGGAATCGAGATCATGGCAAAGAGCAAATTTGAGCGAACCAAGCCGCACGTGAACGTGGGGACGATTGGTCACGTTGACCACGGCAAGACGACGCTGACGGCGGCGATTACGACGGTGCTGGCGAAGAAGTTTGGTGGTGAGGCGAAGGCCTACGACCAGATTGATGCGGCGCCGGAGGAGAAGGCACGCGGGATCACGATCAACACGGCGCACGTGGAGTACGAGACGAAGAACCGTCACTACGCGCATGTGGACTGCCCGGGGCACGCCGATTACATCAAGAACATGATCACCGGTGCTGCGCAGATGGATGGTGCGATTCTGGTGTGTTCGGCCGCGGACGGCCCGATGCCGCAGACGCGCGAGCACATTCTGCTGGCTCGTCAGGTGGGTGTTCCCTACATCGTGGTGTTCCTGAACAAGGCCGACATGGTCGATGACAAGGAGCTGCTCGAGTTGGTGGAGATGGAGGTGCGCGAGCTGCTCACAAAGTATGAGTTCCCAGGGGATGACACCCCGATCATCATCGGCAGCGCGCTAAAGGCGCTCGAAGGCGACACCTCGGAGATGGGCGAGGGCGCGATCATGAAGCTGGCCGATGCGCTGGACACCTACATTCCGCAGCCAGAGCGCGCCATTGAGGGGGCGTTCCTGATGCCGGTGGAGGATGTGTTCTCGATCTCGGGTCGCGGCACGGTGGTGACCGGGCGGGTGGAGCGTGGGATCGTCAAGGTTGGCGAGGAAATCGAGATTGTGGGCCTGAAGGCGACGATCAAGACGGTGTGCACGGGCGTGGAGATGTTCAGGAAGTTGCTGGACCAGGGCCAGGCCGGGGACAACATCGGGGTGTTGCTGCGCGGCACCAAGCGGGAAGAAGTGGAGCGTGGCCAGGTATTGGCCAAGCCGGGCTCGATCAATCCGCACACGAAGTTCGAGTGTGAGGTGTACATCCTGTCCAAGGACGAAGGTGGTCGTCACACGCCGTTTTTCCCGGGATATCGTCCGCAGTTTTACTTCCGCACGACGGATGTGACGGGTAGCTGCGAGTTGCCTGCGGGCACGGAGATGGTGATGCCGGGGGACAACGTCAAGATGGTGGTGACTTTGATTGCGCCGATCGCGATGGAGCAGGGTCTGCGCTTTGCGATCCGCGAGGGTGGCAAGACCGTGGGCGCCGGTGTCGTCGCCAAGGTCATCGAGTAAAGCGGGTAATCTGAATTTTTTGAATTGAACGGAAAAGACATGCAAGGGCAAAAAATTCGAATCAGGTTGAAGGCGTTTGACTATCGCCTGATAGACCAATCGGCACTTGAAATAGTCGACACGGCAAAGCGTACCGGAGCGGTTGTCAAAGGGCCGGTACCGTTGCCAACTCGCATTGAACGTTTCGACATCCTGCGTTCGCCGCACGTCAACAAGACGTCGCGGGACCAGTTTGAAATTCGCACGCATTTACGCCTGATGGACATTATTGATCCCACCGACAAAACCGTGGACGCACTGATGAAGCTGGACCTGCCTGCAGGCGTGGATGTGGAGATTAAGCTGTAACACTAGTAACCGCACGACCGTAGTATCGAGGCGATTTTCCCAAACTTCCGCCTCGAATTGTTCAACAGCCGGCCAATTGCAGTCGGCACCTGCGCGGCAACAATGCGCAAGGTAATCATAAAGAGGGTAAGACCATGAGTTTGGGGCTCGTAGGCCGTAAGATTGGCATGACCCGTATTTTTACCGACGAAGGGGATTCCCTTCCGGTGACAGTGCTGGACGTGTCTGATAATCGTGTCACGCAAATAAAGACTGCCTCGACGGATGGCTATAGCTCCGTTCAGGTTACGTTTGGAAAAAGGCGCGCTTCGCGCGTCAACAGTGCAGCAGCGGGTCATTTCGCGAAAGCCGGTGTTGAAGCCGGCCATATTGTGAAAGAGTTTCGTGTTGCTGAGGCGGATCTGGCGAATCTGAAACTGGGCGGAAAGCTCAGCGTTGATTTGTTCAAGGTTGGCCAAGTGGTGGATGTTACCGGACGCACGCAGGGCAAAGGATTTGCCGGCGTAGGCAAGCGGCATCATTTTTCCTCGAACCGTGCAAGTCACGGAAATTCCTTGTCGCACAATTCGCCTGGTTCCATCGGCATGGCGCAGGACCCCGGGCGGGTGTTTCCGGGTAAGCGCATGTCTGGTCACCTCGGAGATGTTCAAAGAACGACACAGCGGCTTGTAATCATCCGGATTGACGCTGAGCGCCAATTACTGCTTATTAAGGGTGCGATTCCCGGCAGTAAGGGCAGGGATATTTTTGTTCTGCCCACGGTCAAGCCGCGCAAAGTGCGCGTAGTGCCCGCCAAAGCAGCCCCGGCGAAGAAGTGAGGCAATTATGGATCTAAAATTAATCGACGATCAGGGAGCAAGTGCGGCAACCATGTCGGCTTCTGATGCTCTGTTTGGCAGGGAATTCAACCAGTCACTGGTGCACCAAATAGTAATTGCCTACCAGGCAAATGGCCGTCAGGGAACCCGGGCGCAGAAGGGCCGCAGCGATGTGGCGAAATCCGGCCGCAAGCCGTTTGCGCAAAAAGGAACTGGGCGTGCCCGTGCTGGGGATGCTGCAAGTCCTATCTGGCGTGGCGGTGGAAGGATTTTTCCGAACCTTCCGGATGAGAATTTCAGCCAAAAGGTCAATAAAAAAATGTATCGGGCGGGAATGTGCTCGATTCTTTCGCAGCTTGCGCGGGATGGTCGTCTGTCGGTTGTTGACGAATTCTCGGTAGCGGCACCCAAGACAAAATTGCTCGCGCAAAAAATACGCGCAATGGGGCTGGAATCGGTTCTGGTAATCACCGATTCGGTTGACGAGAATCTTTTGCTGTCCTCGAGAAATCTTCCGCACGTCAAAGTGCTCGACGTAAGCCATGCCGATCCGGTTTCATTGATTCAGCATGATCGGATTATTCTAACTCGCAAGGCTGTATCAAAGTTCGAGGAGATCCTCGCATGAGCATAGGCAATCCAAAAACAAACACCGAACGATTGATGCTAGTCCTGCTCGCCCCGCAGGTGTCGGAAAAAAGCACTTTCGTAGGTGAAAAGAACAATCAATACGTTTTTCGCGTGCTGTCGGATGCCACAAAACCTGAAATCAAGGCGGCAGTCGAACTCATGTTCAAGAAAAAAGTACGTGCGGTTCAGGTTGCCAACGTCAAGGGCAAGGAAAAGCGGTCAGGAAAGACCATCGGCCGTCGCCGGAACTGGAAGAAGGCGTATGTCAGCCTGATGCCAGGGGAAGAAATAACATATCAGGCCGCGGAGTAACCCATGGCACTAGTCAAACTAAAACCCACATCGAACGGTCGTCGCGCGGTAGTCAGGGTAGTAAATCCTGATCTGCACAAAGGGAAACCTGAGGCGAGTCTGCTGGAAAAGAAAATTCGAGGTTCCGGCCGGAATAACGCAGGTCGAATCACGACGCGCCATCAGGGTGGCGGCCACAAACAGCACTACCGGATAATTGATTTCAAGCGAAACAAAGACGGTATTTCTGCAAAGGTCGAACACATTGAGTACGATCCCAACCGAAGCGCGAATATCGGGCTCCTTTGTTATACCGATGGCGAGCGCCGGTATGTCATCGCCTGTAAGGGCTTGAAAACCGGAATGATTCTGTTGTCAGGTCCCGAAGCCCCAATTAAGGCGGGGAACACCTTACCACTGCGGAATATCCCGGTCGGTTCAACCATATGTTGCGTTGAAATGATGCCGGGTAAGGGTGCTCAGATTGCCCGTGCGGCAGGGACGTCGGCGCAACTCCTGGCGCGCGAAGGGAGCTACGCTCAATTGCGGTTGCGCTCAGGCGAAATTCGTAAAGTGCATGTCGACTGCCGCGCTACCATAGGTGAAGTTGGCAATGAAGAGCATTCGCTTCGCTCCATCGGCAAAGCCGGTGCGATGCGCTGGCGCGGCGTGCGTCCTACGGTGCGGGGTGTCGCGATGAATCCAGTCGATCACCCTCATGGCGGCGGAGAAGGTCGCACTGCAGCCGGGCGGGATCCTGTGAGTCCTTGGGGTACATTGACCAAGGGCTACAAAACCCGCAAGAACAAGCGTACAAACGGAATGATTATTCAATTCCGTAAAAAGAAATAAGGACTCGCCATGGGACGTTCGGTTAAAAAAGGTCCGTTTGTGGACCACCACCTGTTCAGGAAGATTGAAACCGCTCGCGCGAATAGCGACAAGCGGCCGATAAAGACCTGGTCGCGACGGTCGACCATAGTGCCGGATTTTGTCGGTTTGACAATTGCCGTGCACAACGGAAAGCAGCATGTTCCGGTTTATATTTCGGAAAACATGGTTGGACACAAACTGGGTGAATTTGCGCTGACGCGCATGTTCAAAGGCCATTCGGCGGATAGAAAAGTCGCCGCGCCATCATCAGCGCCCAAGAAATGACGGAGCACCAAATGGAAACCCAAGCCAAGCTGTATGGCGTTCGATTGTCGGCACAAAAGGGTCGGCTCGTCGCAGACCTGGTTCGTGGCCTGCCGGTGGATCAGGCGTTGAATGTGCTCAATTTCAGCCCCAAGCGCGGGGCTCAGATCATTAAGAAGGTTCTTGAATCCGCGATTGCAAATGCGGAACACAATGATGGTGCAGATATAGACGAGTTGAAAGTCAAAACCATCATGGTCGAGAAGGGCACCGTGCTTAAACGGTTCATGGCTAGGGCAAAAGGGCGCGGCAATCGCATCATCAAGCCAACCTGCCACATTTTCATAACCGTCGGTGACGCAGAAGTTAAGCGGCCTGCGAAAAAGGCGAGCGCATAAGGATCAGCCATGGGACAAAAAATACATCCGATCGGATTTAGGCTCGCGGTCAACAAAAACTGGGGCTCCAAGTGGTTCGCCAACAGCAAGCATTTTGCGACCATGCTCAATGAGGATCTCAAGGTCCGGGAATACCTTAAGGGCAAACTGGCGCATGCCTCGGTGGGAAGGGTTGTGATCGAACGTCCCGCAAAGGATGCACGGATTACCATTCATAGCGCGAGGCCTGGCGTCGTAATCGGCAAAAAAGGCGAGGATATTGAGAACCTCAAGGCCGATCTGCGCAAGTTGCTGGGTGTCCAAATGGTGCATGTGAACATCGAAGAGATTCGCAAGCCTGAAATTGACGCGCAATTGATTGCTGATTCAATCACGCAACAATTGGAAAAGCGAATCATGTTCAGGCGTGCGATGAAGCGTGCGATGCAAAATGCAATGCGCCTGGGTGCCCAAGGCATCAAGATCATGAGCGCGGGACGTCTGAATGGCATCGAGATCGCCAGAACTGAGTGGTACCGTGAAGGGCGGGTGCCGCTCCATACATTGCGCGCCGATATCGATTACGGTGTTTCAGAGGCCAAGACAACCTATGGCGTCATCGGCGTCAAGGTGTGGGTGTACAAGGGTGAAGTACTCGCGAAATCCGAGCAACCCGCAAGACCTACGGCGCCTGTGGCTGATGAAGCTCCCGTCACGAAGACAATGAAAAAGCCACCGCTAAAGGCCGAAGGTTCGGATACTAAGAACGAACCTGCAGCCGATGTGGCAAAGCCAAAGGTAGCCCGTACCCGGGTGGCCCACAAATCTGACGACGCAACCAAAGCGTCCGAGGATGCGAAACCTGCCGAAACCGCAGGGGATGCCGCAAAAGCGGCTGTGAAGCGAACCCGAAAGCCCAAGAGCACGCCAGAAGGCGGCTCGGGCGAGCAAAGTAGTTAGGAGAAGCAGATGCTGCAACCTGCAAGAACAAAATATCGAAAACAACAGAAGGGTCGCAACACTGGCGTCGCAACCAGGGGAGCGAAGGTGTCGTTTGGTGAATTTGGCCTGAAAGCGGTTGAGCGTGGTCGGTTGACGGCCCGCCAAATCGAAGCAGCCCGCCGAGCGATGACAAGGCATATCAAGCGCGGAGGTCGAGTATTCATCCGGATTTTCCCTGATAAGCCCATTTCCCAGAAACCGGCAGAGGTCCGCATGGGTAACGGCAAAGGAAATCCCGAGTATTTCGTCGCCGAGATTCAGCCAGGTAAGGTCCTGTATGAAATGGACGGTGTAGATGAATCCATGGCGCGGGAGGCTTTCGCGCTTGCTTCGGCGAAGCTTCCGTTGAAAACCACATTTGTCTTCCGCCAGGTGGGATAAGCCATGAAATCGAGCGAAATTAGATCAAAGGATGCTGGCCAATTGGGCAAGGAACTTGAAGAATTGCTAAGGGCCCAGTTCAATCTCCGGATGCAACGGGCGACCCAGCAACTGTCCAATACCAGTCAGTTGGGAAAAGTGCGGCGCGATATAGCGCGCGTCAGGACAATTATGCGCGAGAAGGTGTCATCGAAATGAGTGAATCCAAGGTCGAAGACAAAGTAAAGAGCCATCGGACTCTCACCGGTCGTGTTGTAAGTGACCTTATGAGCAAAACCAGAACTGTTCTTGTCGAACGTAGAGTGCCCCATCCGCTCTATGGAAAAATACTGGTCAGGTCCAAGAAATATCATATCCACGATGAGGCCAATGAATGCCATAAAGGTGATCTGGTTATCATCGAAGAATGTCGTCCATTGTCCAAAACCAAAGCATGGCGACTGAGCAAACTGATTGAAAAAGCCCAGGTAATATAAATATATCTGGCCGAAGCAGAAATTTCCATATATAATCTGCGGCTCGCTGTTTAACCAGTCCTTTTCGCTGGGCTGGTCAGTCCTACCCCCGACGGGGTCCAAAACTGCCCGCCCTAATTGGCGAGCAAGTTGGAGATTAAAAAATGATTCAGATGCAAACGGTACTCGACGTCGCCGACAACACAGGCGCACGTGCAGTGATGTGTATCAAGGTCCTTGGCGGCTCGAAGAGGCGTTACGCGTCCATCGGGGATGTAATCAAGGTAAGCATTAAGGATGTGGCTCCAAGAGGGCGCGTCAAAAAAGGCGAGGTCTATAACGCTGTCGTAGTGCGCACAGCCAAGGGCGTTCGTCGGAACGATGGCAGTCTGATCCGGTTTGATTCCAACGCAGCGGTTTTGCTTAATGCAAAGCTGGAGCCCATCGGTACCCGTATTTTCGGGCCGGTCACCAGGGAATTGCGAAACGAACGGTTCATGAAGATTGTTTCTTTGGCGCCGGAAGTTCTCTGAACCACCGGTAAAACAATTGCCAGCCATGTATTGGCGGACCAGATCCTAGGGACGAAAGTTATGCAGAAAATCAAGAAGGGCGATGACGTGATGGTTCTCACCGGCCGTGACAAAGGCAAGCGTGGAACGATATTGCGCCGAATAGACGAGGATCATGTTCTGGTAGAGGGTGTCAACAAAGTCAAGAAGCACCAAAAACCGAACCCGGGCAAGAACCAGACTGGCGGCATTATTGAGAAAGAAATGCCCCTGCATATTTCAAATGTCGCCGTATTCAATCCTCAGACTCAAAAGGCTGATCGTGTGGGGATAAAGTCGCTTGAGGATGGACGAAAAGTTCGGGTCTTCAAGTCGAATGGCGAAATGGTCGACGCGCGATAAAGGCAGACGAAAATGGCACGCTTACAAGATTATTATCGCGATACCGTCGTTCCGGAATTGAAAGTCAAATTCGGATACGCATCGGCGATGCAGGTACCTCGCATTTCCAAAATCACGCTCAACATGGGCGTCGGTGAAGCGGTTGCGGATAAGAAGGTTCTCGAGCATGCGGTCGGTGACCTGACTAAGATCGCGGGCCAAAAACCGGTGGTCACCAAGGCGAAGAAATCTATCGCTACGTTCAAGGTGAGGAAGGACTACCCCGTAGGGTGCATGGTCACCTTGCGGGGGAAGCGGATGTATGAGTTCTTCGATCGCCTGGTGTCAATTGCCATACCCCGCATCAGGGATTTTCGCGGAGTGTCGGTTCGTGCGTTTGACGGGCGAGGAAATTATAGTCTTGGCGTGCGTGAACAGATTATTTTTCCGGAAATCGAGTACGACAAGATCGACGCAATCCGAGGTCTGAATATCAGCATTACGACAACGGCGAAGACCGACGATGAAGCGCGCGCGCTTCTTGCCGCCTTTCGCTTCCCCTTCAAGAGCAACTGAGGTGCCCCATGGCCAAGCTCGCCCTCATTAATCGAAATTTAAAACGCCGCAAGACGGTTGCCAAGTTTGCTGTGCAACGCGCGGCGTTGGTTGAAGTCATGACAGATTTGAAGCGCACGGATGAAGAACGGGCGGAAGCTCGCAAGGCATTTGAAATGATGCCTCGCGATGCGTCTCCAGCGCGTGTGCGTAATCGGTGCACATTAACGGGCAGACCGCGTGGAGTTTTCAAAAAATTCGGTCTGGCTAGAAACAAGTTGCGAGAAATCGCCATGCGTGGGGAAATCCCCGGCATGATCAAGGCCAGTTGGTAAGGGAGCGCGAATGAGCATGACCGACCCAGTATCCGACATGTTGACTCGGATTCGTAACGCCCAGATGGTGCGACGACCCGTCGTTTGCATGCCTTCATCCAAGTTGAAAGCGTCTATTGCACAGGTGCTGAAAGACGAGGGCTACATTGAGGATTTTGTTATCCGCCCCAATGACGGGAAACCGGAAATCGATATCAACCTTAAATACTACGCCGGTGCGCCGGTTATCGAGAAGATCGAACGGGTGTCCCGTCCTGGGCTGCGGATTTATCGTGGGTGCGGTGACATTCCCAAGGTCATGAACGGTCTCGGTGTGGCAATCGTCTCGACTTCAAGGGGCGTCATGACTGACCGCAAGGCGCGAGCCGCAGGGGTCGGTGGTGAAGTTCTTTGTATAGTGGCCTGAGGATTCTGAAATGTCCCGTATAGGTAAAAATCCGGTTCCGTTGCCCAAGGGCGTGGACGTCACGTTGAGTGAAGGCTCTGTTGCAATCAAAGGGCCTCTAGGTACTCTTTCTCATGCACTTACCGGCCAAGTAAAGGTTGAGCGGACAGGGGATACCCTGACCTGTTCTACCGTCATCGACATGGCAAACTCAGACGCTATGTCTGGCACGGTGCGCGCATTAATGGCAAACATGGTCACCGGGGTCACCAAGGGTTTTGAGCGTAAATTGACGCTCGTAGGCGTTGGCTATCGTGCCCAGGCGCAAGGTGACAAACTGAATCTGTCTCTTGGTTTTTCGCATCCTGTTGTCCACCAGATGCCTCAAGGCATCAAGGTTGAGACGCCGACGCAGACCGAAATTCTGATCAAGGGCATTGATAAGCAGCAGGTCGGCCAGGTCGCGGCGGAGGTTCGTGCCTATCGCCCGCCTGAGCCATACAAGGGCAAGGGTGTGCGCTATTCAGATGAGCGCGTGATCATTAAAGAAACCAAGAAGAAGTAAGGGGATCAAGATGATCAACAAAAACGCAGCGCGTGTTCACCGTTCCGGGCAAACAAGGCGGAAAATCAGTCAGCTACGGGCGGTTCGCCTGGCGGTTCATCGGACCAACGGTCACATCTATGCGCAGATCTTTTCCCAGGAAGGGGACAAGGTCCTAGCCAGCGCATCGACGTTGGAAAAGGAAGTTCGGGGAACAATAGCCAATGGCGGCAACAAGACCGCTGCAGCCTCTGTTGGCAAGCGTATTGCTGAAAAAGCCAAACTACTGGGAATTGAATCGGTCGCTTTTGACCGGTCGGGATTCAGATATCACGGACGTGTCAAGGCACTGGCTGAAGCGGCGCGCGAAGCCGGTCTCAAGTTCTGATTTGACCCTCCAAAGCCGGGCAATGCTGCCCGTAAGTGTCAACGGTAAAGATGATTCAAAGGGCTAACCATGGCGAGAATGCAATCTAGAAATCAGGGCAATGAGCCGCGCTCCGATGGTTTGAAGGAAAAGATGATCGCGGTGAATCGCGTCACCAAGGTGGTCAAAGGTGGACGGATTCTGGGTTTTGCCGCCTTGACAGTTGTTGGTGATGGTGACGGCGGTGTTGGCATGGGAAAAGGAAAGGCGCGGGAAGTGCCGGTTGCGGTGCAGAAGTCGCTCGAGGGAGCGCGCAGACGCATGATTCGAGTCACGCTGAAAAACGGCACACTGCAACACTCGATTATCGGTCGCCACGGCGCATCCAAGGTCATCATGCAACCTGCCTCTGCAGGTACGGGAATCATTGCCGGGGGCCCGATGAGAGCCGTGTTTGAGGTAATGGGCGTCACTAACGTTCTTGCGAAATGTCTGGGTTCGACGAACCCGTATAACGTCGTACGCGCGACGCTGGACGGATTGAAACGAATGAATACTCCATCGGAAATCGCCGCAAAGCGCGGGAAGACCGTTGAAGAGATCACCGCGGCTTAGAAGGGATTGCCATGGATGTGAAAAAAGTCAAAATTAAGCTGGTCAAGAGCGTGATCGGATGCAAACAGAGCCACCGGGAAACCGTGAGGGGTCTCGGGTTGCGCAAGATCAATCACGTCGTCGAATTGACCGATACGCCGCAAGTTCGCGGGATGATCAATACCGTGCACTACCTTGTGCATGTTGAGAGCTAGGAGCGCGTGATGGAATTGAATACGCTCAGCCCGGTCCCCGGGTCCAATAAAGCACGGCGCCGGGTTGGTCGTGGCATTGGGTCGGGTTTAGGCAAGACGGCAGGCCGTGGACACAAGGGTCAGAAATCCCGTTCGGGAGGTTTCCATAAGGTCGGATTCGAGGGCGGCCAGATGCCATTGCACCGCCGGCTCCCCAAACGCGGGTTTGTCAGCCACAAGCATACTGACGAAGTCAGGCTTTGCGATTTGTCGCAAGTGAAATCGGGAACCATTGATCTCGCGTCGTTGAAGGCCGCAGGACTTGTTGGTATTCACGCGGAACAGGCGAAGATTGTGCTCAAAGGTGAGCTTAAGAGCAAGGTAACGCTTGTTGGTGTTCGGGTCAGTGTCGGTGCCAAGGCTGCGATCGAGGCGGCGGGTGGTTCGGTCGCCGATTTTGTTCCCGCAGTACGCGGTCGTTTGAAGAAAAAGGTCAAGGTTCCGTCCTAACGGACCACCACTCTCATGGCCACCCAATCGTCCCAATTAGGAAAGACAGGCAAATACGGCGACCTCAAGAAGAGGTTGCTCTTTCTGCTTGGGGCTTTATTGGTGTTCCGGATCGGTGCTCATATTCCCGTTCCCGGGATAGACCCCGAGGAACTAGCGAAGCTTTTCCAAACCCAGCAAGGCGGAATACTTGGCTTGTTCAACATGTTTTCCGGCGGCGCGTTGTCACGGTTCACGATTTTTGCGCTTGGCATAATGCCGTACATCTCCGCCTCAATCATCATGCAGCTGATGACGGCCGTATCTCCCCAGCTTGAAGTCCTCAAAAAGGAAGGTCAGGCGGGTCAACGAAAAATAACCCAGTACACCCGATATGGGACTGTCTTTCTGGCGTTGTTTCAGGCGACGGGCATCTCCATTGCGCTTGAGTCGCAGCCCGGTTTGGTTATGGATCCGGGTTTGCTCTTTCGGTTCACTACGGTTACGACCTTGGTAACTGGTACCATGTTTCTGATGTGGTTGGGCGAACAAGTTACGGAGCGGGGACTTGGAAACGGGATTTCAATAATCATATTTGCGGGTATCGCGGCTGGTCTGCCAAATGCCATCGCGGGTCTGCTTGAATTGGTTCGGACCGGCGCGATGGGGCCGCTGACAGCCTTGCTGGTTTGCGGTGCAGTTGTCTTGGTTACATGGTTTGTCTGTTTTGTCGAACGCGGCCAGCGCAAAATATTGGTGAATTACGCGAAGCGCCAGGTTGGCAACAAGATCTATGGTGGGCAGGCTTCGCACCTTCCATTCAAGCTCAATATGTCAGGCGTCATTCCGCCGATATTTGCGAGTTCCATCATCCTGTTTCCGGCGACTCTTGCGGGCTGGTTTGGTGCTAGCGAGGGGGCGAACTGGTTAAAGGATATAGCGGCAACCTTGTCTCCCGGACAGCCCATCTACGTGATGCTCTACGCTGCGGCCATCGTGTTTTTCTGTTTTTTCTATACGGCCTTGCAGTACAACCCGAAAGAAACTGCCGACAATCTTAAAAAGTCCGGTGCTTTCGTTCCCGGAATCCGACCCGGTGATCAGACATCGCGTTACCTAGAAAAAATCCTTCTCCGATTGACGCTGGTTGGCGCGGCCTATGTAACCCTGGTATGCCTGCTACCCGAATTCCTGATTCTCAAATGGAATGTGCCCTTTTACTTCGGCGGTACATCGCTACTGATTATTGTTGTGGTAACGATGGATTTCATGGCGCAGGTTCAGGCCTATGTCATGTCTCATCAATACGAGAGCCTCCTGAAGAAGGCAAACTTCAAAGGAGCGGGCTTTCCGAGCAGATAGGAACTCATGGCGAAAGAGGATGTGATTCAAATGCAGGGTGAGATCGTGGAAACCCTGCCCAACGCGACTTTCCGTGTAAAGCTGGAAAATGGACACGTGGTGCTTGGCCACATCTCTGGAAAGATGCGAATGCATTACATACGAATTTTGCCAGGTGACAAAGTGACGGTGGAATTAACGCCCTACGATCTTTCCCGAGCGAGGATTGTTTTCCGGGCTAAATAGGTGGCCGGAAATTTTTAAAAGGAAGCAGCCATGAAAGTACTGGCGTCAGTCAAGAAGATTTGCCGAAACTGCAAAATAGTCCAGCGCAAACGGGTAATAAGAGTGATCTGCAAGGATCCCCGCCATAAACAGCGCCAAGGTTAGTTCTTAGGGTACTTTAAGTTTATAATTCGCGGTTTCGCTTTTGAAACCGGGCATCGGAAAAAAGGAACGAACGTATGGCACGGATTGCAGGTGTCAACATCCCAAATCATCAGCACGCTGTTATCGCGTTACAAGCGATATATGGCGTCGGCACTGCGCGAGCGAAGGCGATTTGCGATGCGGCCGGGGTGAAAAATTCTTTGAAAATCAAGGATTTGTCAGAATCCGACATGGAAAAGCTTCGGGTAGAAGTTTCCCGCTTCGCCGTAGAAGGGGATCTGCGCCGAGAAGTTTCGATGAACATAAAGCGCCTGATGGATTTGGGCTGCTATCGCGGGACGCGCCATCGCAAGGGTTTGCCCGCACGTGGGCAGCGGACCCGGACCAACGCAAGAACGCGCAAGGGGCCCCGCAAGGCCGCGATCAAAGGCAAAGAGCAGGCCGGCAAGGGCTGATCCGCGTTCAAATGAGAATATCAGGGGAATAAATTAGATGGCTAAGCCGCAAGCACCACAAACTGCCGCGCGTGTTCGGAAGAAGGTCAAAAAGAATGTCGCCGAGGCGATCGTTCATGTCCACGCTTCGTTCAATAACACGATCGTAACGATCACTGATCGCCAGGGCAACACCCTCGCTTGGGCAACTTCTGGCGGTGCGGGATTCAAAGGATCGCGCAAATCCACTCCTTTCGCCGCGCAAGTTGCTGCTGAATCGGCGGGCAAGGCCGCGTTGGAGTGTGGCGTGAAAAACCTGGAAGTGCGCATCAAGGGTCCGGGCCCAGGCCGGGAGTCGGCGGTGCGCGCATTGAACGCATTGGGCATGAAAGTTACCAGTATCTCTGACGTGACCCCCGTTCCCCATAACGGATGCCGTCCATCGAAACGCCGCCGGATCTAACGAGGAAATCATGGCACGCAATCTAGACCCGAAGTGCAGGCAATGTCGCCGAGAGGGAGAAAAACTTTTCCTAAAAGGCGAGAAGTGTTTTACGGACAAATGTGCGATTGAGCGCAGGAGCTACGCGCCTGGCCAGCATGGCCAGAAAAGCGGCGCGAGACTGTCTGACTATGGCAAACAGCTGCGGGAAAAGCAGAAGGTTCGCCGGATCTATGGAGTCCTGGAGCGGCAGTTCCGAAAAATTTATGCTGCTGCAGCACAATCCAAAGGCGTTACAGGCGAGCGCCTGCTGCAGATACTTGAAACCCGACTCGATACCGTCGCGTACAGAATGGGATTTGGCTCGAGCCGGACCGAATCGCGGCAGATTGTTCGTCACAACAGCATTCTGGTCAACGGCAAGCGCGTAAACATTCCCTCCTACGCTGTGCGCCCAGGTGACATCGTAGAAGTGGCCGAAGCTTCAAAGGCGCAGCTCAGAATCAAGGGTGCTGTTGAAGCCGCGGAATCGCGTGGTATCCCGGATTGGATCGAACTTGATTCAAAAGGCATGAAGGGTAAGCTCAAAGCTTTGCCCGCCCGTTCCGAATTGCCATCGACGATCAACGAAAGCATGATCATCGAACTCTATTCGAAGTAGACGCGAGCTCTGCTCGCGACCCCAAGAACCAAGTGCAGCATTAATCTTTCGCCGACGACGCCGGTCCAATTAACCGGCGTCGAAGGTGAAT
This sequence comes from uncultured beta proteobacterium, assembly GCA_903899705.1. Classification (GTDB taxonomy): domain Bacteria; phylum Pseudomonadota; class Gammaproteobacteria; order Burkholderiales; family SG8-39; genus 2-02-FULL-62-17. Next base: position 17,543 of record CAIUKQ010000319.1, read on the forward strand.
AGTCATCCGAGGAAATCGCATGCAAACAAGTGGATTCCTAAAGCCGCGAATTATCGAGGTGCAAGGCATTGCGCCGAACCATGCCAAGGTCGTCATGGAGCCCTTTGAGCGCGGCTACGGGCATACGTTGGGTAACGCCCTGCGCCGAGTGCTGTTGTCGTCCATGCCGGGTTACGCGCCCACCGAAGTGCAGATCGCTGGCGTCCTGCATGAATACTCGACCATTGAAGGCGTGCAGGAGGATGTGGTCGACATCATGTTGAACCTCAAGGGTGTCGTCATGAAGGTTCACAATCGGGAAGATGCCCTCCTGACGCTGAAAAAGCATGGCGAAGGCCCTGTCACCGCGGCTGATATCGAGGCTACGCACGATGTAGAAATCGTAAATCCCGAGCACGTTATCGCCCATTTGTCCCCGGGTGGCAAACTCGAGATGCAGATTAAGGTGGAGAACGGGCGTGGATATGTGCCGGGCAATGTCCGTGTGGTACCTGAGGAGTCCAAGGGTATCGGCAAGATCATTCTTGATGCGTCCTTCTCTCCCGTTCGTCGCGTTTCCTATGCCGTCGAATCCGCGCGGGTGGAACAACGAACCGATCTGGACAAGTTGATCATCGATATAGAAACCAATGGGGCGATAGAACCGGAAGAAGCCATTCGTTACGCGGCTCGCATTCTGGTTGACCAGTTGTCGGTTTTCGCGGCGTTGGAGGGTATAGCACCGACCATCGAGGAAAAGAAATCTCCTCAGGTGGATCCGATACTGATGCGTCCGGTCGACGATCTGGAATTGACAGTTCGTTCCGCAAATTGTCTGAAGGCAGAGAACATTTATTACATTGGTGATCTTATCCAACGTTCCGAATCCGAACTGCTCAAGACCCCGAACCTTGGAAGAAAGTCACTCAACGAGATCAAGGAAGTTCTTGCCTCGCGGGGCCTGACCCTGGGTATGAAGCTTGAAAACTGGCCGCCAGCCGGCATGGAGATCGCACGCGGCTAACGCTGTGTCAACCTAAAGGCAATAAACATGCGTCACCGTCTTGGATTAAGAAAACTCAATCGCACCAGCAGCCATCGTTTGGCGATGTTGCGCAATATGACAAATTCGCTTCTGCTGCATGAAGCGATTAAAACCACGCTACCGAAGGCGAAAGAACTTCGTCGCGTTGTTGAGCCGATGATCACATTGGGAAAGAAGCCGTCTCTTGCGAACCGTCGCCTGGCATTTAACAGGCTTCGGGACCGGGACATGGTCACCAAGTTGTTCGCTGAATTGGGTCCGCGGTACGCTAATCGCAACGGCGGCTATCTGCGAATCCTGAAGTTTGGATTCCGTGATGGAGACAATGCGCCGATGGCTTTGGTGGAGTTGATGGACCGGCCAGAAAACAAGGATGAGGCGGAAGGCGAGCCAGTTACTGCCTGATTCCTGGCAAGGCGGCACCATCTAATAAAGGCCGACGAAAGTCGGCCTTTTCATTTCCGCGCAATTTCGCCGACGTAATCAGGTCATTCAAGGCGCAGTGATGAAAGTGGCTATGCGCGTTGGATTCCCATCATTCGCAATGTGCCGTTGAAAAGACTGCCATCCGGTCTGTGCAGATTGTCCAGAATCGTAAAATGATTTTCCCCGGGGCAGGAAATATCCTCTGCCAAGTTGCCTTTCCATTTTTCGGCGATGGTGCGGTGCTGAATGTGGAAGCCTCCAGTTTCAGAGCCGCCTACTCCGATAAACAAGGGGCTAGGGGTCGCCGGCGGCATTAACGCCGGACTGAGCAACCGTGCCTCATTTGCGCCAAGACGGACATCGCAATTGATCGAGGGAACTTTGACAATTTCCCGCAAGTCAAAGAGGCCGCTGATGGAAAGTGCGGCCTGAACAGTCATCGGGGGCAAATCCGCCGAATAGACGGGCCAGAGGCACGCAAGGAGCATGGCTGCAAGGTGTCCGCCCGCCGAATGGCCGCATGCAAACAGGTGTCCATCCGGAGCGCCGAAGTTGCGGCCATTGCGGTGCAACCAGGCGGCCGCCTGCACCATCTGCATAACAATGTGGCGCACTGTGACCGCGGGACATAGTGCGTAATTGGGAACTGCCAGCGTGATGCCCTGTCGGGTCAGCGCGGGGGCCAGGAATGAATATCCTGTCTTATCCTGTGCGCGCCAATAACCCCCGTGAATGAACATAAGCATCCCCTTACTGGGCCCTTGGGCCCGGAAGATGTCCATGGTTTCAGTTCTATCCGGGCCGTAGGGCACGTCAAGATAACAATCCAGTTCGGAACGCGCCTGCACGGATTCCCGGTTCCAGCGGGCGGTAATCTGCGCAAAATCGGGCACCGAGAAACGCGGGTTGTAAAGCAAATCATATTCTTTGCCCGAGGGGTTCATTCGAGGTTCGCCGTCAGGGTTAAGCTGCAAAATGGGTCGACGCAAAACCCCATTGAAAAAAACTCGTTCAAAACGTTTCGCGCCAAAGATCGAGTGCCTGTTGCACCGGCCGGTCGGAGAAACTGAACAATACCGCCTGATTGTCCACTTCGAACCGATAGGGCATCCAGGACGGACAGACAAAAATATCCCTGGGCCCGAACTCAAGAGTTTGCCCCTTGATGATGCATCTACCGCTGCCCTCAACAACGGCATAAACCGTGGAATCTGTTGAACGGTAATCTCCGCCCTTGAATCCGGAAGGCAGCAACTGCATGAATGTACCCATTGTGGGCATCGCCCATCCACCGGTAACCGGATTGGTATATTGCAGCTTGTGACCCCAGCAGGGGTGGATTTCCGTATTCTCGCCGAGAGCACTCAATGCTTCGCGGGTGCGGTCATACGGGTACCAGAATAACGGTGAAGTTTTGCTTTTTGCTCGATATTCAACGGGCTTCATGGTGTTGCCAAACTGGGCCATATTTTCGCCCTGGGTGCCACGAATGCTTTGAACGGTTACCGGCGCTTTCTCCATGAATTGCGCATCCAGATGCTCAACCAGAGGCACATCCAGGCCATCCATCCAAACCATGGGCTCGGAGGACGGATTGCCATGATCGTGGAAGGTCCAAGAAGGAGTGATGACAAAATCACCCACGTTCATGGTGACCTTTTCACCGCTTACAGCCGTATAGGCGCCGCCACCATGCAGGATGAACCGCAAAGCCGATTGGGAATGGCGATGCGCGGGAGCCACCTCGCCGGGAAGAATCAGTTGTAGGCCCGCGTACAGGCTGTGTGTAATGCTGGAACGACCGCGTAGTCCTGGATTCTCAAGAACCAGAACGCGGCGTTCGGCTTCCTGCGCGGTGATAAGGGTGCCTGCCTCCTGAATCCAGGGCCAAACCGTATCCCATTTCCACAGGTAGGGCAGGCAGGGCGTTTGAGGTTCAGCCGATATGAGACCGTGCAATACTTCCCAGAGGGGCGCGCAATTGCCTACGCTGATGCGTTCGTAGAACTGCTTCCGGCTGGCAGAAGGTTGAAGTTGTGCGGACAAGCTTATCTCCAGAAATCGAGGTTCGATAGAATCGAGCTTATTTTCCCCCGTTTCCGAAGTATGTGTCCAATAACTGCGCCGCATTCAGGCTTTTCTCCCTCTGCCCTGGGTCACGTGGATTGGTGGGCGTTCATAGATAACCCTGAGAATCATTGAGGAAAATCCCATGACAATCCCGGTGCACGCACCCCGTCTGAGTGGTGTTCTGTCTCCAGTGGTCACGCCGTTCCGCGAGAATCTGGCCCCCGATTCCGTGCGGTTCGTCAGGCATTGCAAATGGTTGCTCGAAAATGGATGTGTGGGGCTTGCGGTCTTTGGCACCAACAGTGAAGCCAATTCGCTGTCGGTCGACGAGCGAATGATTCTGCTGGAGCAACTCGTCCAGGCGGGCATACCACCATCAAAGCTGATGCCTGGAACCGGCTGCTGTGCCCTGTCGGACAGCGTTCGCCTGACCGCGCATGCCGTTGCGCTGGGATGCGCCGGAGTATTGATGCTGCCGCCCTTTTATTACAAGGATGTCCCGGAAGAAGGCTTGTACCGCAATTTTTCGGAAATCATCGAGCGTATCGGGGATGAACGTCTTCGCTTGTACCTGTACCACATCCCCCCGGTCTCGCAGGTCGGTATCTCGTTCGGCTTGATTGAAAAACTGCTGAAGAACTATTCAGGCAACGTTGCCGGCATCAAGGACTCGTCAGGGGACTGGAACACGACGCAAGGCTACCTGAGCGCCTTTGCAGGCGCCGAATTTGACGTATTTGCCGGGAGCGAGGTATTCCTATTGCCAAATATGCGGGGCGGCGGGGCGGGCTGCATCACGGCTACGGGCAATGTGAACCCCTCTGCGATAAACAGGGTGTTCGAAAACTGGAAAGGCGCCGACGCCGACACACTACAGGCAGGTATTACCGCGACACGCATGCTTTTCCAGAGGTATCCGATGATTCCCGCTTTGAAAGCGGCCATCGCACATCACAGTGGCGATACCGGCTGGTCAACCGTGCGTCCGCCCCTGCTTGAACTGGATGCCGGTCAATGTCAGAGCCTGATTGGCGACCTGGCGACCCGGGGTTTTGCCATGCCCGGAATTGCGACAACGGCAAAGGCGTAGTCAGGAAGGAATGTCCGGTTTGAGGAGCTTCAGTACATCAATCAGGGCACGTTCATAGCGCGCCTTCTCGTTTGCCGCCGATTCAGGAGTCCAACGGTAAAACCCTTCTCCCGTCTTCATGCCCAGTTTGCCGGCGGCGACCTTGTCACCGAGGACCGGGGATGGAGCCGTATTGCTGGCAAGGCTCGGATACATGGTTCGGGCTGCGGCGCAATGAATGTCCAGACCGGCGATGTCCTTTTGCAGCACCGGGCCGGCTGCCAGGTAGCGAAGACCGAATCCGAACCTTACCGCCGCGTCAATATCTTCCGGGCCGGCAAGACCCGCATCAATGAGGGCAAAAGCCTCGCGGGCCAGCGCGTGCTGAAGGCGATTGGCGAGAAAGCCCGGGATGTCCTTTTTCACATTGACGGGCACTTTGCCCAGGCTTCGCATGAGTTCGCCACACCGGGCGCACAGCGCGGGGTCGGTGGCTTCTCCCCGAACAACTTCGACCGCCGGTACAAGGTGCGCGGGCATGAAGAAATGCAGTCCCAGCATGCGTTCGCGGGTGCTCAGGCCCCGGGAAATTTCGCTGATTGGAAAGCTGGAAGAATTGCTGGCAATGGGAAGCCCGGGCGGGGCCATTTTCTCGATCTCGGCGAAGAGCGTCCGCTTCAGAGGCAGGTCTTCCGGGATGCACTCAATCACAAAACCGAGCGAAGTCCAGGGGAGCTCCTTCAGGGAAGCCGTCAAATGCACACCTCCCCCTTGTGGAGATGTCTTTGTCGCCAGGCTGCGGATTTGTTCCACGGACTGCCCTATCCGGATTTCGGCCGCCTGCCAGCGTTCCTTCAGGGGTTCCACCAGGCGCACCTGCCAGCCACCGGCGATGAATATTGCGGCGATGTCGGTTCCCATGGTGCCGCCACCGATGATGGCGACAGCCTTCGAAGAAAATGGATTGGTCACAATGCGTACTCCGGAAAACTGTCTGTTTCGATGGAAAACGTGACTCGCCCAAGGATACGGCGCCGGGGGTCACTCTGCTACACTCTCTCGCAATGTTGCGCGCCCTTATTCTGCTTATAGCCTGCTTCGCCTCCTTGACGTCGGCCGCGCAGACCTTGAGGGAATCGCTTTTCGATGCCATCAAGGCGGGTGATTATGCCGAAACCGCGCGGCTGGTCAAAGCGGGCGTACATTACACCGCTCGCAATGCGGAAGGTGACACTCCCTTAATCGTTGCGGCAGAAAGCGCCCGGGCGGACCTTGTCGGCATGTTGATCACGTCTGGCGCTGACGTTGCGGCCAGATCGACCAACGGGGAAATCGCACTTCATTCCGCCGCGTTGCATTCAGACCCCGAAATTGCGCGGATCCTGCTGGAGAAGAATTCTCCCGTGGACGTCGTCAATCGCGATGGCGAATCCCCGTTGTATTGGGCGGCCTTGAGTGGTTCCATCGAGATCGTCAAATTGCTGGTCGATCACGGCGCGCAAATTTCCCGTGTCGACATCAAGGGAAACTCCCCACTGCACGCGGCGGCGGCTGACGGCCATATTGAAGTAATCGGATTTTTGCTGGAAAGGAAAGCCAACCGCAACCTACGTAACAAGGCCGGCGAACGTCCCGCAGATATCGCGAAGGCAAGGGGAGAGGACGCGGCAGCGGCAGTTCTGAACCGCCCTCCGGAGTCCGTCACACCGGGGCGCGGGAAAGCGAATTAATGCTGCTACGGTGCGCAGGCTCATCCCTTCCGGGCCCCAATGTCTCAGCAATCATCAGAATGCCATGAGCGTGGCGGGCAGGTTCCTTTGCACTCTGGCAGTGATATTCCTCCTGGGAGCCTGCAGCACGCTGAGGTTTTCCTACAACAATGCCGAAACCGTATTGCGGTATATGGCCTGGGATTATTTCGATGCGGACAGTGAACAGGCCGACGCACTGCAGGAGCAGTTTGTAAGGCTGCGTAGCTGGCATCGAACCAGCGAATTGCCCGGCTACGTATTGACATTGAATTCGGCGAAGGACCGTTTCGAAAAAGGAGTCAATCAGGCGGATGTCGAATGGGCAATTACAACGATCAGGAATCACTCTCGCCTACTTGCAGGGCGCGCGGCGCGAGAAGCGGCGCCGGTTCTCCTGACGTTGCGACCGGAGCAGATCGTGACGCTGGAGAGGAAATTTTCCAGGGAGAACCGGCGTTACGTCGAGCAATGGATTGAAGGTGACGCCAAGTCGCGCGCGCGCAGGCGGATCGACCGAGTGGTTGAGCAAATTGAAGATTGGACCGGCAATCTCAGTCGGGGGCAGAAAGCGCTCGTGGAGCGATTTGTCAATTCAAATCCGGATGAATTCGAGAGACGCATTGGAGAGCGTCAGCGCTGGCAGGGTGAAGTACTGGCGCTTCTGAAGCGCCAGAAGAATCTGCCCGGACGGTCCGCTTCTCTGATCAGGCTTTTTTCCGAGCCGGATTCAGGACGTTCCCGCGAGTACCTGATATTCATGAACCGGTGGGAATCAGATTTGGGAGGGTTGATTGTTGAGCTGAGCGCCACTCTGGATGCGGATCAGCGATCAAACGTTCTCTCGAGGCTTGAGCGCTACCGAGGGGATTTTCGCGCGCTGTCGGGAAGTTTGGCGGCCAACTGAACGACGGTTGGACAACGGCGTTGTGAGTCGACGCTGGTGTTATGCCGATACTCAAAAAAAACGCCCGACCACGTCAAGCGTGGTCGGGCGTTTTTCAGCGGTTAAGTCATGCGCTGCAAAGCCGCGACCGCCTATTTGAGATGCTTGCTGACCAGTTTGGTCATCTCGAACATTGAAACCTGCTTCTTGCCGCCAAAGACTTCCTTCAATTTGTCGTCGGCGTTAATGTTGCGGCGGTTCTTGCTGTCCTGCAGTTTGTTTTTCTTGATGTAGTCCCAGATCTTCTTGGTGACTTCGGTGCGGGGCATTGCCTTCACGCCGATTACCGCACCCAATGCCGCGCTCGGTGTCATGGGTTTCATGAACGCCGCGTTGGGTTTACGCTTGGCTGCCGCTTTTTTTGCGGGTTTCTTGGTTGCTGCCTTCTTTTTTGTGGCCATCCTCGATGCTCCCTTCTAGCTGTGCGAATGAGAAAGACTGTGACTGAGATTGATTGGTTCCGCACACGTAAAGTGCGTGCGAGCGGAGAATGCGCCAGCACAATTATTTTGTCAATGACCGAGGTGAAGAAATTCCCCCTTGCGCGCCCCGTAAAAATACCGAATCCGCCCTCTATAATCGGGTGTGTTTGCAAGTCGGCCCGTCGTTGAGCAGCCGTGATCGGGCTGGAACGAGGACATTTTCCGATTCCACTTCTGGCAGTAACAGTCCCCTATAACTCAATGAACAGCACCAGTACATGCTGAACTATCTGGCGATTGCGCCGGTCCTCATCATCGTTTTCGATCTCCTGTGGCTGGCATTTCAGGGCCGACAAGGCGGCACTGCGATGCCGGTCCAATCATGAATGCCGCCCGGGGCAAAAAATGGACACCGGGCACGGATCACTCGGTGACCATCGCCGAGGAGCGGGGCGTGCGTTCACTCCATATCGGGGGGCTCGCGATACAGAGCGCCATGCGGCTCTCCAATCCCGATGCCCTGGAGCTGCATTACACCCGGGCGATGATGAGCTTCATGCTGTTCAATCCGAAACCTGCCGAACTGCTGATGATCGGCCTGGGGGGCGGCTCCATGGCAAAGTTCCTGTATCGCCGAATGGCGGAGACGCGACTGACGGTGGTTGAGATTCGCCCTGAAGTTGTCGCGGCAGCCAGGTCCTATTTCGAAATTCCGCGGGATGACGACCGGTTCCAGGTGATCGTCAACGACGGGGCGGCTTATGTGCCCGCCAATCCGTCCTCCGCTGATGTCATTTTGCTCGACGGATTTGACGACGGTGTTCAGCCCCAGGTGCTTTGCAGCCAGGATTTTTATGATGCGGCTCATGCGGCGCTGCGCCCCGGTGGAGTTCTCGCGGTCAATTTCATGGCTGAAGATCGACGCCTGGATGCAATGTGCGCCCGCCTCGAAAAAAGTTTCGCCGGACGCGTCCTGATGCTGGAGGCTGCTGACAAGGTCAATGTCGTGGTGCTGGCCCTGCGCGAGGGCCCCGCAAAAGTCGCCTGGAGCGAACTCCGGACGAGGGGAGTCTCGCTGCAGTTGCTGCATGGTCTGCCATTTGACCGTTTCCTGGTATCGATGCGGGAACGCAATGTTGGCAGTACCCGTTACCTTAGAATCGACCCCGAGGACGAATAGCAGGCCGCCCTGAATGCAGGGCGAGCAACCGGCATCACGGGAGGAAGGTGCGTCATGAAAAGACGAGATACCCTGGGCGCGCTGCTCGCCCTCGGCGCAGGGGCCTGTGCCGGGCTCCCGGCCACGCCCACCGACGGAGGGTCGGCGCGGGGTGTGAACTTTCTTCCCGCCGTTCCCTATGTCCCCACCCGTCCGGAAATCGTAGATGCGATGCTGGAAATGGGTGCCATCGGTCACGAGGATGTTGTCTACGACCTGGGTTGCGGTGATGGTCGCCTCGTCATCGCTGCCGCCAAGCGATACGGCGCCACAGGACTCGGGGTCGACAACCAGCCTGAACAGATCAACATGGCGCAATCCCAGGCACACTGGGAAGGGGTTTCGAACCGGGTACGGTTCTCCCTGGGCGATCTTTTTGAACTGGACACCCGCCCGGCAACGGTGGTCATGCTCTATCTTTCGGTTGAGCTCAACATCCGCCTTCGTCCCAAGCTGTTGGCGGAGCTTCGGCCCGGCTCGCGGATCGTATCCAACCGCTTTGACATGGCGGGAGTGTGGCGACCGGCGAAAAGCGTTGTCGTCGCAGGGACCCCCGTTCATCTCTGGCACGTTGGCGCATCGGACTAGTGCGCCAATGGCAGGATTCCCCGATCAGGGGATCATGGTCTGGTCTTCGGCATGCCGGCGCTCGAAACGCAGGAACATGTAATAGCCGCAGGTCGTCCCGTTGGGGTATTGCCTGCAGACGCTGGGTCGCGCGCTGTAGATGGTGCAGCAGCGCTTGTCCTGGTCGAAAAAGGTGCAGGTGGTCTTGAAGATATGGTCCTTCTTGTGCCGCAGCACCGGCGTCTTTCCCTCGACGATCTTGATGAATTTTTCCCTGGCCGCCGGAACGGACAATTTGAAATGTTTCGCGAGGCGCGCGATGTCGGTTTCCGACACCTCGATGTGGTCGTAGCTGCAGCAATAACCGGTGCATTTGGAACAGTCAAACTGGTTCTTCTTCTTGGGCGTGCTCATTTGAAAATCCTCCGGTTGGCTTCGACAGATACAGAAATATGGAAAATGGCGGATTACGAAACGGTAAGGACAATCTTGCCAATGTGCTGGCTAGACTCCATCAGGGCGTGTGCCATTGCGGCCTGATCCAGCGGGAAGGTCTTGTAGATGACGGGCTTGATGGCCCCGGATTCTATTTTGGGCCAGACCTTTTCCCTGAGCGCCGCTGCAATCGTGCCTTTGAACGCGACCGACCTCGGACGGAGCGTGGACCCGGTGATGGTGGCTCGTTTGCGGGTGATGTCCGGCATGAACAGGGTCGATTTAGCACCGCCCAGCGAGGCTATGACGGAGATGCGCCCTTCGTCAGCGAGGCATTTGACTTCCCGCTCCAGATAATCGCCAGCGACCATGTCGAGCACCACGTCGACGCCGCGACCTTTGGTTTCGCGATTGATTACTTCGACAAAATCTTCGGTCTTGTAGTTGATCGCGTGATCTGCCCCGAGCTTTACGCATGCGGCGCATTTTTCGTCGGTCCCCGCCGTGGCAAAAACCCTGTTCCCGAAGGCCTTGACCAGCTGGATGGCGGTGACACCGATGCCCGAAGATCCTCCCTGAACCAGGAAAACATCCTCCGCGGAAAGGCGTGCGCGTTCAAACACGTTCAGCCAGACCGTAAAGAATGTTTCAGGCAGTGACGCGGCCTCAATCAGGGTCAGGCCTTTGGGTATGGGAAGGCATTGGGGTGCTGGCGCCACGCAGTACTCGGCATAGCCGCCGCCTGCAACCAGTGCGCACAATTCCTCACCCAGCTTCCATTGACTCACGCCCGCGCCGAGCGCGACGACCGTTCCTGCAATTTCAAGGCCCGGAATGTCGGTGACGCCCGGCGGGGGCGGGTACACACCCCGCCGTTGCGCCACATCGGGCCGGTTGACGCCCGCTGCAGCGACCTTGATGAGGACTTCACCTGCCTCGGGTGACGGCGTGGGTCGGGTCGCAATTTTCAATCCTTCGGGCGGGCCCGGCTGGGATATCTCTGCTACGCGCATGCTGGTAGGAATCATTGCTTGAATGGCATCCGACCTGAAATAAAGCGCGCATTGTAGCTTATGGCTTTCCGTGATCAGCAGCATGCTGCCGTCTTGAATGGCAGCTGCGATGGAAGCGGCAGTTGGTTTGACGTTCTGAATTTTCTCCAGAACTGCAAGATTGTATTGATCGCGGCATGCAATAGGGATTGGATGCACCGTGCTAGCGGGTCCGGCCTGATCGTCCTGCGGATTCCGGATGACATCGCCGGATCCGGTGACCGGGATCGGGAGGTTCGATGGCGGGCGAAGAGCTTGAAGTGTTGCGATTGGCAAACCCGTCGGGATAGGATAACAATGCTTACAAGGGCGCAGGGTATGTCCTGCCAACCCGGACATCAAAATATTCAGGGCACCCGTGGCTTGAAACACTGTGCGGAGGTTGCGATGAAAATGCCGGCCATTTTGCTGTTGGTGTTGTTGACGGCGGCGCTGCCCTGCGCGGCACAGAAGACCATCGAACCCGGCGCCGTGCCGAAGGCTCAGGGGGACACGCAGACGACCCTCTCGGCCGTGGTGCATATCCGGATGAAGGCGCTCGAAGGCGCGCGATCGGCGGCGACGCTGGGTGCTGAACGGGAAGGCAGCGGGATCGTGATCGATGGCAACGGGCATATCCTGACCATCGGTTACGTGGTCAATGAAGCCGACTCCATCGAAATCACCACCCACGACCGCACGACGGCAGCCGCGACACTGGTGGGCTATGACCATGCGACGGGCCTGAGCCTGTTGCGTGCACTGGTGCCTCTGGCGGGCGTCACGCCGATGGAATTGGGCAGCGCCGATGCACTGGCGGTGCAGGAGCCCGTGATGGTGCTGCCTCATGGCGGACGGTCGGCGGCAAGCATCGGTTACGTGGTTTCCAAGCGCAAATTCACCGCGAGCTGGGAGTATCTGCTCGAGAGTGCGCTGTTCATAGCGCCCCCGACCATGCAATGGGCGGGGGCCGCTCTGGTCAATCGCGAGGGTAAGCTCGTGGGCGTCGGATCCCTGCTGCTGCGCTCCGTGGATGATGCATCCCGTCAGGTGCCGGGGAACATGTTTGTTCCCGTCGACGCATTGAAGCCCATTCTCAAGGACCTCATCTCCGTCGGGCGGCGTGCCGAGCCGCCGCGTCCTTGGGTGGGTCTGGCAACCGAGGAATTGCAGGGGCATCTGTTCGTCACCAATGTCACGCGTGACGGTCCCGCGGAAAAGGCGGGCATACATCGGGGTGACATTCTGGTCGGCGTGGGTCGTGATTCCGTGCGCAACCAGGAGGAGTTCTACCGTCGCATGTGGTCCCTCGGTGCGGCCGGCACGGAGATTCCGCTGCGGTTACTGCAGGGCGCCGAGCTGAAAGACTTCAAGGTCCAGTCGATTGACCGCAATCAGCTCTTTCAGACCAAACCCGCATTTTGACCGTGGCGACGTCCGGCCGATGATGCGGGCAGCGCCCGGCACCCGGCGGCGCGTGCTGTTGGGCGCCCTGGCGGCCGCGACAGCCAGTTTTCCACTGGCCGGGTTGGCGCAGTCCATCCTGCAAACGCCGTCCCAGACGGAAGGACCTTTCTATCCGGTGCGCCTGCCGGCCGATCAGGACAATGACCTGGTGGCGGTCAAAGGGGCTCAGGGAATTGCCAAGGGGGAGATAACCCATTTGCAAGGAAGGGTCCTGGACGCCAATGGAAGGCCGCTGCAGGGCGTTCGCGTCGAAATCTGGCAGTGCGATGCCAATGGGCACTATCACCACCCTGCAGACCGCGCGGGCGCCGATGCGGACCCCAATTTTCAGGGGTTTGGTCATTATGTAACAGACACCGACGGGAGCTACGGGTTTCGCACCATCAAGCCCGTGCCCTATCCGGGACGTACGCCTCACGTCCACTTCAAGCTTCGGCTTCGGGACGCGCCAGAGTTCATCACCCAAATGTATGTGGCCGGTCATCCCGGCAATGAAAGGGACTCGCTGCTCGCAAGCGTTCCCTAGGGACCAAGGCGCTCAAGCCTGATGGCCAATTTCCTGCCCATCAAGGCGCCCAGTGGCAACACGGAGTTCACCGCCCGTTTTGAAATCGTCCTTGGTGTGACGCCGAGACATGCATGAAGTCTGTCGATGGAGAATTGCAACCTATTGATTTAATTATATATTAAAAATCTGGTAAGGCGGTTATTTCACGGCTTTGAGATAGTGCATCGGCCCGCCCCTGAACGGCGCGAACCCGGTTCCGAAAATCAGGCCCGCGTCGGCAAGATCCGCGTCCGCCACGATGCCCTCGGCAACCGCTTTTTCCGCCTCAACGAGATAGGGTCGGATCAGTTTTTCAATCAGGGCATCATCGACCCTGCCGGACCGGCCCTTCTGCGCCTTGCCATCTTTCCAGACATAGAAGCCGCTGCCCG
>CAIUKQ010000320.1 GCA_903899705.1 uncultured beta proteobacterium
ACGGGTCCGCAAATTCGGGGTGTAGCTCAGCCTGGTAGAGTACTGCGTTCGGGACGCAGGAGTCGGAGGTTCGAATCCTCTCACCCCGACCAAATTTTGGTCAATTTAACGAGATTGTCGCGGCCCGAGTAGCGGCCCGGATTTCCGCCAGCGAGACCGAATGGGCAAATGGCTTTTCCTCATTGTGTTTCTTGCGGCCGCATACCTCTTGTTCAAGTTGACTCGCGGGGCGCGCAGCAGACCGCGCCAGCAACCCTCCCAAACGGAATCAATGGTCGCCTGTGATCAGTGCGGAATACACCTTCCAAGAAGCGAGGCTATCGAGCAAAACGGGCGGTACTTCTGCTGCGATGACCATGGCGCCCCGGAAACACGGTGAAACGGGCTGAATGTTTAGCGATTCGCCTCTGCACCGAACTGACCTGCCACCGGAAGCGGAGGTGGCGGAGTCGTTCTGGGCGTCTCTGAGATATTTCAACTACTACCGCATCGCCGTGGGAACGCTTGCGCTGATGGTGGTGGTCATATTTCACGATTCGTTGAATCTTGGAAGCCACGATCTCAGGCTGTTCGCCTATGTCAGTCTGATCTATTCGGTGTTCGCGATAGGATTCCAATTCGCGATGACGAAGTGGAAAAGTTGGTTCAACGCGCAGTTGACGGTCCAGGTACTTACGGACATCTTTGCAATCGCGCTTTTGATGTACGCCTCTTCCGGATTCAAGAGCGGCCTGGGCGTGATGTTGCTCATATCACTGGCCGGTGCCGCGCTTGTGAGTCGCGGCACGCTGATGCTCTTTTACGCCGCAATGGCATCCATTGCCGTACTTGTCGAGCAAACGTATTGGGTGCTGGTCCATGACCAGGCAAGCACCAGCTACCTTCAGCCGGGACTTCTATCAATAGGTTTTTTTGCCACCGCGCTGATTACAAACCAGCTCGCCCAGCGACTGATACGCAATGAAAGAGTGATCCGCATGCGGGGGGCGGATCTTGCCAATCAACTTCGCATCAACCAGCTGGTTATTCAGGATGTACAGGTCGGGGTTATGGTTGTGGACGCCAACGGACTTGTCAGGCTTCACAATCGCCAGGTTGTCGAAATGCTGGGTGAAGACGTTCCGGAACTCGACCAGATCGAGCGGTATTCGATGGAGCTTTCCCGGCAATTGCAGGCTTGGCGGAGCGGAACCGGTCCATCCGCAGTAAATTTCCGGTTGCCGGACTCCACCAAACTGATCCGCGTTCGGTTCGTGGAGGCCGGCGTGGGTGGAGGCAGTTTTGCGCTGTTATTCCTCGAGGACCTGTCCCGGCAGCAGGAGCAGGCTCAGCAACTCAAACTCGCGGCACTGGGACGCCTCACTGCAAATATTGCCCATGAAATCCGGAATCCCCTGTCGGCGATTACCCATGCGGGCGACCTTTTGAAGGAGGATGTGCGCGCGGAATCCCGCGAACGGCTGGTGCATATCATTCAGGACAACGCGCGCCGGCTTGACAGGATGGTCAAGGATATCCTTGAGCTGTCTCGAAGGGACAGGATAGAGCCGAACCTGATCCAGCTCTCCGAATTTCTTCCAGAGTTCGTCAGTGAAGTTTCCACGACTGAATCGGTCCGCGCAAGCGTTGTCACAGTCGAATGTCCGGAAAATGTCATCATTGAGTTCGACAAGATCCATCTGCACCAGGTGCTTTGGAATCTCCTGCGAAACGCGATCAGGCATTCGAAAAAGCAAGCCGGCAGCGTTCAAATTGCCGCTGCGCGACGCGGCTCCCGCGTAGAATTGCGCGTCAGGGACGATGGTGCGGGCGTGCCAACAGAGTTGCAGGGCCAGCTTTTTGAACCATTTTTCACAACCTACTCGAGTGGAACGGGGCTGGGCCTTTATATTGCTCGCGAGCTTTGTGCCGCGAACGGGGCGAGTCTGGACTATCTCGGCCATGACGACGGTGCGGAATTCAGAATCTTATGGCAACCAACATAGCAGGACGGCGTCAGGAACAGCGTGCGGCGACCAGCAACACGGTCCTTGTCGTGGACGACGAGGCGGACATCCGTGAGTTGCTAGAGCTTTCGCTGATTCGAATGGGCCTGGGAGTCGAAGCGGTCGGGTCCCTGGCGGAGGCAAAGAAAAGCCTTGCATCCCGTAGCTTCAGCCTTTGTCTCACCGATATGCGGCTTCCTGATGGAGAAGGCATAGAACTCGTTCGGCACATCAGTGCGAATTGCGGCGATCTTCCTGTGGCGGTCATAACCGCGTTTGGCAGCGCTGAAAATGCCGTTGCTGCATTGAAATCCGGTGCCTTCGATTATCTGACAAAGCCGCTGTCGCTCGATCAGTTGCGCACGCTGGTCAGGTCCGCACTGCATCTGCCCGGGCGTGGTAACGGTCCGAACGGAACGGTTCCCAGGATGCTCGGCGAGAGCCATGCAATCACCCAGGTGAAACAGGTCATTGAGAAACTGGCCCGGAGCCAGGCGCCTGTCTATATAACAGGCGAATCCGGCAGCGGCAAGGAACTTGCCGCCAGGATGATTCATGACGGCGGACCGCGTTCGGACAAGCCGTTTGTGGTTGTCAATTGCGGCGCAATTCCGGAAAACCTGATTGAGAGCGAGTTCTTCGGGTACCGTAAAGGGGCGTTTACGGGGGCCGACTCCGACAGGGGCGGTTTTTTCCAGGCGGCGCACGGAGGGACACTTTTCCTTGACGAGGTCGCAGACCTGCCACTGGCGATGCAGGTCAAGTTGCTTCGGGTCCTCCAGGAAAAGATGGTTCGAAAGGTCGGGGCGACGGGCGAAGATCCGGTCGATGTCCGCATCGTTTGCGCGACGCACCAAAACCTGGTCGCGTGCGTGAGCGAAGGGCGGTTCCGACAGGATCTGTACTACAGGCTCGCCGTCATTGAGCTGAAAATGCCCTCTTTGAAGGAACGCCGGGAGGATATCGGTCTGCTCGTCGATTCAATCTTGGACCGTCATGCAAAAGAATCCGGCCACACGCACAGGATTTCTTCGCGGGCTCTCAAGGCACTCATGGACTATGGATTCCCGGGCAATGTCAGGGAGCTGGAAAACATCCTCGAGCGTGCAGCGGCCCTTTGCGGCGGAGACACTATCGACCTGGACGAATTGCAACTGGCGCCACCTTCGCTCGGCACGGAGGCAAACCCGATCAACCATGGTGATACATCCTTGCCGGAGTACCTGGACCGCATTGAGCGGGACGCGATTCTTGAGGCACTTGAGAAGACGCGGTTCAACCGCACAGCAGCGGCAAAACTGCTGGGGATTACGTTTCGGGCGTTGCGCTACCGGATGGAGCGGTTGAACATCAAATAGATGATGTTGCAGCGCAAAAGTATGTTGATGCCAAAGGCGGCGGCGGACGGTATGAGAATTGCCCCCATCTGGTCAGCGAATGGAACCCTTTTTCGGGCTCGCCAGAGCTGCTCGCCCAACAGTGACGCCCGCCCGCCGGATGCACTCATCAATTTGCTGGTAATTCATGGCATTAGCCTCCCCCCCGGACATTTCCACGGATCGGCGATTGAGAAGCTCTTTACCAATCGTCTGGACCACGGCGCCCATGAAAGTCTGGAGTCATTGCGGGGACTCAGGGTTTCATCCCATTTTCTGATTCGTCGTGGCGGCACCCTGATTCAGTTTGTCCCCTGTGATCATCGTGCCTGGCACGCCGGAGTTTCCGCCTGGGCCGGCAGGGATCGATGCAATGATTTTTCGATCGGCATCGAGTTGGAAGGCGCCGACGACATTCAATACACCCGGCAACAGTATCGCCAGTTGGCGAGGGTGACCCGGGAAATCATGGTTCGCTACGCGATCGCGGCAGTCGTCGGGCACCATCAGATTGCTCCAGGTCGCAAAACCGATCCCGGTCCGGCGTTCAACTGGTCCACCTATCGTTCATTGCTTGAAGCGCGGTCAAGCCGCATCGATTTGCCCGGTTTTCCCGCGCTTCGCTGATCCGGAATTACAGAAAACCGTGCTGCGTGATCCATCGCGGCCGGATTTCGGGGATTTTCGACCGGTAGCATTTTCCGTGCCTCGGCGGGCTGCGGCAAGGAGCTTTGCCCTATCCAAACAAGACCTTGCCGATCAAATGTCGCACCACTAGAATTAGTTGCGGGCCGCGACGAAAGTACTATATATTGTGGTCCGAGCAGGAAGGGATGGTCCTGAGGACGCGTATGCGGAATCGGGAAAAGGGCGCGAGCCGGAATTCAAAAAAGGAGAAAACGCCAATGCAGATTGCCGCTGAAGTATCGAAATCATCACCCGTTATCGGCGGCGAAATGCCGGATGCAGAGCGTGAGGCCCGCCCCGGAACAACGCTAGCGGATCACAAGATCATCCGCCGCAATGGTGCCGTTGTCGGCTTTGAACCAGGGAAAATCTCGGTCGCCATGACAAAGGCATTTATTGCCGTCAGCGGCGGTCAGGGTGCCGCTTCGGCAAGGGTCCGCGAAATTGTTGCCGGGCTCACCGAGCATGTTGTCGGGGCGCTCGTTCGGCGGCAGCCGGGCGGCGGAACCTTTCACATTGAAGACGTCCAGGATCAGGTTGAACTCGCGCTGATGCGGTCCGGTGAGCACGAAGTGGCCAGAGCTTACGTGTTGTACCGTGAAAAGAGGAGCTCCGAGCGGGCCCAGGAGTCCGCGCAAAAGAAAGGCGCGGCATCCGGCGCCAAAATCAATGTCATTGAAGATGGCGTCCGGCGTCCTCTCGATACGAACGCGCTGACCGAACTCATTACCACCTCCTGCGAGGGACTCGGCAATGCCGTGGATCCCAAGGTGATACTCCAGGAAACCCTGAAAAACCTGTATGACGGTGTGCCGGCCGAAGAGCTGCGCAAGTCCTCGATTCTCTCCGCGCGGGCCCTTATTGAAAAAGACCCTGCCTACAGTTATGTCACGGCGCGCCTGTTGCTCAACAACATTCGGCGGGAGGTGCTCGGCGAAGAGGTCACCCACGCGGAGATGAAAAAGCGTTACGCCGAATACTTTCCGCAATTCGTCAAACGTGCCATACACGCCGAACTACTGGACCCGCGCCTTGGGACTTTCGACCTGAAAAAACTCGGGAAAGCACTGGATGCGTCGCGCGATCACCAGTTCGGCT
>CAIUKQ010000321.1 GCA_903899705.1 uncultured beta proteobacterium
CCCGGAAGATTATCCCTACCGGGATTTTGAGGACCTTTACCTGTCGGCCTGGAAGGCGGGCCTCAAGGGACTGGCCACCTACCGGCCCAACAGCGTTCTCGGCTCGGTCCTTTCAGTGACACCGGAAGCGCCGGCGCCCACCCAGGCCCAGCCGCAGGACGTGGAAATGGACAACGCCAACAAGCGCCTGTCCATCTCGTCCCTGCCGGCACCGGTTTTATCCTCCCTGGTATGGCCGAACCGCCCGGACACACCGGAGGGCAACCTCGCCTGGACTTACATGATCCGCCACCCGGGCGGCGATTTCGCACTGTTCGTCGGCCACATCGAAAAGGGTTCGCGCGCATTTCCCTTCGAAGTCTGGGTGAACGGCAACGAGCAGCCGCGCGGCCTGGGCGCCGTTGCGAAAACGCTGTCCATGGACATGCGGGCAGACGACCGGGCCTGGCTCAAGCGCAAGCTTGAGGTCCTCGCCACCACCCCGGGTGACAGTGCGTTCGAACTGGCTTTTCCGCCATCGGCGGAAAAGAAACTGGTCCCCAGCGTCGTCGCCGGTGTCGCCCGCGTCATCGCCTGGCGTTGCGAACAATTGGGCGCGCTCGACGAGCGTGCGCCCGACCTGCTGTCTCCCGAGGGGCGCCCCCATCCCCTGCTCGATGCCATGTTCTCGGTGGAAGAACCGCGCACCGGCACGGATGGCACGCTTTCCTGGACCGTGGACATCCGCAATCCCGCAACCGGCGAGGATTTCGTGCTCGGCCTGAAGGAAGTGACGCTGCCGGATGGCGTGACCCGTCCCTATTCCATGTGGCTTGCGGGCCACTACCCGCGCGCCCTTGACGGTCTTGCGCGCCTGTTGTCGCTGGACATGCGCATCATTGATCCGGCCTGGATCGGCATGAAGCTGCGCAAACTGCTCAACTACTCGGAACCGCTGTGTGATTTTCTTGCTTTTGTTCCGGGCGAAAAGCGGCAGCAGAACTGGCCGTCATCCGTTGCCTACATTGCGCGGCTGATGATTCACCGCTACGCCATGCTGGGCGTGCTGGACGAGCACGGCTACCCCAAAACCGGTTCGGGGAAAATGGAAGTCCGGGATGGCGAATCCGGCCTGATGTCAGGAAAACTCTGCACCGAATGCGGCAATCACAGCGTCATCCGCAAGGATGGTTGTGATTTCTGCACGGCATGCGGAGCCGTAGGAAGTTGCGGCTAAGCGATAAGACCGCTTATCCGCGTTGCGGGAAAGATTAGAACAGGGGAAGGGAGAGTTCCCTCCCTTCCCCCGTTACCCCCATCTCTTCCGGTCCGGCGCTGGTTCAGAAAAAGCCCGCTTTGCGCGGGCTTTGTTTTTAGTAATTCCAAACCTTGCGTGCGATTTTCACGACGAGTTCCAGCTTGCGCCATTGCTCGTCCATGGTGAGGCTGTTGCCATGGTGGGTGCTGGCAAATCCGCATTGGGTGGAAATGCAGAGGTTTTCCAGCGGAACGAATTTCGCCGCCTCATCGATTCGACGGCAAACCGCGTCCATGTCTTCCAGCACCGGGGACTTGGTGGTGATGAGGCCCAGCACCACCTGCTTCTTGCTGCTCTTGGGGAAAAACCGCAGGGGTTCGAAGCCGCCCGCGCGCTCGGAATCGAACTCCATGAAATAACCATCCACGTTCAAATCGTTCAACAACAACTCGGCCACCGGTTCGTAGCCACCCGAGGCGGCCCAGGTGTTCTTGAAATTACCACGGCAGGTATGCGTGGTCACCGCCATGTCGGCGGGCCGGTTCGCGATGGCAGCATTGATGGCGCCCGCATAAGTGCGCAGCAGTTTCTCCGGATCATCACCGTTTTTGACGAAGGTTTCGCGATACTTGGAATCGCAGAGGTAGGCGAAGCTCACGTCGTCGATCTGCAGGTACTTGCATCCTGCTGCGGCGTAATCGGCAATTTCCTTCGCATAGGCGGCTGATACGTCTGCCCACATGACAGCCAGATCCGGGTACACCTCCGTGCTCACCTTTGCGCGGCCGCCACGGTGATAAAGCATGGCCGGCGCGGGAATGGTGATCTTGGGTGTCTTTTTCACCTCCGATTTCAAAAACTTGAAATAGTCGGTAAAGATCGGCTTGGAACGCGAGATTTTCCCGGTGACATGCAAAATGGGTGGTTGCTCGTCCGAGCCCTGAAAACCGATCAGCGGTTTCTCATTGACGGCTTTGACGCCATCCAGGCGCTCGAGAAAATCTATATGCCACCAGTCGCGGGAAAACTCGCCATCGGTAATGCCAGTGAGACCGACCGATTCCTGCTTGGCAACAACGTCACGAATGCTTTTATCGCGAATCTCGGCATATTTCTCGGCGGACATTTCTCCCGCCCGCAATTTGGTGCGTGCCTCCGCAAGCTCCTGCGGACGCAGAAGACTGCCAACCTGATCGGCACGGAATGGGGGTTTGGTGTTGACGGCCATGTTAAGACTCCTTGGTTACTCGACGGCGCGCGCCGCTCGATGGAATTGGTGTGCGTTTGATTGCGTATTTCGAATTACCTGTTGCATGAACCTGCTACTTTGGTTGAGAAGAGAGCGATGCGTCAACCCACTTCGCGGTTGGAAGCGGACGGGTTCAGGAAGCATGGTAGGCGGTGACCCGCTCCACTTCGTTTTTCGAACCCAGTATCACCCCCACGCGCTGATGCAGGCCCGTGGGTTGAATGTCCAGAATCCGCGTGTGCCCGTCGGTGGCCATACCGCCGGCCTGCTCCACAATGAAGGCCATGGGATTCGCCTCATACATGATGCGAAGCCTCCCCTCCTTGTGCTTCGAATCCTTGGGATACATGAAGATGCCGCCGCGCGACAACGTGCGATAGACATCGGCGACCATTGATGCGACCCATCGCATGTTGAAATCGCGCTCCCGGACTCCGGTCTTGCCCGCCAGGCATTCGTCAATGTAGCGCTTCACCGCCGGCCCCCAGTTTCGCATGTTGGACGCATTGATCGCGAATTCGCTGGTATCGGCGGGTATCGCCACGGATTCTTCCGTGAGGACAAACGCGCCGGCATCCCGGTCCAGCGTAAAGCCCACCGCGCCACGCCCCACAGTGAGTACCATCAGCGTGGAGGGGCCATAGACCACAAAGCCCGCGGCAAGCTGCCTGGAACCGGGTTGCAGAAATGCGGCCGCATCCGGCGTCTTCACGCCCTTGGGGCATTCAAGCACCGAAAAAATCGTTCCGATGGAGACATTCACGTCGATGTTCGAGGAGCCATCCAGGGGATCGAACAAAAGCAGGAGCTTGCCTTTCGGATACCCGTCGGGAATCTGATAGGGCTCGTCCATTTCCTCCGAGACCAGGGCAGCGAGGAGTCCGCTCCATTCGGTTGCCCTGATCAGCAGGTCATTGGAGATGACATCAAGGTTTTTCTGCGTCTCGCCCTGGACGTTCTCCGTTCCCGCCGAGCCGAGAACATTCGCCACTGCCCCCTTCGCGACCAGTGCGCTGATCGACATGCACGCACCCGCCACCTGTTCGATCAGTTGCTTCAGCTCGATTGTAACGGCGCCGGCATGCATCTGCTCGGCAAGGTACTGGGACAGCGATTTGCGGTTCATTACGGCACTCCGGAAGTGATTGCGCTGCATCAAGCCGGACAAGGACCTGCTGCGGAAAGTGCGCAATTATATCGGCAAGGCACCGCTACCCGCCTCTTGTCGGCGATGAATGCGTGGGCGGGTTCGTGGCCGCGTCTTGCGGACCCGAGCCGATTTCAGCGGGGCGGGGTAGCATCCGCGCAATCCCCCGGCAGAAGGAGTCATCCGTGTTGCGTTTGCCCGCCCCTCTGATTTTCTGTGCAATGGCCTGCGCTGTTTCCGGTTCGGGTTGGTCGCAAAGCTACCCGTCCAAACCGATACGCGTGATTCTTGTCGAAGGTGCACCCGGCGCGATCACCGATCTGGTGACCCGTGCCGCCGCCCCGGACCTCGCGGCGCGGCTCGGGCAACCCCTCATCATTGAAAACCGCGCCGGTGGAAACGGATTGCCCGGCATGGAGGCCTGCGTGAAGTCAGCCCCTGACGGCCACACCATGTGCATGACAAGCATCACCACCATGTCGTTCCACCCCCATACGTTCGCGAAACTTCCTTACGACCCGGAGCGCGACACCAGGCCCGTGACGCAAATGTACTTTTTGACCGAAGGCATCTATGTGCCGGCATCGCTTCCGGTGAATTCCATGAAGGAACTACAGGCGCTGGCGGTTGCACGTGAAAAATCCGGCGCATTGAATTTCGGCATTCCCGGGGTGGGCTCCAACCCCGACATCTACCGCCAGTGGCTCTCGCAAAGGTGGAAGACCAACATTGTCGGCGTGCCTTACAAGGGCTTCGCGCCCATCGTCACCGCGGTGCTCACAGGAGAGGTGGATTTCGCGAAGATGGGCCTGGGGAACGCCATCACACACATTCGAAGCGGCAAGATCAGGATTCTCGCGGTGACCAGTTCATCGCGCACGAAACTGGTACCCGACGCCCCCACCATGGAAGAAGCCGGCGTGGAGGGCTTCAACATCAAAGGCTGGTGGGGCGTGGTTTTGCCGGCCGGCGCACCAAACGCGGTCGCCGCGCGCCTTTCCTCGGAATTCATCCACCAGTTCCGCGAGCCCAAATTCGCGGATTTCCTGGAGAGCAATTACCTGGAATCCGTTGCAAGCACACCTGAGCAGTTTGCCGCGTTCCTGAAAACCGACCGGGAATACGTCGGCCAGTTGCTCAAGCAATACGATGTGCCCAAACAGTAGGCGGCCTGACGCAGGCGCGGACTGCTGTTCAGGAACCTCAGGCCGCCAGAGTTTCCATGCGTAAAGACAATGCTGCAAGCAGCTTGTCGTAGGCGTCAGCAAACTGCGCAACGCCGTCGGCCAGCAATGATTCCGTCACATTGCTCAGGCTGATTCCAGAACGCTCCAGGTCATTCAGCAGGGCTTGCGCACGCGGCAAACCCTCGGCGAGGCTTGCTCTCACCCTGCCATGATCCCGAAATGCCTCAAGCGTTGCCGGTGGCAGCATGTTGACGGTGTCCCGGCCGATCAGTTCCTCAACGTACAGCACGTCGCCATAGGCGGGATTCTTGGTTCCTGTGCTTGCCCACAACAGGCGCTGCGGGCGGGCACCCGCGTCCGCGAGCTTTTTCCAGCGCTCGCCCGACAACAGGCGCGCGTAATGCGCGTAGGCGAGCTTGGCATTGGCAATCGCGGCCTTGCCGCGCAATAACTCGCGGCTCGTAATCTCCGCACCTATGTTCCCGGATAATTTCCGTTCAATCTGCGTGTCGACCGCCGTATCGATACGGGATACAAAGAAGCTCGCGACGCTGGCCACTCTCGACGCGGCCCCCTTCGCGGCAATCCACTCTTCAAGCCCGTCGAGATAGGCATTTGCCGCGGATTCATAGGCTGACCGCGCGAACAGCAGCGTGACATTGACGCTGATGCCTTGCGCGATCAGCCGTCGAATGGCCGGAATGCCTGCGGGCGTTCCTGGCACCTTGATCATGAGATTGGGGCGGTCGACGGCACCCCACAGTCGGCGCCCCTCCTCCACCGTCCCCTCGGTATCATGGGCAAGGCGTGGCGACACTTCCAGGCTGACGAATCCGTCTGCGCCGTCGGTTGCCCCGAACACGCCCTTCATCACATCGGCCGCGGCGCGAATATCGTCGATCGCGATGGCTTCATATGCGGCCTGCGCCGCCAGACCTGCACGCGCTGATGACCGAATCGCCTCGGTATATTCCGGACCAGACGCGATGGCCTTCTCGAATATGGCCGGATTGGAGGTGAGTCCGCTGACGCCGTCCTGCTCCACCATGCGGGCAAGTTCGCCCGACTGGATCAGGTCGCGGCGGATGTAATCCAGCCAGATCGACTGGCCCTGCTCGCGAAGCTGCAACAACGGATTCTTCGATGCTTCTTTCATTCGCCCACCCCTGACTGCCATCTTGCTTTCGACACACCCGTTTGCCTGCGCGGTCCTGCTATGGAAGAACCCTGATCGACTTCACCAGATCCAGCGTATAGGCACGGCGGTAATCGGTTTCCGCCTTCAGCAGTTTGGCCGACACCATGAACTCGCGTGTGCGTTGCCAGCGCTCATCTGTCATCGTCATCAGTCCAAGCCTTCCCGCATCACCGCCACCGACCAGTGCGTTCTCCTTCATCTTGCCGATGCCGTAGGCTATAAGCTCGTCCTCAATTTGAGGATTATCTTTTTTAATCAATAAGTTACCTTGCCTTGGATCGCTCAGGTAGCTTTTCCAGCCTTCCGCGCTTGCCTGGACAAATGCCTGGATTTCCTTGCGCTTTTTCTCCAGCACGGCGCGCGTAGTGACCAGCGTCTCGGCGTAGGGAGGATAGCCCAGGTCCGCCAGAAGGAACACTGTGGGTTTGACTCCGGCCCTCTCGATCGAATAGGGCTCGGAGGTGGCGTACCCCTGCTGGGAAGATGACTTGTCGGCAAGGAACGGTTGAACGCTGAACGAATAGGGCCGCTTTTGCGCATCGTTGAATGCGTACTTCGCCACCAGCCAGGGCCAGAAGGTGGTATTGCTCGCCGGTCCGATATAGACGGGCTTTCCCTTGAGGTCTTCGATGCGTTTGGGACCGGGATGTGAAATCAATACGGTCGGGTCTTTCTGGAACGTCGCGGCAACGGTCACCACCGGCAGGCCCTGCTCCAGCGCAGACAGCGTCTGGATGTCATAACCCATGAAGATGTCCATCTGCCCCGCCACCAGAAGCTGAATGCCGTTGACCTGGGGGCCGCCCATTTTGATATCAACATCCAGTCCGTATTTTCTGTAAAGCCCCTGGGCCTGCGCCTGATAGAAACCGCCGTGCTCGGCTTCGGCAAACCAGTTGGTGTAAAAAACCAGTTTTGTGGTTGGTTGGGCGCTGGCGCCACCGGCGAAAACCAGGGCCAGGGCCACAGCGACGATCGCACTCAGGAATCGGAACATATTGGGGGCACCCCGGTGTCAGGTTTTTGATGGCTCGGCGCGACGATCTCAATCCGGTCCTTCATGACGCGCCCTCGACAATCATCCAGTTGTGATTGCCAGCGCCGAAGTTTCGCATAGATCAGTGTTCCGGCAACAATTCGCTCTCATGCCAGCCACGCAGAGCCAGTTGCGACAAACCGACCATGGCCAAAAACAGGAGAACCCCGGTCAGCGTGATCAGGAACAGTGCCGCGAACAGGCGGGGAACATTGAGTTGTAGTCCGGATTGCAGGATCTGATAGGCCAGTCCTGCACCGCTGCCGCCCGTACCGGCCACAAATTCCGCCACCACCGCACCGATCAGCGCCAGGCCGCTGGCAATCCGCAGGCCGCCGAAAAAATAAGGCAGCGCACTGGGTATTCTCAGCCGAACCAGCGTCTGCATGCGGGTAGCCTTGTTCATGCGAAACAGCTCCAGCAATCCGGCATCAACGCTTCTCAGCCCCAATGTGGTGTTCGATATAACGGGAAATATGGCCACGATCGTGGCGCACATCACCAGCGCAATGCTGGCATCGTTCACCCAGATGATGACCAACGGGGCGATGGCGACGATGGGGGTTACCTGTAGCAGGACCGCATAGGGAAAAAGCGACATCTCCAGCCACCGGCTCTGCACAAAAAGAAATGCAATCAGGGACCCGGCAATCACGGAAATCAAAAGCGCTGCCACCGTCACCCTCAGGGTGATGAGCAGGGAACCCCACAACAGGTCCCAATCCTTGACCAGGGTTTGCGCAACGTCGAGCGGACCGGGCACGATGTAACGGGGGACTTCGTAGGCGGCAACGAGCCAGTGCCAGACAAGGAGGATCACCAAGCCAATGGCAACGGGAAGAAAAATCTTCATCGCACGAATGTTCATGGACGCGTCGCGCTGCTGGCTTCGGCAAGCAATCCGAACAACTCGCGACAGTAAGCCGCAAACCTCTGGCTGCCGCGAAACGCGTCGTCGCGGGGATAGGGCTCGTCAATGACCACTTCGCGCAGGATGCGCCCCGGCCGTGCCGACATGACCAACACCCGCTTCGACAGGAAAACCGCCTCGTAAATCGAATGCGTGACAAAAACAATGGTGAGCCCCCGGACCCGGGACCATTCGAGCAACTCTCCATCCAATTTGTTGCGCGTGATTTCGTCCAGGGCGCCGAAGGGTTCGTCCATGAGGAGCAGATCGGGTTGCGTGACCAGCGCGCGCGCGATGGAGACCCGCATCTGCATGCCGCCGGAAATCTCCCGGGGATAGTGCTGCTCAAAGCCCTTCAGACCCACCTGATCGAGCGCCCGTTCAGCCGCCGCATCCGCTTCACCTCGCGATGCCCCTGCAAGATCGAGGGGCAGTCGCACATTGGGCAATACCCGCGCCCAAGGCATCAGCGTGGGGTTCTGAAAAACGAATACCAGGCGGCGTCCTGACTGTCCAACGGCATCGAACCCGCCACCCCACCACTGAAGGTCGCCCTCACTGGGCACGGCCAGACCCGCCATCATGCGCAGCAAGGTGGATTTCCCGCAACCCGAAGGCCCAAGCAGCGTCACCAACTCGCCCTTGCCAACCTTCAGGTCCAAGGGGGCCAGCGCCCGCATTCCAGTCTTCTTCCGCGGGTCGCCAAACTGCTTGCCGACACCTCTTGCCTGGAATACCGGCACTGAGGTCGGTGGCAGATGTCCGCCCGGCTGATCGGTGCTCATGCGTGTTTGAGAAAGGCAGGCGCGCCGAAAGCGATCAACTCAGCGTCACGCGCGCGAATTTGCGCTTGCCCACCTGCAGGACCACGGTGCGCCCCGACGCGATGGCCAGTGCGCGATCCTCGCAGCGTTCACCATCCACGCGAACACCGCCCTGTTCAATCATTCGCAGGGATTCCGAAGTGCTCGCAGTCAACCCCGCCTGCTTGAGGATCTGGGCCACTGGCATGGGCGTGCCGCCCGTGGCAAGCGTCACCTGCGGCATCTCGTCCGGGATCGCACCCGCCTTGTGACGTGCGTCGAAATCCTCCACGGCGCGTTCGGCGGCGGTGGCACTGTGGAAACGGGTCACGATTTCACTGGCAAAAATCACCTTGATTTCCCGCGGGTTCCGACCGTCCTGGACTTCCTTTTTCCAGGTTGCGATGGTTGCAAGCGACTCGAAAGACAGCAATTCGATGTAGCGCCACATCAATTCGTCGGAGGCAGACATCAGTTTGCCAAAAATCCCCCGGGGAGGTTCGTCGATGCCCACGTAATTACCCAGGGATTTGGACATCTTGTTGACGCCATCGAGCCCTTCGAGCAGCGGCATGGTGAGAATGCATTGCGAGGGCTGGCCGTAGTGCTTTTGCAACTCGCGCCCGACCAGAAGGTTGAATTTCTGGTCCGTGCCGCCCAGCTCCACGTCGGACCGCATGGCCACCGAATCGTAGCCCTGCATCAACGGATACAGGAATTCATGGATCGCGATGGGCTGGTGGGCGGCAAAACGCTTGCCAAAGTCGTCCCGCTCCAGCATCCGCGCAACGGTGTATGTGGATGCCACTTTGACCAGGCCGGCGGCACCCAGTTCGTTCGACCACTTCGAGTTGAACAGGATTTCGGTTCGTTCAGGATCAAGGATCTTGAACACCTGCTGCCGGTACGTCGCCGCATTGGCCTCGATCTGCTCCCTGCTCAAGGCCGGACGGGTGACGTTCTTGCCGGTGGGATCCCCGATCATTCCGGTGAAATCCCCTATCAGGAATTGAATATGGTGGCCAAGGTCCTGAAACTGGCGCATTTTGTTGATCACCACGGTGTGACCGAGGTGGAGGTCCGGAGCCGTGGGATCCATGCCCAGCTTGACGCGCAGCGGGCGCCCGAGTTTCAACTTCGTTACAAGCTCTTCCTCGACCAATAATTCGTCCGCGCCACGCTTGATGACCCGCAATTGCTCCGAGATGTCAGGAAGGGTCGGCATTTGGCAGATTCTTCTTTATTTTGTTAGACTTACGCGCTTACGGAGTGGGGAAAGACGGCCATGCAGAAGGTTCGGATTCTAGCGCAATCGTTGGTCGCCAAAGTCGATAGCCGCTACGGAAGAATGTTGCCGTGGGTTGGCGCCGGCGCCGGCGTACTCATGTTCGGCATGGTCGCTGCATTCGGCACCGTTCAGGATTCAGTGGCCCCGATCCCCCAGCGCGCCGTCCTCGAATCCCTGCCGGTTGCCATCAGTGTTGACTCCCCCCCTGCGGAGGGCGAGTTCTGGTCGGAAGAGCGTTTTTCCCGGGGCGATACTTTCGCCGCGTTGTTATCGCGGCTCGGCGTCAACCAATCCGACTTTGATCTTTTGCGCCGGTCGTCCTTGTCGAAATCGCCGTTGCGCGGCCTGAATCCCGGCGTTACCGTGCAAGCCAAGGTGAGCGGCGCGGGCGAGCTGCAGTCCCTCTGGTATGTGGTGGGGCGGGATCGCGTCGTCACGCTGAATAGGGAAGGCGACGATTTCAGGTCCAGTGAGCAGCCGGCGCAACTGAACCGCCGCGAAATCATGAAATCCGGAGAGATCCGCAGTTCGCTTTTCGCCGCAACCGACGCGGCAGATATTCCTGACGGTGTTGCCAGCCAGATCGCGGATATTTTCGCGGGCGACGTCGATTTTCATCGTGACCTGCGCCGTGGCGACCGGTTTTCGGTGATTTACGAAACCTATGATTTCAACGGCCGGGAAATGCGTTCCGGCCGGGTTTTGGCGGCAGAATTCGTGAACCAGAACCGGTCATTCCGCGCGTTGTGGTACCCGGACACCGACGGCCATTCGGAAGGCAGCTATTACACGCCTGACGGCAAGAACCTGCGCAAGGCGTTCCTGCGTTCACCCTTGGAGTTTTCGCGTATCAGTTCAGGATTCGGTCTGCGTATGCACCCCATCCAGCAAAGCTGGCGTGCCCATACCGGTGTGGATTACGCGGCCCCCACAGGGACGCGGATTCGGGCGACCGGCGATGGAGTCATTGAATCCATCGGCAGCCAGGGGGGCTATGGCAATGTCGTGGTTATGCGGCACAACAGCGGCATTACGACCTGGTACGCGCACATGAGCGCATTCGCCCGCAGCCTGACGCGCGGCACCCGCGTATCCCAGGGCGACATCATCGGTTATGTAGGACAGACCGGGTGGGCAACCGGCCCGCATCTGCACTATGAATTTCGCATCAATGATCGCTTCCGCAACCCGCTGACCATTGCCCTGCCCGCGTCACAGCCGATTCAGGGTAGCCGGCTGCCTAGGTTCCTCGACTATGCGCAGCCCTACACTGCGCGTATTGACCTGATGAAGGACTCCCGTTTCGCCCTGCTGGACTAGCTTGGCAGATGCCTCCCGGGCAGACTGCCGTCTCCTTGTCATTGCATCCGGAAGAAAAACCTTCCAGGCTGTTTTAGTCCAGATGATCGCCGGTTGCAGAATCGCGACATGAGCACAGGTTCCCTTTATGTCGGGATCATGTCCGGCACCAGCCTCGACGGGGTGGATGCCGTACTCGCCGATCTCGATGATGGGGTGCCGCGCATGCTGGGGACGCACTTCCAGCCCTACCCCGAAGACTTGCGCGCCGAATTGCTGTCGCTTCAGGATTCCGGCGACGATGAACTGCATCGCGGCGCCGTGCTCGCAGTCCGCGTCACAGAACTGTATGCCTTGGCAGTGAACGCACTGATTTCCGCGAATGGCAATCCGGAAGTGGCGGCAATTGGGTGCCATGGCCAAACAGTTCGCCATCGCCCCGAACATGGCTACAGCATTCAGTTGGTTAATGGCGCGATGCTGGCGGAAAGAACGGGGATATGTTCGATTACGGATTTCCGCTCCCGCGACATCGCAGCCGGAGGAGAAGGCGCGCCCCTGGTGCCGGCGTTCCACGAAGCGTGTTTCCGGGATGACGTCACCCCACGCGCAATCGTGAATATTGGCGGCATTGCCAATGTCACATTTCTGCCGTGCAACGGGCCAATAACAGGATTCGATACCGGGCCGGGAAATCTGCTGATGGACGCCTGGGTGAATCGTCACCTCGCGCAGACCTATGACCGGGACGGTGCCTTTGCCGCGTCCGGAAGCGTCAACGCCGGCTTGCTCGGGGCCTTGCTGGCTGACCCCTATTTTGCTCGCACTCCACCCAAAAGCACCGGGCGCGATCATTTCGACATGGCGTGGCTGCAGTCATTCGCCATTGGCGGTATCGAGCCGCGGGATATACAGGCGACGCTCGCGGAGTTGACTGCGGCCAGCATTGCAGCATCCATACATGGCTTTTGCACCGACGCCAAAGAAGTCTATGTCTGCGGCGGTGGCGCCCACAATGGACATCTCATGAACCGGATTTCAGCTAGGCTTCAGGACAGGACGTTTGCCTCAACCGAGCGCATCGGAATGTCCCCCGATTGGGTCGAGGCGCTCGCTTTTGCATGGCTTGCCCGC
>CAIUKQ010000322.1 GCA_903899705.1 uncultured beta proteobacterium
CGCCCGCAGGACCGCATCGATATTGGCAACGTCAAGAACCAGTTCGGCTCACTATTCTCCAAAACGGCGGCTGAAAACGGCTTCTCCAAGAAACCGGAAGATCTGCCGCGTCGTTTCAAGACGCGCGATGGCATCGATATCGGGTCCGGCGATGTGCTGATTGCGGCCATTACGTCCTGCACCAATACCTCCAACCCCAGCGTCTTGGTGGCGGCGGGCTTGCTGGCCAAGAAGGCGGTCGAGCGCGGTCTGACGGTCAAGAAACACATCAAGACGTCTCTCGCTCCCGGGTCGCGCGTGGTGACGGAATACCTCACCAAGGCGGGTCTCCTGCCGTACCTCGAACAACTGGGCTTCTACCTTGCCGGTTACGGCTGTACCACCTGCATCGGCAATGCCGGCCCGCTGACGGAAACCATTGAAGAAGCCGTGGTGCAGAACGATCTGGTCTGCAGCGCCGTACTCTCCGGCAACCGCAACTTCGAGGCTCGCATTCACGCCAACATCCGCGCCAACTTTCTGGCATCCCCGCCCCTGGTGGTGGCCTATGCCATCGCGGGCACCATGATGAAAGACCTGATGTCCGAGCCGTTGGGCAAGGGCAAGCAGGGCGAGGACGTCTGGATCGGCGACATCTGGCCAACCAGCGACGAAATCTACAAGGCCATGAAATTCGCCCAGGATCCCAAGGTATTCCGCAGGCTCTACAGCAATCTGGGTGACGCCACCCCGCTGTGGGGTGAAGTGCCGGCGACCCCCGGACAAGTCTATAACTGGCCGCTTTCAACCTATATCGCCGAGCCACCCTTTTTTGAGGGCTTCAGCATGACCCCTGGAACCAGCGAAAACCTCGTTGGCGCGCGAGCTCTCGCCTTGTTCGGCGACTCGGTCACCACCGACCACATCAGCCCTGCGGGCTCCATCAAGCCCTCCTCACCCGCAGGCATCTACCTGCTGGAGCATGACGTTTCCGTTCCCGACTTCAACACATACGGCGCCCGGCGCGGCAATCACGCTGTGATGATGCGCGGAACCTTCGCCAACGTGCGCATCAAGAACCTCATGATTCCGGTGAAATCCGACGGCGGTCGTGTCGAGGGCGGTATCACCCTTCACCAGCCCACCGGCGAACAAATGCCGATCTACGATGCGGCAATGAAATACATGGCGGCCGCAGTGCCCACCGTGATTTTCGGCGGTGAGGAGTACGGCACCGGATCGTCGCGCGACTGGGCCGCCAAAGGCACCCAATTGCTGGGTGTCAAGGCTGTCATCGTCCGCAGTTTCGAGCGCATCCACCGCTCCAATCTGGTCGGTATGGGCGTATTGCCGCTGCAGTTCAAGGGCAATGACTCCGCCGAATCCCTTGGAATCAAGGGCAATGAAGAATACGAGATCCTTGGCCTTGAAAACCTGAAACCGCAGCAGGATGCGACGCTGATCATCAAGCGCCACGACGGCAGCCGTCAGGAAGTTCCGCTGCTCCTTCGGATTGACACTCCCATCGAGGTGGATTACTTCCACCACGGCGGAATCATGCCCTTCGTGCTGCGCGAGCTTCTTGCCGCGGCCTGAGGCCGTTTGAGGTTTTGGTACCGTCTGCCCGCCAATTGCAGACGGGTAAGCAGCCTGCAAAACGCCCGGCCCATGCCGGGCGTTCTACTTTCCGCCCAGCCCCTGGAATAGTATTCTTCCCAGGCTGCTTACCTGTCCAAGGAGGACAAATCATGAAATGGACTTGTTCGGTATTGCTTTTTTCTTTGCTTGCCGCTGGATGTACGACCCTGGTTCCCGGAACCAGCAGGGAGGTTGACGTCACCTCCTACTTTGGTACGCCGACGGAGGAGCGAAAGCTCGCCGATGGCGGTCGCGAGCTGGAGTTTCCCCGATCTCCCTTGGGTTACGAAAACTGGCGTGTAACCCTGGGGCCGGATGGCGTGGTACGAAACGTCGAGCAGTTGCTCGATGAACCCCATTTCAAACAACTGAAGCCGGGCATGACCATGGATGAAGTCAAGCATGTGCTCGGCAGGCCGGGCGATTACGCCAAGTACCCCAATCTTTCGGAAGAAGTGCTCAGCTGGCGTTATATGGAATTCAGCGTGCGCATGTTCTTCAATGCGCATTTTGACGGTGCCGGGCGTTTCAAATATTCGTCACGCCTCGAGGAGCCCCGGCCGGTTGGAGATGACATCTCGATGTGAGTCCGGGGCCCGGTCCATCGGGTAGTCGACTCCTCTTAAATCGCGTTCGCTTTGAATGATCAGCGCGACAGGGGCATGCCGAAGTCGGCCTTGGGTGCCACCCCTTCGCGCCAGCGGGCGGTCACTGTTTTGACGCGGGTGTAAAACCGCACGCCTTCCGGACCATGCTGGTTCATATCGCCAAACATGGAATTCTTCCAGCCGCCAAAAGTGTGGAACGAAAGAGGCACCGGAATCGGCACGTTGATGCCGACCATGCCGCACTGCACTTTATTGGCGAAATTGCGCGCGACATCGCCATTGCGCGTGAAGATCGCCACACCATTGCCATATTCATGTTCGTTCGGGAGCGACAGCGCCTCCTCGAAGTTTTTTGCGCGCACCACCGACAGCACCGGTCCGAAGATTTCCTCCTTGTAGATCTGCATGTTGCGACCGACATTGTCGAACAGGCATCCGCCCAGGAAAAAACCATTGGGATTGTCCGCCTGGCGGAACTCGCGGCCGTCGACGACCAGAGACGCGCCTTCTTTCACGCCAAGATCCACATAGCTCTTCACCTTGTCACGGTGCACACGCGTCACCAGCGGTCCCATTTCCGATGCGTTATCGGTCGACGAGCCTATCTTGAGTGCCCTGACACGTGGCGCCATGGCTTCGATCAGTTCATTGCCGGTTTTTTCGCTGACGGGCACCGCCACCGAAATTGCCATGCAACGCTCGCCGGCAGAGCCGTAGGCCGCACCCATCAATGCCTCGGCGGCGGAGTCAATGTCGGCATCCGGCATCACCACCATGTGATTCTTGGCGCCACCCATGGATTGCACACGCTTTCCATTGAGCGAGGCTGTCGCAAAAACGTGACGTGCGATCGGCGTTGAGCCGACAAAACTCACGGCCTGGACACGGGGATCGGTCAGCAGTGTATCGACGGATTCCTTGTCGCCATTGAGCACGTTGAGCACCCCGGGAGGCGCGCCGGCTTCTATCATGAGTTCCGCAAGCCGCATCGGGCAGGAAGGGTCCTTCTCCGAGGGTTTCAGCACAAAGGTATTCCCGCAGGCGATCGCCATCGGAAACATCCACATCGGCACCATCGCGGGAAAATTGAATGGCGTGATCCCGGCACATACGCCGAGGGACTGGCGCATGGAGTAAACATCCATTCCCTGGGAAATGCTGTCGGAATACTCGCCTTTGAGCAGGTGCGGTATGCCGCAGGCAAATTCCACAACCTCCAATCCGCGCTGTATCGAACCCTTGGCGTCGGAGAGCACCTTGCCGTGCTCGGAGGACACCAACACCGCCAGTTCGTCCATGTTCCTCTCGATCAGTTCCTTGAACCGGAACATCACGCGTGCCCGCGTCAGCGGCGAGGTGTTGGACCATTCGGGGTAAGCCGCCATGGAATCCGCGATCGCCTGTTCAGTTTCGGCCTTGGTCGCCAGTGCAACCTTGCCGGTTTGCACGCCCAGTGTCGGATTGAATATTTCCCCGAACCGGCCGCTATTTCCGGCGACGTGCTTGCCGCCGATGAAGTGGCCGATTTCCCTGATCTGCGGTGTCAATTTTTCGCCTGCGTTCATGATTGCTCTCTTCTGGTAATTGTGCCCGTCGGGACGCCGCTTTTTGCCGGATTCAATAGCCGCCGCCGGAGGCGTAATTCTCGAAACGTGTGTTTTCTCCAAGAAAGCTCAGATTGACCATCCCGATCGGGCCATTCCGCTGCTTGGCGATTATGATCTCCGCCTTGCCTGGCTCGGCGGTGGCGGAGTTGTAGACGACATCCCGGTAAATGAAAAGTA
Organism: uncultured beta proteobacterium; assembly: GCA_903899705.1. GTDB lineage: Bacteria > Pseudomonadota > Gammaproteobacteria > Burkholderiales > SG8-39 > 2-02-FULL-62-17. The sequence goes on from CAIUKQ010000322.1 coordinate 4,010, forward strand.
TCAGGTCGGCATCCTGTTCCAATGCGCCGGATTCCCGAAGGTCAGACATGATCGGCCGCTTGTCGTTGCGCTGCTCAAGTGCCCGATTGAGCTGCGACAGCGCAATCACCGGGACGCTCAGCTCTTTCGCCAGGGCCTTCATCGAGCGGGAAATTTCCGACAGCTCGGTGGCCCGGTTCTCACCCTGCCCGGTCGAACTCATGAGCTGCAGGTAATCGATGACGATCAGCCCCAGCTTGCCGTACTGGCGGTGCAATCGACGCGCCCTCGCCCTGACCTCCAGCGAATTCAGCGCCGGTGTTTCATCAATGTGTATCGGTGCGTCCTGTAATTTGCCGACCGCCGTGGTCAACCGGTGCCAGTCATCATCGGTCAGCCGTCCGGTTCGCAGCTTGTGTTGATCGAGCTTGCCAACAGATCCCAGAAGACGCATCGCCAGCTGGGCACCCGACATTTCCATGCTGAATACGGCAACCGGCAGTCCGTTGTCCACCGCCACATGCTCGCCGATGTTCAGCGCGAGTGCAGTCTTGCCCATACTCGGCCGGCCGGCAAGAATGATCAGGTCGCCGGGCTGCATCCCTGCCGTCCTGCGGTCCAGGTCGATGTAACCTGTGGGCACGCCCGTTACTTCGGAGGGATTGTCCTGATGATAGAGCATGTCCACGCGCTCCATCACCTGCGTGAGCAGCGGCTGAATCGGAACGAATCCAATTCGGCCGCGCGCGCCGGCCTCTGCAATTTCGAAGATCCTCGACTCGGCTTCATCAAGAAGCTGACCGACTTCCTTGCCCTGTTGGTTGAGCGCGGAATCGGCGATGTCGGTACCAACCGTCACCAGTCGACGCATGATGGCCCGCTCGCGAACGATCTCCGCATAGCGCTTGATGTTGTGCGCGGAAGGTGTGTTTTGCGCGAGGGCCCCCAGGTAGGACAATCCGCCGGTCCTGTCTTTGTCATCGCTGCCTTTCAGCGACTCCTCGACGGTTATGACATCCGCGGGCCTGCCCCTTTCGATAAGGCGCGATATGTGGCGCCAGATTCGCCGGTGGTCATCGCGGTAGAAGTCGCCCTCTCCGAGCACGTCTGCGATGCGGTCGAACGCGGTATTGTCCAGCAGCAGCCCGCCGAGAACCGACTGCTCGGCTTCTATTGAATGGGGCGGCAAGCGCAGGGCAACAAGCGCGGGATCAGAGCCGGGGGTTTGAAGGACTGAGCTCATTTTGAGGAAATTCTATATCAGGGGGGCGCAATCACATAATAAAAAAAGCCCGCTACCGCGGGCTTCTTTTGACTTTGACGAAGTTCCTGCTACTGCAGGGTTTCGCCCAGTACCGACACCTTGATGCTAACCACGACATCGGAGTGCAGTGCAACGGACAATTCGTGGTCGCCGACCTGCTTGAGCGGGCCCTGCGGCAGCCTGATCATGCTGCGTTCGACGTCAAACCCTTGAGCTTTCAGGGAGTCCACGATATCGATGCTGGTCACCGATCCGAACAGGCGTCCATCCACCCCCGCTTTTTGCGAGATCTGGATCATGAGTCCGTCCAGTTTGGCACCCTTTTCCTGGGCGCTCGCCAGGGCGGCCGACTGCGCCGACTCCAGTTCGGCTCGGCGCTTTTCGAATTCAGCCAGGTTGACGGCCGTTGCCCGCTTGGCCTTGCCTTGCGGAATCAGGAAGTTGCGTGCATAGCCGTCCTTGACCTTGACCACATCGCCGAGAACGCCAAGATTGACGACTTTTTCCAAAAGAATGATCTGCATGGTTCAGCCTTTCAATGCAGGTCTGTGAAGGGCATGAGCGCCAGGAAGCGCGAACGCTTGATCGCTTCCGACAACTGGCGCTGATAGCCGGTTTTCGTGCCGGTGATCCGGGCGGGGATGATCTTGCCGTTTTCGCCGATGAAATCCTTGAGGATGTCGACATCCTTGTAGTCGATCCACTCGGCCTTATCGACCGTAAAGCGGCAGAACTTGCGGCGCTTGAACAGCGCGCCCTTGGTCTTGTTGTCTTTCTTTCCCTTCCCTTTTGCCCCTTTGGCATTGCGGGTCGGACCTCTTCCATAAGTTGCCATGTTGATTCTCCTAACTCTTGTCTGTTGCCAGAAATTCGATTTGGTTGGCGTGCAATTGCAGTGCACGTCCGGTCTTTGTCTTGCGATCCAAAAATCCCCGGATCTTCACGGTTGTTCCCATCGGAGCGGTGGCCAGTAACCGGGCCTGAGCCTCGAAAGCCACCGCGTCAATCTCACATCCGACTTCCCGATCCCCGCCGGCCTCATTCTGTTTGGAGTTGTGCATCAGCCTGAACTTCAGGATAGGCACTCCCGCCGGTGTGAATCTCAACGCGTCAGATTCGATCAGGTTGCCCTGGATCACAACCATGTTTTTCAAATGGTGCGCCCTAGGCTTGCGGGGCTACCTCGGCCGGTTTGGCAGGTTCCGCCCTGGCGGGTTCCGCTTCACGCGGAGACGAGCCACCCAGCACCGATTTGGCCTTCTCCTCCTTCATCATGGGTGAAGGAGTGGTCCAGGCCCGCTCCATCTTGACGATCAGATGCCTCAGCACGGCGTCGTTGAACTTGAACGCATGTTCCAGTTCAACGAGCGTTTCCTGATCGCATTCGATGTTCATCAGGACGTAATGCGCCTTGTGCATTTTTTGGATGGGATAGGCCATTTGCCGGCGACCCCAGTCCTCGAGGCGATGGACTTGTCCGCTTCGGGCGGTTACCGAATTGCGGTAACGCTCGATCATTGCCGGAACCTGTTCACTCTGGTCCGGGTGGACGATAAAGACAATTTCATAATGCCGCATGCAGTCTCCCTATGGGTTAAGCCTCCCGGTATGCGTCGCGGTGAGGCAGGGTTGAAAAAAACAGCCGGTCAAGAATTCCTGACCGGCTTTTCTCTAACGTTTTGAATTATATCGGATTCAAGGGTGTCGGGCAAACTGCCGGAGAAACCGGATCAAGGTGTTTAATCGCCAAAAAACCGATTTTCCTGCCGGTTCTTCCGGCCTGTGCTACGCATTGGGTCCCGAAAGCCGCCGTCGCGCCGATTCGAACAGACAAACGCCCGCGGCGACCGATACATTCAGGCTTTGCACCTGTCCCAGCATCGGAATACTGACGAGCAAATCACAACGCTCACGGGTCAGGCGGCGCATGCCCTCTCCTTCGGCGCCCAGCACCCAGGCGATGGAATCGGGCAGTTCGGCCTTGTACAGGTCTGAGGGCGCCTCTGCATCGGTCCCCACGATCCAGATATTGCGATCTTTCAGGTCATCCAGGGTCCGCGCGAGGTTAGTCACCATGTAGTAGGGCAGCGTTTCGGCCGCACCGCTGGCCACCTTGGATACCGTGGCATTGATCCCGGCGGCGCGGTCTCGCGGAACGATGACCGCGTGCACTCCCGCAGCATCAGCGACACGAAGGCAGGCGCCCAGATTGCGGGGATCTGTGACGCCGTCAAGGACAAGGAGTACCGGAGGCACACCGATGCGGTCGAGCAGGTCTTCCAGGCTTTCTCGAGACGCCTCCTGTTCAATCGTCGCGATGACGCCCTGATGCTGTACGCCGGGGGCAATGCCCGCCAGACGCCCATCGTCGACCCGCAACAGCCGCACGCCCCGGTCTTTCGCGATATCCATCAATCCCTGCATCCGGGGATCGGACCGCTTGGCGTCCAGCATGATTTCGGTAATCGATTTTGGATCTGCGCGCAGGCGTCCCAGTACCGCATGAAAACCGATGACAAGTCGCTTAGGCGTCATGCGAGCACCAGTTCGATCCGACTCGTATCCAGGTCTACACGGGCGACTTTGACTTTAAGCTTGTCGCCGATCCGGTATCGTTGTCCCGTTCGTTCGCCCAGCAATTGGTGGCGTGTCGCATCGAACTGGAAATAATCACGCCCCAGTTCGGACACATGCACCAGCCCTTCGACATACAGGGCATCCAGCGCGACGAAGATGCCGAACCCTGTCGCGGCAGTGACGGTGCCTTCGAATACTTCGCCGACTCGGTCCTTGACATAATGGCACTTGAGCCAGGAGTCGACTTCGCGCGTGGCTTCATCGGCGCGCCGTTCTGTCTCGGAGCAATGCCGCCCCGCCTCCTCCCACTTGCTTGCTAAGTACTTGCGTTTGCCAAGCACCGCCTTGATGGCACGATGGACCAGCAGATCCGGGTACCTGCGGATGGGCGACGTGAAATGTGCGTAGGCCTCAAAAGCAAGTCCGAAGTGCCCCTCGTTGTCAGGGCTGTATACCGCCTGGCGAAGGGACCTCAGCATGACAGTCTGCAAAAGGCCGACATCGGGACGATCCTTGACGGAGGCCAGCAGGTTTGCGTAATCGAGGGGGCGGGGTTTGTCCCCGCCACTGATCTGCAGGCCGAATCCCTTGAGAAACTCCCGGAGTGCCTTCAATTTTTCAGGAGTCGGGCCTTCATGCACGCGAAACAGCGTTGCATGCTCGTTCTCCTGAAGGAAGTTCGCAGCGCATACGTTGGCCGCCAGCATGCATTCCTCGATCAGGCGGTGCGCATCGTTTCGTTGCACGCGGTCAATGCGCTCCACCACACCCGCATCATTGAAGACAAACTGCGTTTCCTGGGTTTCAAAATCAATCGCACCGCGTTTGGCTCGGGTTTTGGCCAGGGCCTTATAGACTTCCTCAAGACACTCCAGATGCGGCATCAATGCCGCCAGGCCCTTGGCCACCGGCCCTGATTTGTCAACGAGGGCCGCGGCTACGCGCGTATAAGTGAGACGGGCGTGCGAGCGCATGACTGCCGGATAAAACCGGGAACTCTTCACCGCTCCGGCGGGGCTGACGGACATATCGCACACCATGCACAGCCGGTCCACATCGGGATTGATCGAGCACAGGCCGTTGGACAGGTTCTCCGGAAGCATCGGTATGACGCGGCGCGGGAAATACACGGAATTGCCGCGTTCCCTCGCTTCCCGGTCGAGCGCGTCGTCCGGCTGGACGTAATGGCTGACATCCGCTATGGCAACAAGGAGCCGAAAGCCCTTTCCGTCCCTGCGGCAATGGACCGCGTCGTCAAAATCCCGCGCCGTTTCGCCGTCGATGGTGACCAGCGGTGTTGTACGTAGATCCTCACGCCCCTTCCAGTCGCTCTCCGGCACGTCCCTGGAAAACCGACCGGCCAGATCCATTACATCGACGGAGAATTCGAATGGGAGATCGTGTTTGCGCAATGCAATTTCGATTTCCATGCCCGGGTCGGTTGCATTCCCCAGGATTTCCTCGATGCGTCCCACGGGCGGGCTGTAAGGATTGCCGCCGATCGAATCCGATGCAGGATCGGAGATGATTTTCACCACCACGACCTGGCCCGGCTTGGCCCCCGCGCTGTCCTTCTGCGCAACGAGAATCTGATGCGTGATGCGCCTGTCCGAGGGCGCGACCAGTAGGAAATCATGATCGCGATGGAGTCGCCCCACCAGGTTTTGATGCGCCCTTTCTGTCACCTCGACAACAACACCCTCACGCCGGCCACGGCGGTCGACGCCCGAAGGCCTCACCATGGCGCGGTCGCCGTGCATGAGTTTTCGCATTTCCTGCGGTGCCAGGAAAAGGTCCTCGCCGCCTTCATCAGGCACAAGAAATCCGAATCCATCGGGGTGTCCGATAACCCTGCCGGCGACAAGATCCAGTTTCTGCGCCACCAGCAGCGCTCCCTTGCGGTTGCGAAGGATCTGCCCTTCCCGGGCCATGGCGGCCAAGCGGCGCGTGAAAGGCTGACGTTGTTCCTCGGTGATTTTGAGGCGCGCAGCCAGCGCGTCTTCATCGACGGGCACGCCGATAGATGAAAGATTTTCGAGAATGAACTCACGACTGGGAATCGGGCTGGAATATTTTTCCAATTCCCTCGCAAACCAGGGGTCCCTGGATTTTGATGCGGCTGCTTTTGGTGTCCGTTTTTTCGTTGACAAATGAAGGTTTTTCTATAGAATGCGCACCTCTCGCCGAGGTGGCGGAATTGGTAGACGCACATGGTTCAGGTCCATGCGGTGGCAACACTGTGGGGGTTCGAGTCCCTTCCTCGGCACCATGGCCTTCCTGAGGCCAACGGCGCAAGCATACTCGCTCTCCGTGAATATGCGGCAACGGCGTATGTTGCCAACAACCGATAGGGGAAGTCCGTCCCCGCCGGTAATTCGTCAGACACTGGATCAATACGGCCGACGGCATCTCTAAAAGCTCAATGGCCGGTTATCACCGGCCATTGACTCGCCGCATGGAGTCTTTTGATCAGGTCGAACTTGTAAATCCGCCGTCGATGACCAGGATCTCGCCAGTCACAAAGTGGTTTGACTGAACGAAGGTCATCATGGTTTCGGCAACATCATCTGCGGTGACGCAGCGTTTGAGCGGCGTCAGTTTCGCGCGACGGTCCATGAGTTCCCGGTACCGGTCCCCGAGCATGCGTTCCATCCATTCGCCTTCCATCCACCCTGGGGCAACCGCATTGACACGAACTTCCGGCCCGAGGTTGTAGGCAAGGGTTTTTGTCAGGTTCGCCACGGCGGCCTTGCTGGCCGCATAGGGCAGCGGCTGGGGGCCCGGACGCAGGCCCACGATGCTGGCGGTGTTGACGATGCAGCCACGGGCTGCACGCAGCATTTTCGCGGCCGAACGCGTGACCAGAAAGATGCTGCGCACGTTGACATCGAACACCTTGTCCCATTCGTCGACGGGAATGCTGTCCAGATCCTTCAGTTTCATGGTCGTGGTGGTGCCGGCGTTGTTGATCAGAACATCCAGACGGCCGAATGTCTTTTCGATTTCCACGAACATCGCCTTGACGCCGGCTTCATCCGCGACGTCGCATTTGCACAGCAGCGTCTTTGCGCCGTGCTTCTCGGCTTCGGCCGCGGTTTCCTTCGCGGGTCCTTCACTGCGGCTGTAATTGATCGCGACATCATGTCCCGCCTTGGCGAGAGCTATGACCGCGGCGCGGCCTATGCCGGTTCCGCCTCCTGTGACCAATGCCGTCGGGCGCTGGTTTGCCATATTGTGTTTCCTTTCTTCTATCCTGTGACCGTTATTTTATAAAAGCACTTAATAATCAGCAGCTTAATTGAATTCCCTGGCAGCGATGTCAAAGACCCAGCACACGTTCCGCGTTCTTGTGAAAGATCTTTTCCATGACAACATCGGTGTAACCAAGTTCTCCCCACTCCTTGAGGATGCGCGCATAGGGCAGGCTCGGGTAATCACTGCCGAACATGATCTTGTCCTGCAGGCGCGCACGGATGTCGATTTTGAGGTTGCCGGGAAAATACTTGGGTGCCCAACCGGACATTTCCCAGAAGACGTTGCCCTTGTGCAGGGCCACCGCCGTCGTTTCGTCCACCCAGGGCCAGCCCGGATGCGCCATGATGATTTTCAGGTTGGGAAAATCAGCGGCGAGGTCGTCTATGGCTGCCGGATGGGCGTGGCGGATTCGCGCGCCCATGCCGCCGGGCATGCCCGCGCCCATGCCGGTGGTACCCACATCGATCATGACGGCCGCCTTGAGTTCATTGATGACTTCGAACAAGGGGTAGTACCGGCGATCGTTCACGGCGAAATGCTGCATGATCGGGTGGAAGTGAAAGCCGATCATGCCAAGCTCATTGACCGCTTTCTTTACCTGCTGAATTGCGATTTCGCCCTTCGCGGGTTCCACCGCACCCCACGCCTGGATGATGCGTTTCGGATGGCGCTTCCACATGGCGTGCACGTATTCGTTGTCGCATGGCGGTGTGCCTATGGTCGTTTCCAGGTCGAGCGCCACAAGCAACGCCTCGACGCCGGCATCCGTGAATTCCTTGAGAACGTCCTCCTCGGATTTCGCCGACCAGCCGCGATTCCAGTATTTGGCGAGCGCGTCGACATAAGGGCCCTGGCAATCGATCCATTGCTGGGTGTTCGGATAACAGTGCAGATCAATAATTCTCATTTTTAACCCTTTGCCTTGGCCGCGCGCTCGTCCTCGAGTTTGCGCGAAACCATTTCAACCAGATTCTTCTTGGAGACCTTGCCGAACGTGGAAACTGGAAATTCAGCCAGGGTTTCCAGTCGTTCCGGCAGCTTGAATTTGGCAATCTCCTTGGACTTGAGGAAGTCCACCAGTTCCGCAAGGTTCAGCGTTGTGCCCTTGCGCAGAATCGCATAGGCGCACATCTTTTCGCCCATGGTTTCGTCCGGCATGGCCACGCAGGCGACGTTTTGCACCGCTGGATGGGAAAGGATCAGGTTTTCGATTTCTTCCGCGCTGATCTTTTCTCCGCCGCGGTTGATCAGGTCCTTTTTGCGCCCTTCCACCATGTAGTTGCCGGAAGGATGCTGACGCATCAGATCTCCTGAGCGGTAGAAACCGTCCGAGGTGAAGGCGCGCTTGTTGTAATCGGGAACACCGAAATAGCCGCGCAGCGTGTACGGCCCGCGACAGCAGAACTCCCCCACCTCGCCCGGAGCCACAATGCGGTCATCGTCATCCACGATGCGAATCTCGTCGTCCTCGCAAACCGGACGGCCGCAGGTTTCCAGCCGCACGTTTTCCGGGTCGTCCAGGCGGACAAACATCAACACACCTTCGGACATTCCGAAGTTTTCCTGGACGGTCACGCTGGGGATCAGGGTCTTGGTGCGAATGCGGACTTCGGGCTGCATGCGCTGCCCGCCGCTCTGGATCACCTTCATCGACGACAGGTCGAAATTTCCGATCGACGGGTCATTGACCAGCCGGATCAACAATGCTGGAACTACCTTGAGGTGCGTAACCTTGTGCTTCTGGATCAGCTTGAACATCTCTTCAGGCCGGGTGTTGGTGGACAACACCACCTTTGCCCCTTGCATCATGAATCCCTGCAAACCCGGGCAGGCCAGTGGCAGATTGTGCGCAATGGGAAGTACCAGAAGCAGTACGGATTCCGCATCGATGCCGCATACTTCGACCGCAGCCTTGGTGTTGTAGGCGTAATCGTTGTGTGTGCGGGGGATCAATTTGGGAACACCCGTCGTGCCCCCGGACAACTGGAAGATCGCCGGATCGGTTGGTTCGATCTTTATCGATTTGAGTTCGCCGACGTCCCTTTTGGCAGGCTTGGCAATCAGGTCGCGCAGGGAAATGAAATCCGGACCCGGATCGCCATAGACCAGGCCGAATTTCATGTGGGAATTCTCGGCCTTGACGCGGGCAATCATGGGGCGGAAATCAAAGTCTCCCTGGACATCCGGGAAAATGCAGGTGGTTGCCCCGGAGAGCGCCACGAACTGGCTGACTTCGGCGTATCGATGCGTTGCAAGCGCTGCGATGGGAATGCAGCCGATTTTCTGCAACGCGAAATAGGTCATCACGAACTCGATGACGTTCGGCAATTGGACGACGACGCGATCCAGATTCTTCAGCCCTAGTTCCAGCAGGTTCAGGGCGAGGCTGCTGCTGACCGCATCAATATCCCGGTAGGTGTAAGAACGATCACCATCCCAGACCGCGATGCGATCGCCATATTTGTTGAATACCGCCTCGAATTCCTCGGCCAGCGATCTGTCGAGCCAATAGCCTTTTTCCCGGTATTTCCGTGCGTATTCCGGGGGGAATGGAACTACACCTTCAAGCATGCTTGTGCTCCAGCGGTTATTTAAAGGGATGTCGCTGGACGATCGTTTCGTCCCGATCGGGGCCCGTGGATATCATGTCGATCGGCACACCACAAAGGGCTTCCAGCTTGTCCAGATATTTTCGGGCATTCTGCGGCAGTTTCTCGCGCTTTTTGACGCCGAACGTGCTGTCGCTCCAGCCTTCAAGGGTTTCATAGACCGGCTCGCAACGCGCCGCATCTTCCGCCCCGCTTGGCAACAAATCGATGATGCCGCCATCATATTTGTAACCATTGCAGACCTTGATTTCAGGCATTCCATCAAGAATATCGAGCTTGGTGATGCACAGCCCTGAGACCCCGTTGATCATGATTGCGCGTCGAAGCGCTGCCGCATCGAACCACCCGCAACGGCGCGGCCTTCCGGTGGTCGCGCCGAATTCCGAACCGCGGGTTCGCAGCGCCTCGCCCACCGGATTGTCCTGTTCTGTCGGAAACGGTCCGGAACCCACCCGAGTCGCATAGGCCTTGGTAATGCCAAGCACATAGTGCAGGGTTTGCGGACCGACCCCCGCGCCCGACGCAGCTGCGCCGGCGACGCAATTGGATGAGGTCACATAGGGATAGGTGCCATGGTCGACATCGAGCAGCGCACCCTGGGCTCCTTCGAACAGCAGGTTCTTCCCGTCCCGGTTGGCCTCAAACAATTCTTTGGGAACGTCGGCTACGAGGGGTTTCATGCGCTCGGCATAGGCAAGCGCAGTATCGCGCGTTTCCTCGAAATCGACGGCCGGTGCTCCCAGTTGCCGCGTCAGCATGAAGTTATGGAAATCAAGCACTTCGCGCAATTTGGCCGAGAACCTTTCGGGGAAAAGCAGATCCTGGACGCGGATGGCGCGTCGCGCCGCCTTGTCTTCATAGGCTGGCCCGATACCCCGGCCGGTGGTGCCAATCTTCTCTGCGCCGCGAGCCGCCTCGCGCGCGATGTCCACTGCCGCGTGATAGGGAAGAATCAGCGTGCAGGCATTGGAGATACGCAGCCTGCTGCAGACATCGATTCCCGCCGATTCCAGTTCGTCGATCTCCTTCATCAAGGCCGCCGGTGAAAGTACAACGCCGTTGCCGATGTAACAGGTGACACCCGCACGCAACACCCCGGAGGGCACAAGGTGCAATACGGTTTTTCTGCCCGCTATGACAAGCGTGTGACCGGCATTGTGCCCGCCTTGGAAGCGCACCACGCCCTGGGCGTGGTCAGTCAGCCAGTCGACCACCTTGCCTTTGCCTTCGTCACCCCATTGAGTGCCGATTACGACGACATTTCTACCCATCAATATTCATCCATTGCATTAACCGCGAAAACGCGCGGCGAGTATTTCTCTGTTCAAAGCGTCCGAACGACCCACTTGCCGTCCACGCGCACCAACTCCGTGGTGCATGACTGGCCGTCGCCGGATCCCGGTAACACCTGGATGACGATTTCGCCCTTTTTTCTGAGCTGCGCCACCTCCGCCAGCAACGACGGTTCATCACCGAAAGGCGCTCGCATGGCGTTGTTTTGCTCGAAGGTCGGAACCGCCTTTGCCAGGTCTCGCAAATCGAGGCTGAACCCGGTGGCCGGGCGAGCCCTGCCGAATGCCTTGCCGACTTCATCGTATCTGCCCCCCAGCGCCAGGGCATTCATCCCGATCCGCAGATTGCCACCACCGGGTTGTGGCTGAGCATTTCCGGCATAAGCTGAAAAAACCACCCCGCTGTGATACTGGTATCCGCGCAAATCGGCAAGATCAATACTGACATCGAAATGATTGTCCTTCGACAAACGTTCGAGATCCTCCAGCGCCTTCACCAGTTCCGGGTATTGCGGCAATTGGGCACGGGCGGTTTCGATGACCTGGGTGCCGCCATAGAGACGGGGCAGACGCAATAGCGCCTCGCGTGTATTGCGATCCAGCGGGGACGCCAGTGCCTCGATTCTTGCGTGGTCCTTTGCGGCAAGTCCTTCATGCAGTTCGACTTCCAGCGAGGCATCGATATTTCCGCGCTGGCAGATGGACCGGAATATGCCCACGTGCCCGATATCCAGCCGGGCGCGGAGCAAGCCGCAGGCTTCAAGCGATGCACTGAGAAGGCGCTGAATCTCGAGATCGCTTTCGATGCCGGAATGGCCATAAATTTCGGCTCCAATCTGAATCGGCTCGCGGGTCGAATCGAGGCCCCTCGGACGCGTGTGCAATACGTTTCCGCAGTAGCACAGGCGCGTGACATCTTCTCGATTGAGCAGGTGCGAATCGATTCGCGCAACCTGGGGGGTGATGTCGGCGCGTATTCCCATCATCCGCCCCGAAATCTGGTCGACCAGCTTGAAGGTTCGCAAATCCAGATCGTGCCCCGTGCCCGTCAGCAGCGAATCCACGTATTCGAGCATGGGCGGAACCACCAGCTCATACCCGTGAACCTTAAATTGCTCGAGCAGCACCCCGCGCAAATACTCAATGCGCGCCGCCTCGGGGGGAAGGACGTCCTCAATATATTCGGGTAGCAGCCAGTTTCGCATCGTCA
>CAIUKQ010000323.1 GCA_903899705.1 uncultured beta proteobacterium
AGCCATGGTCGGCGGTCGGCGGTATGGGTCTGTGCATCAATGGTGATGCCCAGCAAATCGTTCAGGGTCCGTTGCTGGCGATCAGCGCAGGCAAACCATTGCGTCAGGTCCGGAATGGTGGGTGTCACCGGATCCAGCGGACAGGTGAGCCAGAGCGCGCCATCGGCATTGGCCAGTACGAGGTGCAGGGAAAAACCGGCAGTGCCGTGGCGGACTTCCTCGCCCCACAAGGCCACCAGCCGTCCACCCTGGTTGCGGGCGGCGCGGCACACATCGCCAAGCTGCGCGATCGTGATGTGCGAATGCCATGCCGGCACGGCCCCCGCCAGCGGGGTCAATGGAAGTCTCAGGTCCTTGAAGAACATGTGTCGCTCAGCCGATCAACCGCGCCGCCTGGCGATACCATTCGGCCAGCGGCGGGGGAATGTAGAGTCCGAGCATCAGCACGATGGACAGATGCACGTAGAGGGGGATCTGCGCCGGCGTGAATGGCAGACGCTTCAGGGGGGTGTCGGTGCGGGGATGTCCGAACACCATGGGCTGCACTTTCGATATGACCGCGGCAAACGCAACCGCCAGCGATATCAGCAAGATGGGCGTGGCCCAGGGCTGATGGCGCATGGCGTCCGTGAGGATCAGGAATTCACTGGCAAACACGCCAAAGGGCGGCATGCCCAGGATCGCCAGCGAGCCCAGCAGCAGGCCCCAGCCGACCGTGGGATTGACCTTCATAAGTCCTTGAATTTCATCGATTATCTGCGTTCCCGCCTTCTGTGTGGCATGGCCGACCGCAAAGAAGATGGCGCTCTTGGTGAGGGAATGCACCGTCATGTGCAGGAGGCCCGCGAAGCTGGCAATCGGACCGCCCATGCCAAAGGCAAAGGTGATGAGGCCCATGTGTTCAATCGAGGAATACGCAAACAGACGCTTGATGTCGCGCTGTCTTGACAGGAAGAACGCGGCCACCACCACCGAGAGCAGACCGAATCCCATCAGCAGGTTGCCGGCAAAGGGCGACTGCAGCGATCCGTCGACCAGAACCTTGCATCGCACGAGGGCATACAGCGCCACATTGAGCAGCAGCCCCGAGAGCACCGCCGACACCGGCGTGGGGCCTTCAGCATGCGCATCAGGCAGCCAGTTATGCAGGGGCACGAGGCCCACCTTGGTGCCGTAGCCCACGAGAAGAAATACAAACGCTATGGAGATCACCGTGGGTTCGAGGCTGCCCGACACCGCCGACAGCCGCGTCCACAGGAGCGCATCGCCGCCCGCGCCCAGCACCCGCTCCGCGGCGAAGTACAGGAGGATGGTGCCAAACAGCGCCTGCGCGATGCCCACACCGCAGAGGATGAAATATTTCCACGCGGCTTCCAGTGAAGCAGGCGTCCGGTAGAGCGAAACCAGCAGCACCGTGGTCAGCGTGGCGGCCTCGGTGGCCACCCACAGGATGCCCAGGTTGTTGGTGAGCAGCACCAGCAGCATGGTGAAAGTGAACAACTGGTACATGGCGTGATACAGGCGCAGGCGTCCGTCGGTGAGCCGGCCGTGCGCGGCTTCGATGCGCATATAGGGCCGCGAAAAAATCGCCGTGGTCATTGCCACGAATGCGGTCAGCGCAACCAGGAACACATTGAGCGCGTCCACGGCGAATTGCGCGTCGGCGGTGATCATCGGGCCGTTTGCGATCACCCGCCATGTCAGCAGTGCCGCGGCGAGGAACGTGATGCAGCTCATCGCCACGTTGAGCTCCGCGGCCCTTGCGCGATGACCCCACAGCGCCAGTAGCACGCCGCCAAGCAGGGGGGATCCGAGCACAAGGAAGATTTCCATCGCCTTCAGTCCTCTTTCAGCTTCTCGAGGTGGCGGATGTCCAGGCTGTCAAAGCGCTCGCGGATCTGGAAGAAGAACACGCCCAGGATCACCATGCCGATCAGCACGTCAAGCGCGATGCCCAGTTCCACCACCATGGGCATGCCGTAGGTGGCCGAGGTGGCGGCAAAGAAAAGGCCGTTCTCCATGGCGAGAAACCCGATCACCTGCGGCACGGCCTTGGAGCGGGTGATCATCATCAGGAAGGCGAGCAGCACGATGGCGATGGCAATGCCAAGGGTGCCGCGCGCGACCGTGCCCGAGAGTGCCGAGATCGGAAGCGCCAGGTTGAAGGAAAGGATCACGAGCACGATGCCGACTATCATGGTGGTCGGAATCTTGATCAGGGTTTCAACGTCCCATTTGACGTTGAGCTTGCGGATCAGCCGGTGCAGGATCAACGGCAGGACGAGCACCTTGAGGACGAGTGTAATCAGGGCCGACCAGTAAAGGTGCGGTTGCGAGGTCGTCCAGGCCACGAGCAGCGTGGATGCGGTCAGTATCAGGCCCTGGACGGCAAACAGGTTGATGAGGGTGAGCACCCTGCGTTGCGCGAGCATGGCAAATGCAATCAGCAGCATGACCGCCGCCAGCAGGTTGATGAGCTGCGAGGGAAGCGAGGGCGCGAGCAGGGCTTGCGTGCTGCTCATGGAGTCTCCAGCAGCAGATGGATGAGCATCGCCAGCACTGCCAGGATGAAGGCGGTGCCCAGGAATTCGGGCGCGCGGAAAATTCGCATTTTCGCGCTCATGGTTTCGATCAGGGCCAGCAGGGAGCCGCCCAGGGCGAGCTTGAACGCAAGTGCCGTCAGGGCGACCAGCACGCCGGCCCAGCTGTCGCCGTCGGAAATGCCGAAGGGAACAAACAGCGCGATGCCCATGCACGAATAGGTGAACAGCTTCAGGCTTGCCGCCCACTCCATGAGCGCCAGGTGGCGCCCGGAGTACTCGAGCAGCATGGCCTCGTGGATCATGGTGAGTTCCAGGTGCGTGGCCGGATTGTCCACCGGGATGCGCGCGTTCTCCGCGAGCGACACCATCGTGTACGCGACGCCGGCAAAGGCAAGGCTGGGGTAGATCACCAGATCCATGCGCGCCATCTGGCCGACGATGCTCGAGAGCGACGTGGTGTTCGAGATCAGTGAGGAGGTAAAGAGCACTATCAGCAGCGCCGGTTCGGCGAGAAAGCCGATCATCATTTCCCTGCGGGCACCCAACGTGCCGAAGGCGGTGCCGATGTCCATCGCAGCGAGCGCCATGAACACACGCGCCAGGGCGAATACGCCGACGAGGGCGATGGCATCCGCGGCGGCATTGATGGGCAGGTTGATGTTGAGAGTGGGCACGATGGCGGCGGCGAGGCACATGCAGCCAAAGAGGATGTAGGGCGTGATGCGGAAAAGCGAAGACGCGTTGTAGGCGAGCACCGGTTCCTTGGTGAAGAGCTTCAAAAGGACCCGGTAGGGTGTAAGAACCGGCGGCGCGCTGCGATTCTGCATCCATGCGCGGCACACATTCACCCATCCGGTGAGCAGTGGCGCGACCAGCACCGCGAGCAGCAGCTCGAAGAATTGCAAGACGATGCCTGAGAGGGTTGTCATCGCGGGTGCGTCATCGTACAAAGAAAAGCAGTGCGATCAGGGTGAGAAAGCTGTACAGCAGGTAGATCGATATGCGACCCTGCTGCAGCTTGCTTGCCATGCGCGAGAGGAATTCGGTGGCCCGCGCGAGGGGCAGGTAAATCCAGTACCAGAAATGGTCATCGACCGTGACCCGGTAGCGAGGCGACTGATCCGAAGGCAATGGCAGTTCGCGCTGCATGCGAAAAAATGGTTCAAACACCACTCTCACCGGCTGCCCGAATCCTTCGGCGGTGTCCTGCATGCGGGAAGTCTGCGCCGGAAAGCCGCAGTCCCATGCCGGCCCGCGGCGGATGCGGCCATGGAAGAAGTAGCGCACCAGCATCCAGGTGGCGAGCGCCACCAGGGCCACAACGGTGAGTAAGAGCAGGGGGCTGTAACTCGATCGCTCGGCGTTGATGGGGGCGAGATACAGCCAGTTTGACGGGTTGCCCAGAGACTGGCCCACCAGCAGTCGGGTGATATTGCCGATGAGTTCAACCACGGCAACCGGCATGAGTCCGAGGAGAACGCATCCGGCGGCAAGCCAGGCGAGCCCGATCTTCTCCCAGGCGCCTGCATCGTGTGCCTCAATGAGCTTCTCCTCCCGCGGCCGTCCGAGGAACACCACGCCGTAGAACTTCACCATGACATAACCCGCCAGCGCGGCAGCAAGCACGGCGACGGCAGTTGCGACCGGGATAAACATGTTCAGATAGGGGTGCGGCAGGCCCGGCGTGAACAGGAAAGCCTGCAGCAGCATCCATTCGGACACAAATCCGTTCAGCGGTGGTACGCCGGCGATGCCGAGCGTTCCGACCAGGGCGAGCCAGGCCACCCAGGGCATGCGGTGGATCAGGCCGCCGAGTTTGCCCAGCGATCGCTCGCTGGTGGCATGCAGTACCGAACCGGTGGCAAGGAACAGAAGGCTCTTGAAGAACCCGTGGTTGAGCGAGTGGTACAGCGCGGCGGTCAGTGCGAGTGCGGCCAGCGCGCCCATGCCGTAGGCGCGAAAGGTGATGGCAAGGCCCAGGCCGGCGAAGATGAAACCGATGTTCTCGATGGATGACCAGGCGAGCAGGCGCTTCATGTCGCTTTGCACCGCGGAGAAAATCACGCCATACAGGGCTGTGATCAGACCCAGAGCGAGCACCACCACGCCCCACCACCAGACCGAAGTGTCGAGCAGGTCGAACATGATTCGCAGGAATCCGTAGACGGCGATTTTGAGCATGACGGCGCTGAGAAGCGCCGAGGCCGGCGAAGGCGCGGCCGGGTGCGCCTCGGGCAGCCACACGTGAAGCGGCACGATGCCCGCCTTGCCGCCGAATCCCGCCAATGCAAGCGCGAAGGCAACCGTGCCCCAGAACGGCGTGTGCTCGACTCCGCGCATCGAGTCGAAGGTGTAGTCGCCGGTGCCGCCCTGCAGGACGCCGAAACACAGAAGGATGGCCACCGCCCCCACATGAGCCATCAGCAGGTAAAGAAACGCCGCGCGGCGGATGTCGGGCTGCTCGTGATCGCTCACGACCAGGAAGTACGAGGACAGCGCCATGGTTTCCCAGAACACCATGAAGGCATAGGCGTCGTTGGCAATCGTCACCAGCGCCATGCTGGCAAGGAACACTTGGAAGAAGAAGCATTGCACCCCGGGTGCGGAGGCTTCTCCCGCGCGCAGGTAACCCGCCGCGTACACCGACACGCCTGTGCCCACCGCGCCCAGCAGCATGAGGAAGAATCCCGACAGCGCATCGAGGCGCAGGTGAAAGGGCAGGTCCGGCAGGCCCAGCGGAAGGATCAGGGTGTCGACCGCACCGGTCACCGCTGAGTATCCCGACACCGCTAGGGCCAGCGCGCCGGCCGCCCCGATCGGAAACAAGAGCTTCGTCACGATCCGCAGATTTCTCGGAAACGCCAGGCCGGCAAGGCCGACGGCCAGCCACAACATGACAACGACGAGAATGTTCTGCAGGGGCGTCACATTGGGCACGGTGTGATTTCGATGCCGATCTTACCGGCTGATCCGGCGCATCACTTGATCTTCATGCCCGGCTGCGCACCGGCGTCGGGGGCGAGCAGGAATATTCCGGGTTCGCTGCCGCTTGCCGCCAGAACCATGCCCTCGGACATGCCGAATTTCATCTTGCGTGGCGCAAGATTGGCCACCATCACGGTGAGGCGGCCCTCGAGTTTGGCCGGGTCATAGGCCGACTTGATGCCGGCAAACACCGTGCGCGTCTCCGTGCCGATGTCGAGCGTGAGTTTCAGGAGCTTGTCTGCGCCTTCGACATGCTCGGCCTTGACGATCTTTGCAACGCGCAGGTCGACTTTGGCGAAGTCTTCGATGCCGATATGCACCGGGCCCTGTGCCGGGGCGGCGGCGGGTGCCGCAGCGGGTACGGCCGGTTTTGCTGTTTCGTTCACTTTTTTGGGTTCCTTGGTGGCGGCAGCGGGGGCGATATCGAGGAGTCCGTCGAGCTGCTTTTCGTCGACGCGGGTCATGAGGTGCGAGTATTTGCCGATTTGTTTCGGTGCCTTGTCCCAATCGCTCCAGCGAACCGGAGAGGCGCCGCCGAGAAACGCCATGGCCTGATTGGACGTCTCCGGAATGACGGGGGCGAGCCAGACGCTCAGAGCGTGAAACGCGGCAATGCATTCCGAGCAGCAGGCCTGGAGTGCATCGAGCGCCGCATCGGTCTTCTGCTTCGCAAGGGTCCAGGGCTGTTCGGCATCAAAGTGCTGGTTGACGCGGTCGGCGAAGGCCATGGCGACGCGCATGGCCTTGCCGAGTTCCCGGTTTTCAATGGCTTCGCGAATGTCCCGTTCGGCTTCCACGGCGGCGAAGCGATTCTTCCAGCCGGTGTCCGGCTTCAGGTTGCCCTCGAAGCGGCTGGTCAGAAAGCCCGCCGCCCGGCTCGCAATGTTCACGTACTTGCCGATCAGGTCACTGTTCACCCGCGCAAAGAAATCCTCGGCGGTGAACTCCAGATCCTCGACATTGGCATTGAGCTTTGCCGCGATGTAGTAGCGCAGCCACTCCGGGTTCATGCCCAGTTCCAGGTACTTCAACGGCGATATCCCGGTGCCGCGCGACTTGCTCATTTTCTCGCCGCCGACATTGATGAAGCCGTGCACGAAAATGTGGTCGGGCACCTTGTAGCCGGAGAACTGCAGCATGGCCGGCCAGAACAGGGTATGGAAATAGATGATGTCCTTGCCGATGAAGTGGACCATCTCGGTGCCGGCCGCCTTGCTGGCGGCAGGGTCGACAAAGGCATTGAAATCGATGCCCTTTCTTTCGCAATATTGCTTCAGGCTGGCGAAATAACCGACGGGAGCGTCTAGCCACACATAGAAATACTTGCCCGGGGCATCCGGAATCTCGATGCCGAAGTAAGGCGCGTCGCGCGAGATGTCCCAGTCGCCCAGTGCCTTGTCGCCTTCGCCATCCAGCCATTCCTTGGCCTTGTTCGCCACCTGTGATTGCAGGCGGCCGGGTGTGTCTATCCACGCCCTGAGAAACTCGACGCATTTCGCATCGGACAAACGAAAAAAGAAATGCTCCGAGGTCCGCAATTCGGTCTTGGCGCCTGAGAGCACTGAATACGGGTTGATGAGGCGCGTGGCTTCGTACACCGAACTGCAGCTCTCGCAGGCGTCGCCGTACTGGTCCTTGGCGTGGCAGTTGGGGCATTCACCCTTGATGTAGCGGTCGGCCAGGAACATGCCCTTGACCGGGTCGAAAAGCTGTTCGATAGAGCGTGAGGTGATGAGCGAGCCGCCGGCGCCGCTGGCGGCCCTCAGCCGTTGGTAGATGCCGCGCGACAACTCGGTATTTTCCGCCGAGTGCGTGGAATGCCAGTTGTCGAAGGAAATGTGAAAGCCCTCGAGGTACTGTTTGCGGCCTGCCGAGATGCCGGCGATGAACGCCTCGGGCGTGGTACCGGCCTTTTCCGCAGCCAGCATGATGGGCGCGCCGTGGGCGTCGTCGGCGCCCATGAAATGAACTTCGTTGCCTTGCATGCGCTGGAATCGCACCCAGATATCGGCCTGGATGTACTCCATGATGTGCCCGATATGAAACGGTCCGTTGGCGTAGGGAAGGGCGGTGGTGACGAAAAGACGGCGGGACATGATGTCAATCAAGGAAAAAAACAGACGTTGGGGGAGATATAAGGGGGCACCGCACCCTTATTCTTTCTAAGTCTTAAAAACCCTTATTTTAGCGCGGGTTAGCTCGCATCAGAGGGGTTTCGCGCTTCCAGTAGAATCAGTTCCCTTTGGCAGGTTGGAGCATCGCATATGGCAATTACCCAGGATCAGGTCAAGGACGCGCTGCAGGCAGTGATCGATCCCAATACCGGCAAGGATTTGGTTGCGACCAAATCCATAACAAGCATCAAAATTGACGGCGGGCACATATCGGTTGAAGCCACATTGGGTTACCCGAGCCGAACCCAGCGCGAGCCCATCGGCGAGGCGATTCAGGCCTGTCTCGCCAAGCTGCCGGGAGCGGCGAAGGTTGAAGTCAAGGTGGTCAGCCGCATCGACGCCCACTCAGTACAGCGCGGCGTGAAGCTGGTGCCCGGCGTGAAAAACATCATCGCCGTTGCCTCCGGCAAGGGCGGTGTCGGCAAGTCCACCACCGCGGTCAACATCGCGCTGGCTCTTGCCGACGAAGGCGCAACGGTGGGCATTCTCGACGCGGACATCTACGGCCCTTCGCAGCCGATGATGCTGGGCATCGCAGGCAAGCCCGAATCGAAGGACGGCAAGATGATGGAGCCGATGATGGGCCATGGCCTGCAGTCGATTTCCATCGGTTACATGATCGCCGCCGACACCCCCATGGTGTGGCGCGGACCCATGGTCACGCAGGCCCTGGAGCAACTGGTGAACCAGACGCACTGGAAGGATGTCGATTACCTCGTGGTCGACCTGCCGCCGGGGACCGGCGACATCCAGCTGACGCTGGCACAAAAGGTGCCGGTGACGGGCGTGGTGATCGTCACCACGCCGCAGGACATCGCCCTGATCGATGCGCGCAAGGGTCTGAAGATGTTCGAGAAGGTGAGCATCCCGATCCTCGGGATTGTCGAGAACATGTCCATGCACATCTGCTCGAACTGCGGGCATGCCGAAGCCATATTCGGCAGCGGCGGCGCGGAGAAGATGTGCCATGACTACGGCACCGAATTGCTTGGTCAGCTGCCCCTGGACATCAAGATTCGCGAGCAGACGGACGCGGGGCGGCCCACGGTGGTTGCCGATCCGAAAAGCGTCGCGGCGGAGATCTACCGCAAGATTGGCCGGCGCATCGCGGTCAAGCTGTCCGAACAGGCGAAGGACATGAGCTCGAAGTTTCCCAACATCGTGATTCAGAACACCTGAGCCCCATGGCCGTGAATCTTCCTTTCGCGGCCCCTCTGACAA
Source organism: uncultured beta proteobacterium (assembly GCA_903899705.1). GTDB lineage: Bacteria > Pseudomonadota > Gammaproteobacteria > Burkholderiales > SG8-39 > 2-02-FULL-62-17. Next base: position 8,924 of record CAIUKQ010000323.1, read on the forward strand.
CATGCCCCCGATCGCAGATCTTGCAATAGCCGCGGCGCTGGCCTGGGGCAGCGGCCTGCGCCTTTATGCCACCTTGCTTCTGGTGGGACTTGCCGGCTTTTACGGCTGGATTGAATTGCCCTCCCATCTGGCCATGTTGCAAAATCCCATGGTCCTTTGGGCGGCGGGCTTCATGACATTTGTCGAGTTCTTCGTCGATAAATTTCCCTGGGTGGACAGCCTTTGGGATTCGGTTCACACCTTCATACGGATTCCCGCGGGCGCGGTACTTGCCGCAGCGGTGTTCGGTGA
>CAIUKQ010000324.1 GCA_903899705.1 uncultured beta proteobacterium
CGGCACCGTCGGGTTTATGAAGAGAAACAGCGGTGAATTGGTCGCCAGCGTGATCGGCACCAGATCCTTGACTGGATCGAAACTCGTTTCCTTCATCAGCGGCAGGGTCCACACCGCGCTGGTGTATAAGAGCAGCGTATAGCCATCGGCCGGCGCCTTGGCAGTAGTCTCGATCGCGACGATGCCGGGCCGATTGTCCACGATCAACTGGCGGCCGAGGCTGGTGGAAAGCCCCTGCGCGAGCACGCGCGCGACCAAGTCCACATTGCTGCCCGCCTCCGAGGCGAAGATGCGTATGACGCGGTTCGGATACGGCTGCGCGTGCGCCGGTGCTGCACTAGAAATGACCGCGGCGGTGGCGATCGCCGCTATTGCAAGGCGTTGCTTGAGCATGATGAGTCCTCAGGAAGTGAACTTGCCCGCGTCGGCCGGGGCATGGGTTTCAGGAACCGGAATAGTATAACGCCTTAAACCCACTTTCAACGCTGGGCATGCAGAGTAGCGCACACCTTTTTGCGATGCCCCTAAGGCACACAGGGATTTCGCCGGCGCCCTCCGGTAGAATGAATGCCTCATGGAAATCGATGAAGGAACATCGTGACGCACGGAACGCTGAGCGCACGGGTGGACGATCAGCCAGAACCGGGCGCGAGCCGCACCATCACGTGCGCTACCTGCAGGGCCTGCTGCTGCAAGCTGGAAGTGATGCTCATGGGCGAGGATGATGTGCCGCCAGAATTGAGCGAGACGGACCGCTGGGGAGGTCAAATCATGGCGCGCCTGGCAGACGGCTGGTGCGCCGCCCTCGACCGCAACACCATGCGCTGCCGTATCTACGAGCGCAGGCCGACGGTGTGCCGCGACTTCGAGCTCGCAGGAAGCGATTGCATCGCGGAGCGCGCGGGCGCCAATCTGTGAATGCCCTGCCGCAGAATCTTTAGCAACGGCCACGGCAAATGACCGAAGTCTTGATGCCCTACGCCGATGCAGCGGCGGCCGGCGCATGCGAAGCCGGCACGCGGCGCTGGCTGGAGCGCGCCGTCATCGGGCTCAACCTGTGCCCGTTCGCCAAAGCGGTTTACAACAAGAAGCAGATACGCTTCGCGGTCACCGCAGCGCGCAGCGCAGACGAGTTGCTCGCCGAGCTTGCACACGAACTGGAGCTGCTGGTGCAGTCCGATCCCCAGGAACTCGACACCACGCTGCTCATCCATCCGCTGGTGATGAACGAATTCATCGACTACCACTTCTTCCTCGGCGAGGCCGATGCCGCCATCAGGAATATGGGGCTGGCCGGCATAATCCAGATCGCGAGCCTGCATCCGAAGTACGAGTTCGCCAACAGCGCGCCCGACGATATCAGCAACTACACCAACCGCGCGCCCTACCCGACCCTGCACCTGCTGCGCGAGGCGAGCATCGATCGCGCCGTCGCAGCCTATCCGGATGCCGCCGCGATCTTCGACCGCAACATCGAAACCATGCACCGGCTCGGTCACGAAGGTTGGCGCCGCCTGTGGCTTGCCGATCCTCCGCAAAAATGAACGCATCTGTGCGGCAGCGACGCCAGCCCCCGTGGTCGTCGCCGCCTTCTTTGACAGGCATCAATCTCAGGACTAGTCTGCGCACACATACTGTGTGCTCCGAAGCTGAATGCATTCGCCGCAACTCGCCGCACCTCTTAATGGAAAGGCCGCAATCATGTTGAACCTCCACCGCAATACTGCACGCGTCTGCGCATACACTCTCGCATTGAGCGCATGCGGATTCGCTTACAACATCGCCGCACAGACCTATCCGAATAAACCGATCCGCATCTACGCACCGTACGCCCCCGGCGGCGCGACCGACATACTCGCGCGCCTGATCGGCCAGAAGCTGTACGAGGACTGGAAGCAGCCGGTGATCGTGGAAGCGAAGCCCGGAGCCGGCGGCAACGTAGGCACCGACCTCGTCGCGAAATCCGCCCCCGACGGTTACACGCTGCTGATGGGCGCCAGCGGGCCGCTTGCCATCAACGCCACGCTCTACGCCAAGCTGCCGTACGATCCGCTCAAAGATCTGGCGCCGGTGATCGAAGTCGCTTCGGTTCCGCTGGTGCTCGCGGTCACGCCGTCGCTGCCGGCAAAAAATTCCCGCGAGTTCATTGCGCTGCTGAAAGCGCGGCCCGGCCAGTTCAATTACGCATCGGCCGGCCCCGGCACTCCGCAGCATCTGACGGCGGAACTCTTCAAGTACATGACCAAGCTCGACATGACGCACATCCCGTACACCGGCAGCGGGCCCGCCATCATCGACGTGATCGGCGGACAGGTGCCTCTTACCTTCGAGAGCATGATCCCGATCATTCCGCAGATCAAAGGCGGCAAGCTGCGTGCGCTGGCGGTGACCAGCGCCAAGCGCTCCGCACTGCTGCCTAACGTGCCTACGCTCAATGAATCGGGCGTGCCGGGATTCGAGGCCACGGCATGGTATGGCGTCGTTGCGCCCGCCAATGTGCCGCGGGACATCATCGCCAAGCTCAACGAGGGCATGCTGAAAGCGATCAGGATGCCGGACGTGAAACAGCGCCTCGACGAAATGGGCTCCGATCCCGTCGCCGGGACGCCGGAGCAATTCGGCACGCTCATAAAGAGCGAGATCGGCAAGTGGGAAGCGGTCATCAAGGCCGCGAAGGTCAAGCTGGATTAGGGCGGCGAGCATATATAACCCGCATAAATAAATCGTCGTGCCCGACAACACTGTGTAGGGCGGGTCACACCCGACACTGCCAGCGTTTGCTTTGGCGGGTGTGACCCGCCCTACGCCCTGCACTGAAAGCACAAATGGAATCCCTGTGGCTCTCGACCGGTGTGGTCGCTCTGGCGGAAATCGGCGACAAGACGCAGCTGCTCGCATTTATTCTCGCAGCGCGTTTCCGGAAGCCGCTGCCCATCATCGCCGGCATCCTGTGCGCAACGCTGGTCAATCACGGACTGGCGGGCGCATTCGGTGCGTGGATCACAGCCGTCATCAGTCCCGAGATCATGCGTTGGGTGTTGGGCCTGTCGTTCATCGGGATGGCAGTGTGGACGATGATCCCCGACGAGATCGAAGAAGAGGAAACGCAGGTCGCGAAACACCTGGGCGTATTCGGCGCGACTCTGATCACGTTCTTTCTCGCAGAGATGGGCGACAAGACACAAATCGCCACAGTCGCGCTGGCAGCGCATTATGGCGCTCCGCTCATGGTCGTCATCGGCACCACCCTCGGCATGCTGATCGCCGACGTGCCCGCGGTCTTCGTCGGCAACAAATTCGCGGCGAAAATCCCCATGAAGCTCGTGCACTCGATTGCAGCCGCCATCTTCGCAATCATGGGATTGCTCACCCTGCTTAAAGTCGAGCAGTATTTGTAGGGCGGCACACCCGCCGCTTAAATTCGATGATGTGCTTGACCCACCCTACGCTCGCTGCTGTGCTACGCTCTCGCTTGTGATCTTATCTACACTATGAAACGACGCATATGAATGGCCATATGAACGACAACGCCGTGCGCCATATTGCATCCGCAAAATTCCGATCTCGCTTCGCGCGGGAAAAATCATGCTGATCCAGCTTGCAACGTTGGGCCTGCTCGCAGCATTGTTGCCGTTGGCAACCGTATGGGCGTCGAAGGATGCCGACAAATATCGCAAGCTGATCTGGGTCACGCTGTTTCTGACCTTCGAGTTGATCATGTTCGGCGCCTTTACGCGCCTGACCGACTCCGGGCTTGGCTGCCCGGACTGGCCCGGATGCTACGGGCAGTCCAACCCAGTGCATGCGCATGCAGACATCAGCGCCGCCGAAGCCGCGGCACCGACCGGGCCGGTAACCGTCTTCAAGGCGTGGGTCGAAATGATTCACCGCTACCTCGCGATGGGCATCGGCGTATTGATCGTGGCATTGATGTTGATCTCATGGCGGCTGTGGCTGAAGCCGGGCCGCGGAGAACCAAGATCATCGCCGGCATTCCCCACCGTATTGTTTGCATTTGTGTGCCTGCAAGGGGCGTTCGGCGCATGGACGGTCACCATGAAACTGCAGCCGGTGATCGTCACCATACACCTGCTGCTGGGCATCACCTTGCTGGGGCTATTGACCTGGTTCGGCGCGAGCCGTAGCGCTCATCCGCCGGTAGCGCCAGCGAGTGCTGCGCCGCGCGCACTGGCACTGCTGGCGCTCGTGCTGCTGGCAATCCAGATTGCGCTTGGCGGCTGGGTCAGTACCAATTACGCCGCATTGGCCTGCCCGGACCTTCCGCTGTGCCAAGGTGATTTTTTTCCAACGATGGATTTCACCAACGGTTTTGCGCTATGGCGCGATCTGGGCAGAACTGCCAGCGGCGAGTTCCTTCCTGCCGCTGCATACACTGCGATTCACTGGACGCACCGCGTCGTCGCTGTGGTCGCGATTGCGCTGACTGCATGGGTCGCGCTCAAGTCCATCAAGATCGATGGGCTGCAGAAAACCGCGCGCTGGCTGCTGGCCGGGATCGCGCTGCAATTCGCGACCGGAGTGCTGACCGTCTTCCTGAATTATCCTCTGGCGCTGGCGGTGATCCACAACGGAGGCGCGGCGCTGCACGTGTTGTTGCTGGTGATGCTGAATTACAAGATCCGTCGCGCAGGCTCTGCTGCGAACAGCTGATCGACTGTCTTAAAATTCGCGTAATCGGGATAGGGGGCGGTCAAGAATGACCGCTCCCCTCCCACACCACCCGGCATGCGGGTCCGCACCGGGCGGTTGGAATAGTTGAGGTCGGATCGCAGCAGTGAATCACTGCGCGCCACCTGAAGTTGCTGGTCTTGGGTCCCCCGGGTCTGGTTTCTCGCTGCCGAAGTGCTTCGGGCTTCACCCTATTCACCATGTCGGCGAGCTTCGCTAGTGCGAACATCTGAGATAGTCCATCACCGAGAGTCCAAGGGCGCCTTCTCCTATTCCTTTGGCCCTTCGCCCCATAAAGGCAGCTACTATGGCCGCTGCTGACTCCTCGCTCCGTGTCTCCACGTCGGCCTTTCAGCCATGAGGCGAGGTCTCCCCAGGTAAGAACGCACTCCTTCACTGCACAACCGCCGGATTTACGCCACCTCGCCTTGATCACGAGAGCTTCGCGGTATTTGGCCCGCTCGCCCTGCTCGGCAACGCCTTCTATCCGGTTCTTGTTCATCGGCTCGCAGCTTCGCTCCACGCTTCCTTCCCACACTCGGTCACCCTCATGCAGTTGCGCTTTGCTTCGTTCGCTGTGATCAACTTACGGTGGGACTTACACCCACAG
>CAIUKQ010000325.1 GCA_903899705.1 uncultured beta proteobacterium
ATCAGTTCTGGTGGAGCTATTCCAATGGCACAATTTGATCGCATCACCTGCAATCCTGCAATCGTCAACGGGCAGCCGACCATTCGGGGCATGCGATTGACTGTTCGGCGTGTAATCGAAGCGCTGGCCCTCTATCCAAATTGGGACGATCTGCGCGCCGAGTATCCCGAACTCGAACCCGAGGATATTCGGCAGGCGCTCGAATTCGCCGCCCGGAACCTCGACGACAGTGTGCTTCCGATCGAAACTGTGTGAAACGCCTGTTGCTCGACCAGGGATTGCCTCGAACAACAGGCTCACGCCTTACCAATACGGGATGGGATGTGGTGCATGTTGCCGATATTGGCATGAGCCAGGCCGACGACAGATCCATCCTGGAACGGGCACGGGCCGAACAGCGAACCTGCGTCACGCTCGACGCCGATTTCCACGCACTGATGGCCACCAGTGGTGCGACATTGCCCTCCGTCCTGCGTATTCGCAAGGAGGGTCTCGACGCGAACGCAGTCGCCCGTTTGATTGAGGAAATATGGCCACGTATAGAAGACGCCCTTGCAGCCGGGGCAATGGTCACTGTGACCGATCAATCAGTGCGAATACGAATATTGCCCGTTATCAAACCTTGAGTGCCAAAGCAGAACAAGATATGGCTTCAACTTTCAACGCGCCTGGATCGGTCTGAAAATGCCGGGCTTCTGAAGCCCCCCCGAATCAAAGCGGGTACAACTAGACCACTCCAAGAACGCCCATCACCGCCCCTGCCCCGATCAGCCAAAGCGGATTGAGCCGGGTCCGCAGCACGCAGATGACGGTCGCAAGCGTGAGGACCACGCCCTGCCACTCACCGATGATGGTGGACAGCATGATCCAGGCAGTGGACATGGATAGTCCGATGACCACCGGAGCAAGACCTCTTCTCACCGCCAGTGCGCCGCGCGCTTCCGGGTCGTTGGCGCCGGCGCGTATCACCAGCGAGGCGATGATGGATCCCGGCGTGAACAGGGCGATGGTCACAACGATGGCTCCCTGCCAGCTCGACACCAGCCAGCCCATCATGGTCACGATCATCACGTTGGGTCCTGGAATCACCTGGGACAATGCATAAATTTCGCCGAACTGGCGCGCGGTGAACCAGCCGTTCTGTTCCACCACGTAGCGCTGGATTTCCGGGATCACCGAACCCAGGCCGCCCACCGCGATGGCGGCGAACAGCATGTAGTGAAGCGCCATTTCCCACAGATTGTCCTGCTGCATCATGCGCCCCCTTTGTTGCCGGATGCATTCGCCGCGCCATCGCGCCACGCCTGGCCGATGGCAAGGGGCGCCAGCGCCAGCATCACCGCAAGCAGTGGCCAGCGCAAAGCGCCCACAGCAGCGAAGGTCACAAGACTGAATGTCCAGGGCCGCCATGTCCTCGGCTGGCCCAGGGCCATTTTGTAGGCATTCGCGATAGTCAGGCCCACCACCACCGCAAACATGCCGGTCAGCGCCTTGTTCACCAGCGGCAATGTTCCGAAATGCTGATAGAACAGGGCCGCGGCCAGCACCACAAACATGGGCATGCTGAAAAATCCCAGCGCGCCGGCAACCGCGCCGCGCACGCCCGCGTGGCGGTAGCCGAAGAGAATCGCAAAGTTGTACATGTTGGCGCCGGGTATCACCTGCCCCAACGCATAGGTCTCATTGAATTCAGCGGCCGTGAGCCACTTGAGGTCTTCCACCAGCTTGCGGCGCGCCCAGAAAAGCGTGCCCCCGAATCCGGAGAGCGAGGTCTTGGTGAAGGTGAGGTAGATCAGCCAGGGTGTTATCGCCGTGGGAGGCGCAGCGGTCCCGGCTGCGGGCGTGACTTCAGACATGAATGATCCGGCAGAGAATGGAACACCGGATTATCGCAGGCTTGGCTTTTGGTCAGCGAACCGGCTCCAGCTTCATCAGCGTGACATTGCCCTTAACGTCTTCCGCGGCGAACCTCACTTTGTCCCCGACCTTCACCCGTTCCAGCATGGCCGGATCACTGACGCGAAAGACCATGGTCATTGCCGGCATCTCCAGGTTCTTGATGTCCTCGTGTTTCAGCGTGATGCGCTCGGCCGCCTTGTCCACGCGTCTCACCTCGCCGTTGGTCATCGACTCTGAAGACTGCGCCGCCGCCAGGTTGCCTGCGGCCAGCAGGAGGGCCAGTACCATCGCTTTTATTCCAATGTTCATATCCGTATCCTCCGATGCCTATTTAGCTTTGCCCGCGGCCCGCGCCACGCGAATGGTGCCACGCATGCCTGCCTGATAGTGCCCTGCAATAAGGCAGGCAAATTCGAACTCGCCCGCGCGATTGAATTGCCAGACGAGTTCACCCGTTTTCTGCGCGCCCACATGCACCATGTGCGGCTCTTCGTGCTCCATGCTGGGAAATTTGAGCATCAGCGCGGCATGTTCATCCAGCGTCTTTCGCGTGCCGATGACCATTTCATGGGTCTGCTGCCCCGAGTTCTTCAGCACGAAGCGCACGGTCTCACCCGGTGCGACTTCAATCTTGTCGGGACTGAAGCGCATGGTATCCAGCATGGATATCTCGATCGTTCGCTTCGCCGCCTTGACCTCCCCGGCAATACCCCAAACCTGCTGCTCCTTGTGCACGGCCGCATGGGCCTTGCCGGCCTTGGCGCCCGGCGGTTCGTCATGCGCGCCAAGCTGGAATGAAGCGAGCGATGCAGCGAGGGCGACACCAACGATGATTGCGGGATTCATGCTTACTCCTGTCCTTAATAAACGTTTCAATGTTCCGAATGAACGGAGGGCTTGCGGATGAGCACCTCGGGGTCCTTCTTCGGCTTCTGGATGAGCGGCATGGACTGGCCGCCCGCCGCGTCGATCCGCGCGGGTTCCGGCAGACTGCCGGTCCACTCGTATGCGACGGTTCCTGCCGGATGTGCATACCAGCCTGGATTGGAATAGTCCCCCGGCTTCTGCCCGCGCCGGACTTTCACCACACTGAACATGCCGCCCATTTCCACCGACCCGAAGGGCCCGTCGCCAGTCATCATGGGAACGGTATTCTCCGGTATCGGCATTTCCATCTCCGTCATGTCAGCCATGCCGCGCTCACCCATCACCATGTAGTCGGGGATCAGGTTGGTGATCTGGCGCGCCAGGCCGCGATGGTCGACGCCGATCAGGTTGGGCGTGTCATGCCCCATGGCGTTCATTGTGTGGTGGCTCTTGTGGCAATGAAATGCCCAGTCGCCCTCCTCATCTGCGACGAACTCGATCTGCTTCATCTGACCCACGGCTAGGTCCGTGGTGACTTCGGAGTGACGCGCGGGCTTCGGCAGGGGCCCGCCGTCGGAACCCGTAACCTGAAACTCGTGGCCATGCAGGTGCATGGGATGGTTGGTCATGGTGAGGTTGCCGATCCGGATTCGCACGCGGTCGTTCAGACGGACATTGAGCGAATCGATGCCCGGAAAGATGCGGCTGTTCCAGGACCACAGGTTGAATTCGAGCATGGTCGATGTTTTCGGGGTGTAGCTGCCCGGGTCGATGTCGTAGGCATTGAGCAGGATGCAGAAATCGCGGTTGACCTCGTCAATCAGCGGGTGCTTCGCCTTCGGATGTGTGATCCACATGCCCATCATCCCCATGGCCATCTGTGTCATCTCGTCGGCGTGCGGGTGGTACATGAAGGTGCCGGGACGGCGGGCAACAAACTCATACACAAAGGTCTTGCCCGGCAGTATTGATTTCTGCGTGAGTCCGGAGACACCATCCATGCCATTGGGCAGGCGCTGACCATGCCAGTGCACCGACGTGTGTTCAGGCAGGCGGTTGGTCACAAAGATGCGCAGCCGGTCGCCCTCCACCACTTCGATCGTGGGTCCCGGCGACTGCCCGTTGTACCCCCACAGGTGGGCCTTGAAGCCCGGCGCCATTTCGCGCACCACCGGTTCGGCGACCAGATGAAACTCCTTGACGCCATTGTTCATCCGCCAGGGCAGCGTCCAGCCATTGAGTGTCACCACCGGGTTGTAGGGCTGACCGCTGGATGGCAGCAGCGGCGGCATGGTATCGCTGCGCGTCTGCAATACCGGCTCGGGCAGGGCCGCCATCGCCGCTTTGCCGACCGACGCTGCGGCCACTGCCGCACCAGCCACAGCCGTCCCACCCAGAAAGTTTCTGCGCTTCATGTTCGCGTTCTCCATGGCCGCCCCCCTAATGCCCGGCCGGCGACCCGGCAACCGCCATGCCCGATGCGGGAAGCGCGCTCAATGACGGTTTGCCGACGAGCGCCGTGTCCAGATCGGCCTGCGCCAGCCAGAAATCACGCAGGGCCTCGATATAGCTGTTGACACCGAGCACCTGTGCGCGAGCATCGGCCAGCAGGTCAAACACGCCGATCAGCATGCCGTTATATCGCAACTGGTTCTCCTCTGAAATTCGCTTGCGAAGCGGCACGACCTCATCGCGGATATGCCGTACGATGTCATAGCTCGATCGATAGGTGCCGTAGGCCTCGCGCACTTCTGAGCGCGCCTCGATGGCCGTCTGCGCGGCGCGATTCACCGACTGCATGTAGATCGCCTCCGCTCTCGCCACCCGGGAGCTGCCCCAGTCGAACAGCGGCAGCTCGAAACTCACTTCATAGCCGCGCTTGTACGGTCCGCCTTTCGCCCCTTCGAGCGCGCGGGCCGGACCGAACTCCAGGGCATTAATGAAACGCGTGGTGCGGGTGAGACCGAGGTTCGCGGCAAGGGCTTCGGTATCGTATTTGGCGGCCTGCACGTCCAGCCGCTGCGCGATCGCCTTCTGCTCGACGTCAGGCAGTTCATTCGCCCCCTGCGGAAGATCGGGCAGGCGTTCGGGCAGGCGATATTGCGTCTGGTCACCCCACAGACCCATCAGGCGCGTCAGTTTTTCGCGCGAGGCCAGTTGGCGCTGTCCGGCACGTGCCTGATTGAGCGCGACATCAGCATAAAAGCCCTGCTCGCGCGCCTGCGCGAGGCTGCTCCAGTTGCCCGCCTGCGCCATGCGCCGGCCCAACTCGGCCCCCGCCTCGGCGGCAACGCGAACCTTCTCCATGTAGCGAAGGCTTTCTTCCGAAGCGAGCGCATTGAAATAGGCTTTTCGCGTTTCCGCTGCCAGCGCAATGGCATCCGCGGCAACGGCACGCTGCGTGCGTGCGAAGCGACGCTTCTCCATTTCCGAAACCTGGGGCATCAGAACCAGCGACATCACGTTGAAGGTCAGCGTCTGCTCGATCTTGAAATCATCGTTGTTGCGCACGCGAAGCATGGAAAAACGCGGATTGGGCAGCCGCCCTGCCTGCACCAGTTCCGCCTCGGAAATACCCAGTTCCTGGAACGAGGCCTGCAGGCCCCGGTTGTTGAGCAATGCAATCTGAACCGCGTCTTCGACTGTCAGGGGTTTCGCGAGCAACTCACCAACACGCCGCCCGATCGAGTCCTCTGCCTCCGGCGAATTCGCGCGAATCACGTCCTTGGCCAGATGCTCTCGCGCCACCTGTTCGACCGTGCCAAAGCCGCCATCCGGACTGAACCCGGCACAACCCGATAACACGACAAGCACAATTGCCGATGCCAGCAGCTGAACCGGAAAGTAACGGCGTCGGACTTTCATGTCGTTTTGCATGCTTCCCCCTAGCGATGCTGGTGTGGTTCGCCTGCATCCGCTGGAACCGGCTTGTCGGTCGAATGGGTGCCGGCGTCCGGCCTTTGGGCGGGATCAGGAGTCTTTGCTTCCCTTGCATAGGCTCGCCATCCGCCGATCTGGCCCACCTTGTCATTGCTCTCGCGCCAATCGGCCACCTTCTGTTCGGCAAAGCCGTGGTATCCGGCAAACGCAGATCGATAGACGGCGGAAGGTACCTGCACAGTGGAGTCCGCAGGATTACTGCGCGACGCAGGTTCCGTGGAACGATCCTGCGCCTCGACGTGCATCGGTGCTGAACACAGCATCACCGCCAGCGAAAACTTCAGCAGAAGTGGATAGATAATCATAATATCCTTGAAAAACAAATAGTTATATTTAAACGATTGCATTCCAATCGCCTAGATCTGCGCCGAGCGCAGACGAAGGGCATTGGTCACTACCGACACCGACGACAGGCTCATCGCCAGTGCCGCGATCATCGGATTGAGCAGCAAGCCCGTGAATGGAAACAGCACACCAGCCGCAATCGGAACACCGATGGCGTTATAGACGAAGGCCAGAAAAAGGTTCTGCCGGATATTGCGCATGGTGGCTCGCGACAGTTTTCGTGCGCGGACAATGCCGCGCAAATCGCCTTTCACCAGCGTGACTCCGGCGCTCTGTATGGCCACATCCGAACCCGTGCCCATGGCGATGCCGACTTCGGCTTCGGCGAGCGCGGGCGCGTCATTGACGCCGTCACCGGCCATGGCCACCGAACGGCCTTCGGCTCTGAGCGCCTTCACCACCGCGCCTTTCTCCTGCGGCAATACCTCCGCGTGCACTTCGGTGATGCCCAGGCGATTGGCAACGGCACGGGCCGTGGTTTCGTTGTCACCCGTCAGCATGACAACACGTATGCCTTCGGCCGCGAGTTCCCGGAGGGCTTCCGCGGTGGACGCCTTGATCGGATCGGCGACACTGATGAGGCCCGCAGGTCGCCCGCCGTAGGCAAGGAATACCACCGTTTCTCCCGTCGCGCGCAGCGTTTCGGCCTGATCCTTGAGATGCTTCGGTACAGTGATCAGGGTTTCAATGAAAGCAAGGCTCCCCAGCGCCACGGACTTACCATCAAGAATGCCCTGAACGCCCTTGCCGGTGACCGCATTGAAATGCGAAATTTCGCCCGAGGCAACGCCACGCTCCTCTGCACCCTTGATGATTGCGGAAGCCAGTGGATGTTCGCTGCCCCGCTCAAGGCTCGCGGCCACTTGCAGCAGTTGTTCCGCTGTAAATCCCTCCCCGGGAACCAGTGACGACAGCCTCGGCTTGCCCTCGGTCAGCGTGCCGGTCTTGTCCACCACCAGCGTGTCGATTTTCTCCAGCCGTTCCAGGGCCTGGGCATTGCGAATCAACACACCGGCCTGCGCGCCCCGCCCGGTGCCCACCATGATGGACATTGGCGTTGCGAGACCCAGGGCGCAGGGACAGGCGATGATCAGCACCGATACGGCAACCGCCAGGGCGAAAGCCATGGAAGGCGGCGGACCGAATGCCGACCAGACGATGAAGGCGAGTATCGATATACCCACAACCGAGGGCACGAACCACCCTGCCACGACATCGGCGAGGTTCTGGATGGGAGCGCGGGTTCGCTGGGCGTCGGCCACCATCTGCACAATCTGCGCAAGCAGCGTTTCTCTGCCGACGCGCTCGGCCCGCATCACAAATGACCCGTTGCCATTCAGCGTGCCGCCGGTCACTTTCTCACCGGACTGCTTTTCAACCGGGATGGGCTCGCCGGTCACCAGCGACTCATCCACGGTCGAATGTCCTTCGAGCACCGCGCCGTCGACCGGAATTTTTTCGCCGGGCTTCACCCTCAGGCGATTCCCCATCACCACCTGCTCCAGGGGAATCTCCTCGTCCGGGCCGTCATCGCGAATGCGATGCGCCGTTTGTGGC
>CAIUKQ010000326.1 GCA_903899705.1 uncultured beta proteobacterium
AGCTCTACCGTGCACCTCGAATCCTTTCGCCGCCGCCAGTGTCATTTGCTTCACAATTCAACCCTCCCGTTTGCGCACCTTACTTTGACAACGCAATCGGGAACTTGTTCAGTGTTTCCCTAGGGTATTAATCCCCGTCCATACCGACGAATCTACTGTTGATTTTATTTCCGCTCTCGACAGAAAGTCTGACTCCGCTTGAGCTGGACCTGCAGTGAGAGAAACTGAAAGCAATATACCTGTAAGAAAACCAATGTTTTTCATAAACATCTCCTATATGTGAATCTCTTGTGAAGATTGACCTTGATAAAGTACTTGTGGTTGACGTAGAACAATAGAAGTTGAAATGGGTGGCTCGTCCCGACAGTTATGGCTGGGATGGTCCCAAAACCCCATGACGCACCCGCTTATTTGCACAATGAACAATATGAATCGCCCCGGGGCGTTTCATTGCGAGACTTATCGCAAACCTGCCCATTGGTTATCGCTATCCGAAAGGCAACAGGCCAGCTGACGACGACTGGATTCCGAAAACGGATGGACAGATAAAATAAAAGCATGATTTCGATTCACCGGCAAAAAAACATTGCCGACCAAGTGGACGGCGGTGAAGCCGATAGCGAAGCAAAAGCACTTTCTAATCACCAAGGTCGCGCTGCCCGAAATACCCTACGGAACAATTGAGTGGATAGAGATCGAAGCGGTCTACACCAAGATGCCCCAGCGCATTCGCTGGCAGGAACTGCGGGACGAATCGGTCTGGTGCCAAGGGTGGGGATAGCCGAAGGCGGGCGAAAAAAGTGGGCACTAAAGAATTATTGACCGTAAGTCTTGTGCCGAAGGTACATTTCTTCCACCTTCTGCCTTGCCCAATCTGTTCGCCGCAAGAACTTTAGGCTCGAAGCTAAACTGGGATCGTGTGTGAAGCATCGGATCGGCACCGCACGCCCCATAGCCTCCCAGCCCAGGCTGTCGACCAGTTCGGTGAGCATCTGTTCGAGGGTTATGCCGTGAAGGGGGTTGCGGGGTTGGGTCATTGGGTCGGGTGGGGGCGAAAGGCTGATTGGCGGCGGCACTGTATATGGCCTAGCCGCAGCGAGCATGATAGGCATATTACGATTGTGAAACCTGAACCACCTATCACTTTGGCTGTCATGGCTTTAGGACTGACTCACGCTCTTCGCACCGTCAGGTACGGACGTTGATGGCATTCGATTCTGCGTGGCGGCTTGAGTGGTATCCAATTTCAAAGCGAAGTGGCGGGTAATATGGTTGGATAAGCCCCGTGGTGGCGATCGCCACGTCATTCCAGGGAAGGGGGCTTATTGTGGTGAGGGTGTACGACGAATTACTGCTTGCCACTGGTCATTGCAGTACTGTCTCAGATAAGCCATCAGCTACCTCTGCGATAGAAGTGCGATAGCAATCTGATTTTTGTGCGCCGGAGCAGATCAATGGCACGCAAGTCATTGATATATTGGTGCCCCGAAGACGAATCGAACGTCCGACCTACCCCTTAGGAGGGGGTTGCTCTATCCACTGAGCTACCGGGGCTGAGAGTTACCTGCCTGTCCCGAATGACACCAAAACTGGCGGGGCGAATTATAGGCTGTGGTCCGATCCATCTGCAGGTTTTATAGCTTGGAATACTTTGCCCCGGTCGACGTGGCCTGATTGCTTTCGATCAATTCGCCCAGTGTAGTATTGCCCAGGATTTTCGCCGCAGGCTGTCCATAGACGGGGATTGCATTGAATTTTTCTGACGTTCTGGAATTCTGGTTTGGCACTCCTTTTTCGCGCCATCGCGGGCGCTCGCGGCCGGAATGGTTTCGCAAAAATGCCGAATTCGACGCCGGGATCCGCCAGCGCTTTTTGGGGGAACATGAAGAAGCGCTTGCCGGAAGGCGCTCCGCCTGGGAGGCCACGCCCCATGCGGCGCTGGCCTTGGTCGTCGTGCTGGACCAATTTTCACGAAACATGTTTCGAGGCGACCCGGGAGCCTTTGCTTCGGATGGAACTGCGCTCGGCGTTGCCCGGCGCATGGTGGAAAAGGGGTTGGACCGGCACCTCAGTCCAATCGAACGCTGCTTCGTCTATCTACCGTTCGAGCATAGCGAGGACCTTGCCGTGCAGCGACGTTCGCTGGCCTTGTTCGAGGGCCTTCGGTTTTCAAGCGACTGCACGGGAAACATCGATTACGCCTATCGGCATTACGAAATTATCTTGAGATTTGGCCGATTTCCCCATCGCAACAACATTTTGGGGCGGGTGTCCACGGCCGAAGAGTCGCAATTCTTGAGCCGGCCAGGGTCCGGATTCTGAGTGCGCTCATGACTCAGGATGTCGCCTCAACGGGAGATTCCGTACCCTCTGACTGGGTGCGTCGCTGTGCCTCTTTTATCGCGCCTGGCAGCCGGGTGCTTGACGTGGCTTGCGGCGCTGGCAGGCATTCGCGGTTGTTGCGTGACCTCGGATTCAGCGTCACTGCCGTTGATTGCGATGAGTCCGCGCTCTGCGCACTGGACCGGCAGCCGGGAATTGCAATCTTGAGCGCGGACCTTGAATTGGCACCCTGGCCGTTTCCGAATGAGAGTTTTGACGCGATTGTGGTGACCAATTATCTGCATCGACCTTTGTTCCCGCATTTTCCGGGAACTCTTCGCACAGGCGGCAGTCTCATCTACGAGACATTTGCTGTTGGAAACGAGCGTTTTGGACGGCCAAGCAATCCCCGGTTTTTGCTTTGTCCGGATGAATTATTGACACTCGCAAGTCCTCTGCAAGTGCTTGCTTTTGAACAAGGTATTGTCCATCACCCCAAGCCGGCAATGATGCAGCGAATTTGTGCGGTAAAGGCTCCGAAGGCAGGTGTTCTGGGCACGGCGATACCCGCCACCGGAATGGGTGCTTTGCGTTAAAATGGTGCATTAAAACGAGAGGTGCCCGAGCCCATGATTTCAGGCAGCATTGTTGCCATCCTGACCCCGATGCACGAGGATGGTTCGCTCGATTTCAACCGGTTTCGCTCGCTGATTGATTTTCACGTTTCCGAAGGCACCGACGGCATTGTGGTGGTTGGCACCACGGGGGAGTCCCCAACTGTCAATTTCGACGAGCACAAAGAGTTGATTCGCGTTGCCGTCGAACATTCTGCCGGCCGCATTCCTGTCATTGCCGGTACCGGCGCAAATTCGACCGTGGAAGCGATCGAGCTTTCCCAATCCGCAAAAAAGGCAGGCGCCACAGCCTCGCTGACGGTTGCGCCGTATTACAACCGTCCCACGCAGGAGGGGTTGTACCGGCACTTTCGCGCCATTGCGGAAAGCGTGGATATCCCGCAGATTCTCTACAACGTGCCCAGCAGAACCGTTTCCGATATCGGAAACGACACGGTCCTCCGCCTCGCGCAAATTCCGAACGTTATCGGAATCAAGGACGCGACAGGCAACATGGAGCGCTGTTCCGATCTGATGCGTCGCGCATCGAAAGAATTTCTGGTGTACAGCGGTGACGACGCCTCGTGCCTTGCCTTGATACTGCTGGGCGGGCATGGCGTGATTTCGGTCACCGCAAATGTGGCGCCCCGCATGATGCACGACATGTGCGCGGCGGCGCTTGCCGGCGATCTGGTGCAGGCCCGAGTGCTCAACAATCGCATGATTCCGCTCCACCAGAAACTGTTTGTCGAAGCAAATCCGATCCCCGTCAAATGGGCGGCTGCTCAAATGGGGCTGCTGGCGGGGGGCATACGGCTTCCGCTCACTCCGCTTGCAGCCCAGTATCACGAGACAGTCAAGGAAGCTTTGGGCGAGGCCGGGATATCGATTGTGAGTGGTTTGCGCGTCATCGAAGGGAAGGCCGGATGAAAATCAGATCTTCACGCGGGGTTGTGACGGTACTTTTGCCTGCTTTGCTGCTTGGCGCCTGCAACAGCATGGATATCCTTGAACCTCAGCGCATTGAATACAAATCGGCAGGCAAATTGCCTCCGCTCGAAATACCGCCTGACCTCACTTCGCCGACACGTGATGACAGGTTTGTGGTGCCTGATGTCTCCCCGAATGGTTCTGCAACGCTGTCCAATTACAATTCCGAACGCGCCGCATCACCAAAACCGGCCTCGGGCGTCGAGATTCTGCCGATCGTTGGCAAGGTTCGTGTGGAACGTTCCGGGAGTCAGCGCTGGCTGGTAGTGCCGGAGGGGCCCGACAAAGTCTGGCCCCTGGTGAAGGATTTCTGGCAGGAGTTGGGATTTTTGGTGAAGGTGGAAATGCCCGAAGCCGGGGTCATGGAAACCGACTGGGCAGAAAATCGTGCAAAGATTCCCCAGGATTTCATACGCGATACCCTTGGTCGATTCATTGACCAGATCTATTCCACGGGCGAACGGGACAAATTCCGCACGCGACTGGAGCGCATGGCCGATGGCGGCACAGAAATCTATATCAGCCATCGCGGCGTCATTGAGACCTATACCAACACGACCAAGGATCAAACCGCGTGGCAGCCCCGGCCTTCCGATCCCGAACTTGAGGCGGAATTTCTCCGCCGGTTGATGATGCGTTTCGGTGTGGAAGAAGTGCGAGCCAAGGCGCAGGTGGCTGCGGGCCCGGTCGCTGAACGCGCAAAGCTTGTCAATCCGCGCAACGGTGCGGGTTCCCTTGAACTGGATGAGCCATTTGATCGTGCCTGGCGGCGTGTCGGGCTTGCCTTGGACCGGGTGGGGTTCACGGTTGAAGACCGAGATCGTTCCAAGGGCTATTACTTTGTGCGATACGTCGATCCCCAGGATGACGCGCTTGATACCGCCAAAAAGGACACGGGTATTCTTTCCCGGCTCATGTTCTGGAAGCCGTCAAAATCCGAGGTCAAGGCCGCGCAGTATCGCGTACTGGTGCGCGACAATCGCGAAGTGAGCCAGGTGCAGGTGATGACAAAAGACGGTGCGCAGGACACTTCGGAAACCGGACGCAAGATATTGACACTGTTGCACCAGCAATTGAAGTGACCGCGGGGCTGGGGCTCGATTCTGGTGGGCGCTAGCCCGTTGCGGTTCTCCTCGCTTGGAAGCGGCAGCGAAGGCAATGGCCTGGTTGTCCAATGCGGTCAAACCCGTTTGCTTCTGGACTGCGGATTCTCCATCCGTGAAACGCAGCTGCGCCTTGCGCGGGCCGGCATTTCCCCTGACCAGTTGAGCGCGATTCTCGTCACCCATGAGCATGACGACCATGTTGGAGGGGTCTTTGGTTTTGCCCGAAAACATGCCATTCCCGTGTTCCTGAGCCACGGCACGCTCGAGGCACGGCGTGAATCCAGTCCCGGTGCGGATGCCGGAGTGCAGGTCTCGTTGCTGCATGCCGAGGAGCGGGTCAGTATCGGCAACCTGGAACTCTTTCCCTTCACCGTGCCGCACGATGCGCGCGAGCCGCTGCATTTCGTTTTTTCCGACGGTGAAAGTCGGCTTGGCGTGCTGACCGATACGGGATGTTCCACGCCGCACATCGAAAAAATGCTCTCGGGTCTGGATGCCCTGGTACTTGAAACCAACCATGATCTGGGAATGCTGATGAATTGCGACTACCCGCAATCCCTGAAAACGCGGATTGCAGGCAGGTTCGGGCACATGGACAACGAGACCTCCGGCGGCTTGCTGGCCGCGCTAGACCAGTCGCGACTGAAACACGTTGTTGCCGCGCATCTGTCCCGCAGGAACAATGTTCCCATGCTCGCGCGTGACGCCCTGGCTAAAGCGCTGAACTGCGAACCGGATTGGGTCGTTATCGCCAGCCAGGAGCGGGGATTCGATTGGCTAGAAATCTAACCGCCTACAGTCCGCTGGTGTTCGCCGAAACCCCGGCTTCCGAGCTTTCCCATATCTGATCGAACCGGTCGCGCATTTTTGCGCCTTCATTCAGGTCACCGGTGAGCACCACTCCCCGCGGTTGTGCCGCGACCGGCCGCCGCACCACGTGTGTTTCATCGCAAAGGATGAAACAGTCCTGCACCCGCGCAGCATCACCCTGGGTGCGCTGGATGAAAATGTTCGCCGCAAACAGGCCCAGGAGCGACAGGAGGCGTGGGGCACGCCGCTCGATGAAATCGGTCTTGTGAACCGCGATGTAGAGGCGGTTGTTGCGCCCGCGTGAAAGGAATTCGCGCAACAGTGCAATCCGTTCCGGCAGGTGCAGCCTCAGGTCTGCAAGGTCGGGGTCAAAGATCCTCAGCTCGCGCTGCGCCATCGGCAAAAGCAGATCCATGGCCTCCTGGTATTCGGTCTTCGTGGTAATAAGCCGTCTTTGCGGGCCGGGCTCTTCGGTCATCATGTTCATGTTTGGCAGTCCTCGCAGATCGGATGGCGCGCTGCGCGCTCAATTCAGGATTCCCGTATGCAACCAGCCGTAAACATACCAACGATAGAGCAGATCGTGTGTTGCTCGCGCGACGGACGCGCGCGGTGGAATCTGGCGCCTGTCGGACAGTCCGCGCAGCAGTGCCGCGTCCATGCCGGTGGCGGGTTGCACCTCTCCGTTGACATAGAAATTACCACCGAGATAAAGAAGCTGCGTGCGGCGATCCAGGCGCAGGCCATGAAGCCTCAGCGATTTTCCGAATGCTCCCCTGGCTTGAACCGGATCAGGCGGCTCAAACGAGACCGATGCCTTGGGTTCGGAGAGCGCCTGACCCAGTGCAGACTCAATGCGACTGTTAGTCAGGACGAGTTGCGCAGCCACCTTTTTTGCATAACCAAACATGTTTTGCGGGATCCTGCCCGTGCCTGATCCCGCTTTGGGATTTCGATCGCCGTACCTCGGAGGTATGGAGCCTGAATGGAGCGCCTGATCGAGTCGATCCAGCAGGGCGGCTCCCAACTCGCGGGCCGAGGGGGCCCTGAACCCGATCGACCAGGTTATGCAGGCATCCAGCGCCACGCCTTCATGGGCGATATGCGGTGGAAGATAGAGCATGTCTCCGGTTTCCAGTATCCATTCCTCTTCGGGCCGGAAGTTCGATAGAACGGCCAGGGGGGCGCCCTCTGCGAGGCTGTGATCGGTTTGCCCGCTGATGCGCCAGCGTCGCCGCCCCTTACCTTGCAGCAGGAAGACGTCATAGGAATCGACATGCGGGCCGACACCGCCTCCCGGCGCCGCATAGCTCGCCATCAGGTCGTCAAGCCGCGCCCAGGGAATGAAATTGAAGCGGCGCAAAAGCATGTCTGCCGCATTGGAATGCAGATTGAGCCCTTGCACGAGGACGGTCCAGTCCTTTGCGGCCATGCGGGAGAATCTCGCCGCGGGAACCGGTCCGCGTTCGAGGTGCCAATCCTTTCCGCGGCGCCAGACGAGCCGTGATTCAACTTCCTGCAGTCGGGCCAGGCGCCTGATTTCACCAGGGGGCAATGGATCGCGGAATCCGGGAATCGCCCCTCTTATCAGCAATGGACGCTTCTGCCAGTAATGACGCAGGAAATGCGCCGCGGTCATGCCGCCCAAGAGTTGCATTTTCATCGTCGGAATTATAGTCTGGCAATAATTGTTCTCTTGGTTCATGCTCGCCGGACTCACAAGCCATTGAATTTCGCTGAAACTGTCAAATCGGAAGCATTTCCCATGCATATCGCCAAGAACCGCGTGGTAACCCTTGATGTCGAGCTTTCTGATATCTGGGGCAACCTGATCGAACATCCGGAGGAGCCAGTCCAGTACCTGCATGGCGCTTACGGGGATATTTTTCCGGTGGTCGAGGCCGCCCTGGAGGGGAAGGCACCGAACGACCGTATCGACCTGCGCCTGGAGCCCGAGGATGCCCACGGCGATTACGACGAGAATCTGTTGCTGGTCGAGCCCCTTGAGAAATTTCCCGAAGGCCTTGAGGTCGGCATGCGCATCGAGACCGAGGCCAAGCCGGGGGAGGGCGACGAAGACGATGTTCCCGGTTTCTGCACGGTGACCGATATTGCGCAGGGCAAGGTGATTCTGGACGGCAATCATCCTCTCGCCGGCATTGCATTGCGTTTTGTGGCCACCGTCGTGGAAGTTCGCCCCGCCACACAGGCCGAGATCGACAACGGCGCAGCGGATGATCCGTCGTCCATTGTGCTCCGGGCATTACCTTGAGCATCGGCCGGCCAGGCGCGCGGCAATAAAAACCAGGCAACAGGGGGGGGCATGACGGAGACTTCGGGAGTTCTGAACGTCGGTTGGGGAACCGTGTTGGTGGTTCTCGTGGTGGCCACGCTGCTGGTGTGGTTCGTGCAGGATGTCACGCAGAAAAAGCATTCGGTGCTGCGCAATTATCCGGTCATCGGACGCCTGCGTTATTTCTTCGAGGAGTTGGGGGAGTATTTCCGGCAGTATTTCTTCATGAGCGACAGGGAGGAACTGCCGTTCAATCGCGCCACGCGAAGCTGGGTGTATCGTCTTGCGAAGAACGAAGGCGGCGTCATCGGATTCGGATCCACCAACGATCAGAATCAACCCGGATCCATCCTGTTCGTCAATGCGCCTTACCCCGTGCTGGAAGAAGACCGCCTGCCCACACCCCCGCTCACCATAGGAGAGGGCTACTGCAGGCAGCCGTTCGAGGCGCGCTCCGTTGTCAATATCAGCGGCATGAGTTTTGGCGCGATTTCCGAGCCGGCTGTCCGGGCCCTGTCACGCGGCGCCGCACTCGCCGGTTGCTGGATGGATACCGGGGAAGGCGGCCTGTCGCCGTTTCATCTCGAAGGCGGTTGTGACGTGATGATGCAGATCGGCACCGCGAACTATGGCATCCGGGACGGCGAGGGTCATTTTTCCCCCGAACGCGCCCGTGAAATTGCGGCGTATCCCAATGTGAAGGCGTTCGAGATCAAGTTGTCCCAGGGGGCGAAACCCGGCAAGGGCGGCGTGCTGCCTGCGGCCAAGGTGACTGAACAGATCGCAATGATTCGCGGCATTCCGGCGCACACCGATTCCATCAGTCCGAATCGTCATCGCGACATCGCCAATGCCGACCAGTTGCTCGACCGGATTGCGCTGGTGCGCGAGGTCACCGGCAAGCCCGTGGGATTGAAGACCGCGATAGGCGGCTGGCAATTCGTCAACCAGCTTGCCGATGCAATACATCGTCGCGGCATGGAATTCGCCCCTGATTTCATCGCCATCGATGGCGGCGAGGGCGGTTCGGGTGCTGCGCCACAGGCGCTGATGGACCACATGGCCCTGTCGATCATGGAGGCGCTGCCCCGCGTGGTCGACTCACTCATTGAGACCGGCCTGCGCCCCCGCATCCGGGTCATCGCGGCCGGGCGCCTGGTGACATCGGCGCGGGCCGCCTGGGCGCTTTGCGCCGGCGCGGATTTTGTCAACACCGCGCGCGGCTTCATGTTTTCGCTGGGTTGCATACAGTCGCTGCGCTGCCACCAGAACACCTGCCCCACGGGGGTCACCACGCACAACCGGCGCCTGCAGCGCGGACTGGTGGTCGAGGAAAAGTATCTCAGGGTCGCAAGCTACGCCGAGAACATCAACAAGGAGATCGACATGATTGCCCACTCCTGCGGCTGCCGCCATTCCCGGGAATTGCGGCGCGAGCACGTGCGCATCATGCAAAGCGCGGGCCAGAGCGTCGCGTTGAATATCCTGTTTCCGTATCCGGTGCCGGGTTCAAAGAGCCGAAAGGCCGCCTGAAGCGATTTGAAGCCTGTGTTCGTGGTAACCGGCAACGGCCGTACGGTGGGCGATGCTGACGATGGCCGTATCAGGCAGCCGTTCCCGGAGCATTTTGTAGAGTACCGCTTCCGTTTCCTCGTCCAGGGACGCCGTGGCTTCGTCGAGAAACAGGAATTCCGGTTTGTGCAGGAGCGCGCGGGCGATTGCCATGCGCTGCTGTTCGCCGCCGCTCAGCTGCAGTTGCCAATGAGCGGATTCATCGAGTCGCTCTGCCATTGATTCCAGACGGCAATCAGCCAGCGCCTCGCGAATGGCTGTGTCGCTGAATGTTCCGGAGGCCGCCGGAAACGACAATGCCTCGCGAAGTGTTCCAATCGGTATGTACGGTTTTTGCGGGAGGAAGAGGACCTTCGCATTTCTGGGAACGGCAATGCGGCCCTTGCCATAAGGCCAGATGCCGGCAATGGCACGGAACAGGGTGCTCTTTCCGCTGCCCGAGGGACCTGTCAGCAGCGTGCGTTCTCCGGGCGCAAAACGGAAATTCGCGTCCTTGATCAGGACCCGGCCGCCGGGGAGTCCAAGTGCAATACCGGTGCCCGCCAGCGCCTGCACATCGCCTTCCTCGGTCAGAACGCCCTCATGCCTGTCGGCTTCGACGGCGGTCTGGTCAAGGGCAGACTGGAAGGTCAGCAAACGATCAACGCTAGCCTTCCAGTTGGCGAGAGTGCCGTAGCTGTTGACGAACCACGAAAGCGAGGACTGCACCTGCCCGAACGCGCTGGCCACCTGCATCAGACCGCCCAGCGGCATGGCACCCGTGAAGTACCGCGGGGCCGCGACGATAAAGGGGAATATCAGCGCAACCTGGCTGTATCCCGCGGTGAATCCGGTGAGTCGCTTGGTGATTGTCATCAATGACCACCAGTTCAGGCGAATGCTCTCGAAGCGGTCCTGCAGCGATGTCTCTTCGGTTCGCTCACCGTGGTACAGCGCGACGCCCTCGGCGTTCTCGCGCAACCGCACCAGATTGAAACGGAAGTCCGCTTCAAAGCGTTCCTGCTGAAAGTTCAATGAAATCAATGGTCTGCCAACGTAATGCGTCAGCACGCTGCCCACGATGGCATAAGCCAGTGCCGCCCACACCATGTAACCGGGAACCGTCACTCCGAAAAAATCCATGGGACCCGATACCGTCCACAGGATCACCACAAATGACGCCAGGGTCACCACGGCTTGCAGCAATCCCAGCGAAAGCCCAAGTGTTCCGTCGGTGAACAGCCGCAAATCGTCCGCGATTCGCTGATCGGGGTTGTCCGTGCCGTGGGAATCCAGTTGCAGCCGGTAATAGACCTGGCGGTCAAGCCATTCGCCGAGGTACTGTTTTGTGAGCCAGGCGCGCCATCGCATGGTCAGCATCTGGGTGAGATACAGCTTGTAGATCGAGCCGGCAATGAGGACCGTTGCGAGGAAGGTGAAATACAAAAGCAGATCCGTGAAATCCTGCTGGTTCTTCTGTTCCAGCGAGTTGTAGAACTCCCTGTTCCAGTCATTGAACAGCACCTCCAGGTACACCAGTCCCAGCGTGAGCGCGACAATGGCGACCAGCAGTCCCCAGGCACGGCCGCGTTCCTCGGATTTCCAGTAGGGCCGCGACAGCGCCCACACCTTGCCCAGAAAAAATGAGGCATCGATGAGAATGCGAGAATTCATTTCAGGCTCCGCGGGAGAAAGGGACGGGAAGACACGGTTGTCACGGGTGCTTGGCGGCGCTAGGCGTATACGAGTCTGTTCAGAATCAATCTTGCTTCATGGGCAACCTCTCCTGCCAGGGTGCCCAGGGGGCCGCCGTGACGGGTTGCAAGCGCGTCACCCGCAGCACCATGCAGCCAGACCGCCGCGCACAGTCCGGTCAACGGATCGGCGCCCTGGGAAACAAGGCTTGCCGCCATTCCCGTCAGAACATCACCCATGCCCGCGCTTGCCATGCCGGGATGGCCGTTTGAATTGATCCACCAGCGGCCATCGGGTGCCGCAACCACGGTGCCATTTCCCTTCAAGGCCACAATCGCGTTGTATCGGCGCGCGATCCCGATGGCCGCCGCAATACGGTCGGCCTGCACCGCACGGGTTGTCGTTGCCAGCAGCCGTCCCGCCTCGGCGGGATGCGGAGTCAACAGCGTCGCGGACGCGCGCGCCGTGACGGCCTTTCCGAGCGCTGCATTCGCTGATATCAGGTTGAGGGCATCCGCATCGAGAATCAGAACGCCTTCGGCCTGGATCGCGGTTGCAAGCATGGCGCGCGCAATGTCGTCGCGCCCCATGCCGGGACCCGCCGCTGTCACGGCCCCCGCCAGTTGAAGGTCCTGCGCGCTTCGGAGCATCAACTCGGGACGCTCGAGATCAACTCGCGGTGCCGCGTCGTCCATCAGCCCGACGTAGACGCGACCTGCGCCGCATAAAAGGGCGGCCCTTCCGGCAAGCAGGGCGGCGCCGATCATTCCCGGGGCGCCGCCGAGTATTGCCACGTCGCCGGCATTGCCTTTGTGAAAGTTTTTCGGGCGGGGGTGGAGCGCATGGCGCAGGACGCTTTCGTCGAGCAGATGTCCCCTTGCGGTGAGAAGGCCCCCGGCGTTGATGCCCAGTGTTTCCAAGGAGACCTCGCCGCAGTAATCCGGGCCGTCCAGAGTTGCCAGTCCCGGCTTGAGGGCGATGAATGTCACCGTACGGCTGGCATGCACCGCGCAGCCCATGACAGCGCCTGTGTCGCTGTTGATGCCTGAGGCGACGTCCAGCGCCAGAACGGGGCGCCCGGCCTGATTGATGGATTCGACAGCCTCAGCAAAGCGGCCTTCGAGCGGGCGTTTCAGCCCGATGCCAAAAAGTCCGTCGACGATGAGGTCGTAGCCGTTCCTGATGCCGTCAACGGGAAATCTTTTTAGCAGGCCACCGCCTGCGTCCCGCCATTTTCGGCAGGCCCGCGCGGCATCTTCGGGCAGTTTCCCTGTATCGCCGAAGAACGCGACATCGACCTGCAAAAACCATTTCTTCAGATGTGTTGCCGCTTCGAATGCGTCACCGCCGTTGTTCCCCGGTCCCGCGACGACCAGCACCCGCCGTCCCTGGTCGCCAAGCATGTTGCGCGCAGCCTCAGCCGCCGCCAGTCCGGCCCGCTCCATCAGCGTGGGCGTGCCGGATGAAACATGTGCGCGCGTTTCGAGATCGCGGATCTCGTGCGAAAGATAAATGGGAGCCGGGTTCATGCGCTCATCATACCGAGGTGAGGCAGATTCACGTTATAGGTGCACCGGTTCAAACGCACGGTGGCGCGCGTAGTATCGTTCCAGGCCCAATTGTGCAAGACCGCACAGACCGATCGCGGCAGCGAGAGGCAGTGTTGTCCCGTTGGACGCAAGGGAGAGCACAAAGGCCAGCACGAGTCCCCCGGTGAGGTGGATGATGGATTGCAATGATGAGGCAAGGCCCGCCAGAGCGGGAAAGGGCGACAGTGCCGCGGCCGTGGTGCTCGGAATGAGCATGCCATTGCCAAACATGAACAGGGCCATCGGAATGGCGATGGCGCCACTTGACTGTATTCCCGCGATCGCCAGCACGGCCATCAACAGCCCGCCCATGGCAGCCGCAATAGACCCAAGGTTGAGCATGCGTGGTATGCCGGAGCGCATCACGCGCCGCGCGCCGACCCGCGCACCGGATATGTATCCAACCATCACCAGGGAGAACATCATTCCGTACTCCTGTGGGGTCAGACCCAGGACCGGTATGGCGACAAGCGCGGAGTTGGTGACAAATGCCGTCACACCCATTTGAGAGCAAACCGCCAGGGTGGTGGGTGCCCGGAAGGCTTTCTGCCCCAGCAGGTACAGATAATCGCGGAGCACCCTTCCCAGGGATATGCCTCGTCGGTGAGCAGGCGCGGTCTCGGGAATCGCGGCAATCACGGCGGCGACCAGCGTCGCGGCCATCAGGGTATGCATCCAGAATATGGAGCGCCACCCAGTCCAGGTCACAAGGGATCCGCCAATGAGGGGCATCAGGATCGGAAGAATTGCAAACGCCATGGTGACCCGCCCCATCAACCGGGCGGCGGCTTCGTTGGCATGCAGATCGCGAACGATGGCCCGCACCAGCACCGGGCCGAATACCGCCGCGCAACCTTGCGCGAAGCGTGCCGCGCACAATATCCAGAGGGACGCGGACAATGCACAGGCGAGTGACGCCGTGCAATAAACGCCGAGCGCGGCGATGAGCATGGGACGGCGTCCAAAGCGATCGGCCAGGGGACCCGCGGCAATCTGGCCGGTGATGAAACCCAGCATGACCGCGCCCAGCACTCCCTGCACTTCGCTGGCCGAGGCAAGGAAACTTTCCTGGATTGCAGGCATCGCGGGCAGCGTGCTGTCCATGGAGATTGCGATCATGCCCAGCAACATACCCAAAAGCAGTGTAATCGCCAGCGATTCGGTATCGAGTTTCAAGAGGGGGAGCCAGGGAATTTGCGGCAGCAATGCGAGGGGGCGAAGCAGTCTAGCACGCGGCTCTTCACGTTTGCTGCTGCGAGGAATAGTGCCCGTTTCGTGAAGGATTTCGCGGGTTTTTCCAGGCATTCCAGGGCGGTTCCTCCTGTAATATGATGGCCAGACCGGTCCGGTTGGCCCGTCCCTTCGAAATCCAATCCACTCGAATCTACAGATCAAGTCAATGGACCGTCGCAGCGTTTGCAGCAAGACCACCAAGGGCCTTCAGGAGGCGACAGGAAAAACCAGTCTGCTGTCCCGCGAACAGCGCAACATCCTGAAGGAAGTCGACGGCAAACTGAGTGTCGACCAGCTGCAGAAGAAGCTCGAGAAATATCCCGAGGCGAAATTAATCGAGTTCATGAAGATGCTCGAGCGTGATGGTTTTGTCAGGGCGCTTCCCGCCGAGGCTGTCAGTGTGCCAGCACCTTTCCCTTCGACGCCTCTCGCGCCGCCGCCAGATGATGACGGTGATGAGCTTGATTTCACGCAAATTGTCGCAAAACCGGCACCGAAGCCGGACGATGGCGCGAAGCAGAAAGCCGAAGCCGCCCTGAAGGCCAAGCTGGAGGCCGAAGCGAAAATCAAGGCGGAGGTTGCGGCAAAAGCCGCTGCTTTGGCGAAAGCCCAGACAGAAGCAGAGGCCAAAGCAAAAGCAGCCTCGGAACTTGCAGCCAAGGCAAAAGTGGAGGCCGAAGCAAAAGCCAGGGCGGAGACCGAGGCAAAATTAAAAGCCGAAGCAGCGGCAAAAGCAGCCTCGGAACTTGCAGTCAAGGTCAAAGCGGAGGCAGAGGCAAAAGCCAGAGCGGAGGCAGAGGCAAAAGCCAGAGCGGAGGCCGAGGCAAAAGCAAAAGCGGCCGCCGAACTCGCGGCCAAGGCAAAGGCTGAGGCCGACGCAAAGGCAAAAGCTGTAGCTGCGGCAAAAGCTGCCGCGGAACTGGCGGCCAAGGCCAAGGCTGAAGCCGACGCAAAGGCAAAAGCAGAAGCAGCGGCAAAAGTTGCCGCGGAACTGGCGGCCAAAGCCAAGGCGGAAACTGAAGCCAGGGAAAAAGCCGAAGCCGACGCTCGTGCACGCGCCGAAATGGAAGAGCGCATACGTCGTGAGGCCGAGGCAAACGTTCGCAGGGAAATGGAAGAAAAGGCCCGCGTCGAGGCGGAAATTCATGCCAGGGAGGCGGAAGACCTGCGTCTGAAGCTTGAGGAGGAACGCCGGGCGCGGGAGGAGGCGGAGCGCAAGATTCGCG
The DNA here is from genome assembly GCA_903899705.1 of uncultured beta proteobacterium. Taxonomy (GTDB): domain Bacteria; phylum Pseudomonadota; class Gammaproteobacteria; order Burkholderiales; family SG8-39; genus 2-02-FULL-62-17. The sequence continues at coordinate 15,430 of CAIUKQ010000326.1, forward strand.
AAGAAGCGGAACGGGCCGCACGTGAAGCTGCCGAGCGCGCACAAAAGGAGGTGGAGGAGCGTGTCCGGCGAGAGGCTGAGGAAAATGTCCGTCGCGAAATGGAAGAAAAGGCCCGCCTCGAGTCCGAAGCGAGGGCGCGGGAGGCCGAAGAGCTGCGTCAAAAAATAGAACAGGAACGCAAAGCGCGGGAAGAAGCCGAGCGTATTGCCCGCGAAGCCGAGGAAAAGGCACGCCACGAAGCCGAGCAGAGGGCCCGCCTTGAAGAGCAAGAAAAGGCTAGACGGGAAGCCGAGGAGAAGGCTCGTCGCGAGGCCGAGGAACAAGCCCGTCGCGAAGCTGAAGAGAAGGCCCGGAAGGAAGCCGAGGAGAAAGCGCGTCGCGAGGCGGAGGAACAGGCCCGTCGTGAAGCCGAAGAAAAGGCCCGGAAGGAAGCCGAGGAGCAAGCGCGCCGCGAGGCGGAGGAACAGGCCCGTCGTGAAGCCGAAGAAAAGGCCCGGAAGGAAGCCCAGGAGAAAGCGCGCCGCGAGGCGGAGGAATTAGCCCGTCGCGAAGCCGAGGAGAAGGTCCGGAAGGAATCCGAAGAGAAGGCGCGCGCAGAGGAGGAAAGAGTCCGCAAGGAGGCAGAGGACAAGCTTCGACGGGAGTATGAGGACAAATACCGTCGGGAAGCGGAAGAGAAGATTCGCCAGGAAGTCGAAGAAAAGGCCAATAAGGAAGCTGAAGAGAAGGCGCGTCGCGAGGTCGAGGAGCAAGCTCGTCGCGAAGCCGAAGAGAAGGTCAGAAGCGAGGCCGAAGAGAAGTTCAGAAGCGAGGCCGAAGAGAAGGCTCGTCGCGAGGCTGAGGAACAAGCGCGTCGGGAAGCCGAAGAAAAGTCCCGCAAGGAAGCCGAAGAGAAAGCACGCAAGGAAACCGAGGAAAAGCTCCGCCAGGAAGCGGAAGCAAAAGCCAGGCACGAAGCCGAGGAAAAGGCACGAAAAGACGCTGAGAAACAGGCGAGGAAATTAGCGGAAGAAAAGGCACGCAAAGACGCAGAAGAGAAGGTGCGCAGGGAAATCGAGGAGAAATCCAGGCGCGAGGCGGAGGAGACAGCGCGTAAAGGAGCCGAAGAAATGGCCCGTGCGGAAGCCGAAGAACAAGCCAGGCGCGAGGCGGAGGAGAGAGCGCGCAAAGAGGCGGAATCGCGGGCATCCGCAAAATCCGCTGAACCCGAACATGGCGCGGGGGATGCTGCGTCGCTTGCGCGCGCTGAGGCCGAGGCTGCCGCATTGGCCCGCAAGGAGGCTCGCGCCAGAGAGCGTGCGCAGGCCGATGCTCGTCTGACCGAACAGTCTGCGGCGGCCATCCAGGAAGCTCCCCGCCCTGCATATACCTATAAACGAAAGCGCTCTCTTGCCCGGCCCATTGCCATAAGCCTGTTTGTCCTGTTGCTTGCCGCTCTGGTTGCACTGCATTTGATGCCGCTGGATACGAAGTCCTTCGAGAAGGCCGCTGAGGAAAGTCTTGGCCAGCCCGTCAAAATCGGATCCATCCATTTGTCACTGATTCCCTCTCCGCAGTTGAAGATGGAGAAAGTCACCATCGGCGAGGATCTCAAGGCCACGATTGCCTCAGTCACCGCATCACCCCAGCTGGGTTCCATCTGGGATGCAAAAAAGATTTTCAGCAAACTGGAGCTCGAAGGCGTCTCCGTTCCTCAACAGTGGCTTGGTGCGGTGCTGTGGGGCAAGCGTGATGGCCAGTCCATGCAGATTGGCCGCCTGATCGTCAGGAATTTCAAACCCGAGATCAAGGGAATGAATCTTCCCCCCATGGATATCGAAGCAAACTTTGCCAAGGATGGCGCCCTGGAAAATGCCGTCGCCATCAATTCGGAAAAAACCATGAACCTCAAGCTGTCAATGGCGGAGGGCAAGACTCAGTTTGAATTGACCGGAAAGCCTTATAAATTGCCGTTTGGCGGGGCAATGGAATTCCTGAGCTTTTCCGGCACAGGAACGCTGACTGCAAATGAACTGGTGTTCAGCGAGTATGAAGCGGGCGTTGCAGGCGGGAATATCGCCGGCAATGCCAGGCTTCGTTGGGGCTCCAATTGGAGTCTGGAGGGCGACCTTGAATCCCGCGCCCTCGATGCCGGCAAGGTCGCAAGCCTGCTGGTGTCCAGTGGCCGTTTGGACGGCAAGGGCACCTTTGCCATGCGCGCTGCCGCGCCGGACAAGCTCGAGGGCAGCCTCAGGATCGAAGGCAATTTCTCGGTGCAGAAGGGCACTTTGGGCGGCGTCGATCTGACTCGCGTCCTGCAAAGTGATTCATCCTCGGGGGGGAGCACGCAGTTCTCGGAGATGAGCGGCCGGGTTGTCTATGAGGCGGGACGCGCGCAGGTGAGTCAGGTGCGACTGTCCGCGGGGTTGCTCAACGCCGCGGGCAACGTGAACATGGACGCGCAGTCGGGCTTGTCGGGGAATCTGCAAATGGAACTGAAAGCGGCTGCCACGCAATTGCGGGCCACCTTGACCGTTGGCGGAACGCTCGCGGCGCCGGTATTCAAACGCTGAGAGTGACCGGGCTGGCACCTTCGCTGGCATTCGCTCAGCGCGTACCGCAGGCGGATTGTGCGGCTTGCCTTCCGCTATAATTCTGCTTTGACGATGTCGCGCCAATGCCGCATTTTCTGACGCTGCGGGGGGGCCAGGCCCTCTCCGAATTCCGACTCGAGAAGCTCAACTCCCGGTTGAACGAATTGGACCGCACCGCCCGCATCAGCGAGGCGGTGTATCTGCATTTTGCAGAGTCCGGTTCGGTGCTGGACGCCACCCGGCTGCAGGTACTTCACCGCCTTCTGGAGTACGGTGATGCATCGGCCAAAGCGGCACCCAAAGGCGAATTGGTGCTCGTGGTGCCGCGCATCGGCACCATATCCCCCTGGTCATCCAAAGCCACCGACATCCTGCATCAGTGCGGATTGGGGGCTGTCACGCGTGTCGAGCGGGGCATCGCCTACACCCTGGTTGGCGCGGGAGGAAGCGGACGCGCGAGGATTGCGGCCCTCCTGCACGACCGAATGACCGAAACCGTGTTGAGCAGCACGGACGAGGCACAGGCGCTATTTCGCCATGTCGAACCCAGGCCATTGGGCCGCATTCCCCTGATCAAGGAGGGCGCCGCCGCCCTTGACCGAGCGAATGGGGAGATGGGCCTCGCGCTGTCCGCGGACGAGGTCGAGTATCTGCGTGAACTGTTCATGCGGGAGGGGCGTGACCCCACCGATGTCGAACTCACCATGTTCGCGCAGGCCAATTCCGAGCATTGCCGCCACAAGATTTTCAATGCGTCATGGATTGTCGACGGTGTGGCGAGCGACCAAACCCTGTTCGGGATGATCCGCAACACACACCGGTTGCATCCGCAGGGCACTGTCGTTGCTTATTCGGATAATGCCGCGGTGATGGAAGGCCGCAGCATCGCGCGCTTTTCGCCGGGTGAAGGTGGCGCTTACCGGTTCGAAGAGCAACTCACGCATACGTTGATGAAGTGCGAGACGCACAATCACCCCACGGCGATATCGCCTTATCCGGGGGCGGCTACCGGCTCCGGCGGCGAGATTCGCGACGAAGGCGCCACGGGACGCGGCGCCAAACCCAAGGCGGGCCTTTGCGGATTTTCCGTGTCGCACCTTCGCATCCCCGGGTTCGAGCAGCCGTGGGAGATCACCGAAGGCAAGCCAGCGCGGATTTCGTCCGCGCTGCAGATCATGCTGGACGGCCCGATCGGCGCCGCCTCCTTCAACAACGAGTTCGGCCGCCCGAACCTCAACGGTTATTTCCGCACGTTCGAGGCCAGGGTCGACGGCACGGTGCGCGGTTATCACAAGCCCATCATGATTGCAGGCGGCATCGGCAACATTGATGCCCGGCATTCCTTCAAGTCCGAAGTTCCCCCGGGTGCCCTGTTAATCCAGTTTGGCGGGCCGGGGATGTTGATCGGCATGGGTGGCGGTGCCGCCTCCAGCATGGATACCGGTTCCAACACGGAAGACCTGGATTTTGATTCGGTGCAGCGCGGCAACGCCGAGATCCAGCGACGCGCGCAGGAAGTCATCGATCGCTGCTGGCAGCTGGGTGATGCCAATCCGGTTCTGTCGATACATGACGTCGGAGCAGGGGGCATCTCCAACGCGCTGCCCGAGATCGCGCATGGCGCGGGGCGGGGCGCAAAGATTGACTTGCGTTCGCCGCCCAGCGAAGAGTCGGGCATGAGCCCGCGCGAGATCTGGAGCAACGAAGCGCAGGAGCGCTACGTGCTCGCGATTGCACCGGAGTCGCTTGAGCGCTTCGATGATTTGTGCCGTCGCGAACGATGCCCCTATGCGGTGGTGGGCACGGCAACCGCGGACGACCGGCTGCTGGTGGAGGATCCCCACTTCGGCAACATGCCCGTGGACATGAGTCTGTCCGCGTTGCTGGGCAAGGCACCGAAGATGACGCGCGACGTGAAGACGCGATCGCGCGAGCTCTCGACTCTGTCGCTCGCGTCGATTGAATTGCGCGAGGCCTGCCTTCGCATCCTGCGTTCAGCCACCGTGGGCAACAAGAATTTCCTCATCAGCATCGGCGACCGGACGGTGGGTGGGCTTTGCTCGCGCGATCCCTGCGTCGGTCCCTGGCAGGTGCCGGTGGCTGACTGTGCGGCCACCCTGATGAGCTTTCAGGGCTTCACGGGCGAGGCCTATGCCATGGGTGAGCGCACGCCCATTGCCCTGATCAACGCGCCGGCGTCGGGTCGCATGGCGGTGGGCGAGGCGCTCACCAATATCGCCGCGGCCCCCATTGGTGATCTCGGAAAGATCAAGCTTTCCGCGAACTGGATGGCCGCTGCGGGCTATCCCGGCGAGGATGCGGCCCTTTACGAAACCGTGAAGGCGGTGGGATTGGAACTTTGTCCGCAACTCGGCGTTGCCATTCCGGTGGGCAAGGATTCGCTTTCCATGCGAACCACCTGGAGTGATTCCGGACAGCAACGCGAAGTGGTGTCGCCGGTGTCTCTCATCGTCTCGGCGTTTGCACCGGTGGATGATGTGCGGCGGGTCCTGACGCCGGTGCTTGCCACCGATGCCGGCGCCACCGACCTGATCCTGATTGACCTCGGACGGGGAAAAAACCGGCTCGGCGGATCGATGCTCGCGCAGGTCTTCAACCAGTTTGGCGATGTCGCTCCCGATCTGGATGATCCTGTCCAGTTTGGTCAATTTTTCAAGGAAATTCAAAGACTTAATGAGGATGGCCTGCTGCTCGCCTACCATGACCGCTCCGATGGGGGCTTGTTCGCCTGCGTCTGCGAGATGGCGTTTGCCGCCCATGCCGGCGTGACCGTGAACCTTGACCTCCTGGCCTACGACGCCGAAGCGCACGACGTCGACGGTAACGAACGCAAACCCTCGCTGATGTATGGCCGCGATCAGGACCGGGTGCTGTCCGCCCTGTTTGCCGAAGAACTGGGCGCCGTCATCCAGGTTCGCGCCGCGGACCGCAACAAGGTGCTTGCGCGACTGCGCGAGGCGGGGCTGCTGGCGTTCTGGATTGGCTCTCCGAACGCCGATGACGAGATTCGCCTCGTCCGCAATGCGAAACCGGTGATAGCCGAATCACGCGCCGCGCTTCAGCGTACCTGGTCTGAGGTGAGCTATCGACTGCAGGCGCTTCGCGACAATCCCGAAACCGCGCTGGAGGAATTCGATCGCGTCACCGAGAAGCGCGACACCGGCCTGGGTGCCGAGCTCACTTTTGACCCGGGCGAAGACGTTGCCGCGCCGACAATCACCGGCAGGGCCCGCCCGAAAATCGCGATCCTGCGCGAGCAGGGCG
>CAIUKQ010000327.1 GCA_903899705.1 uncultured beta proteobacterium
CCGGGCAAACTCAATTTCGGCTCCTTCGGGGAGGGAAGCCCGGGGCACCTCTACATTGAATGGATCAAGAACCGCGCCGGCATCGATGTCGCGCACATTTCCTACAAGGGCGCCGCGCCTGTCATTACCGCATTACTCGCCAATGAAGTGCAGATGATCTACATGGCCACCGGCGCCATCCTGCCGCACATCAAGGCGGGCAAGGCGCGCGCCATCGTCATGCCCAGCCCCACGCGCTCGCGGTTTCTCGCCGACGTGCCCACCTTTGTTGATGAAGGATACGATTTCAGGCCTTCGTCCTGGTTCGGCCTGTTCATGACAGCGGGCACCCCGCCCGCGATCACCGGCCGCATGCACTCCGAGGTCCGCAAGATTCTCTACACTCCCGCCTTCGGAGAAAAAATACTCACGCCGCAGTTCTACACGCCGGTGGGCAACACGCCGGAACAGTTCGCCGAATTCCTTAAGGGCGAACGCGAACTGGCGGCGATGCTTGTGAAAATTTCCGGCCTGAAGCCATTCGATTGAACGGCCCTGAAGCGCCGCCACACGGGGAAACATGTCATGACCTTATCCATCCGCCCGCACGCATCGGATTTTGCCGCCGACGCCATGGGCATCGACCTCGCCCAACCACTGGATGACGCGACCTATCACGCGTGGAAGCTGGCTTTCGAAAAACACCGCGTGCTGGTGCTGCACGGCCAGCATTTCAACGATGACCGGCACGTGGCCTTCAGCAAGCGATTCGGCCCGCTGGAGGCATTTCCCGAGGAGGAGATGTGCGCTCGCGGCCACAACACCATCCTTCGCGTCTCCAATGTGCACCGCGACACCGGTGAATTCCTCACCATGAAGGATGCGGCCTATGCGTCCTTCGTGCTGGGCACCAGCGAGTGGCATATCGATTCCTCGTACCGCCGGATGCCCAGCCGCTGCTCCTTCCTGCTCGCACGCGAAGTGCCTGCGAGCGGCGGCGACACGATGTTCGCCAACATGGCCATGGCCTATGCCGCGCTGCCGGATGCGAAAAAAACGGAACTCGAAGGGGTGTACGCGATACACGAATTTGGCGCGATGGCGCAGAAGAAAGGCGCCCCTGCGAAAACGCCCGAAGTGCGCACAAAGAATCCGCCGGTCAGGCACCCGCTGGTGCAGCGCCTGCCCAATGGCGAACGCGCCCTGTTTCTCGGATCGCACATTGACACCCTCGACGGCATGGGTGGCGAGCAGGCCCAGTCCCTCATCGCCGAAATGACGGAATGGGCCACCCGTCCCGAGTTCACCTACAGGCACAAATGGAATGTGGGTGACATGGTGATGTGGGACAACCTCGCCACCATGCATCGCGGCATGCCCTATGAGCGCGCCGGCGACCGGCGGGTGCTGCAAAGAACCACCGTGGCGGGCGATTGGGCGATCGCCGCCTGAAGAACCCCGCACATCCTCGAATCAGGGAACCATGAAATGAAAATGTTGAACATCCTGTTGCTTGCAGCCGCCCTGCCCACGCTGGCGGCCGCACAGACCTGGCCGGTCAAACCGGTGCGGCTGGTGGTTGCCAATTCGGCAGGCTCCGCCACCGATGTCGCGGGAAGGGTGTTCGCCGACCAGCTCGCGAAACTGGTGTCGCGCCCCGTCGCGATCGAAAATCGTCCCGGTGGCGACGGGTTCATCGGCGCGCAGACCGTGATCAGCGCACCGCCTGATGGTTACACGCTGTTCTTTGCATCGCAGTCCACCGTGGCCATGGATCCGCATCTTCACAAGAGCATGCCCTTCGATCCGGTGCGCGATTTCACCGCACTGTCGGTCATCTGCGACGACACCGGCCCCACGGCCATCTTCGCCCACCCATCGATGCCCTTTGAGACGCTCCAGGGAATGGTGGACTACGCAAAGAAGAATCCGGGCAAGCTCAATTACGGCAGCACCGTGCCCCTCTTCACCCTGCTCGCGGACTGGGTCCAGAATCGCGCCGGCATCACCCTGAACGAAATCCGCTACAAGACCACGCCCCAGGCCAATCAGGATGCGCTGGGCGGCCAGCTGCAGGTCTACATCACCGCCTACGGCCCCATGGAACCCAACGTGAAGGCCGGCAAACTGCGCGTGCTCGCAGTCTCGGTGCGCCAGGCCGATATCACCCAGATTCCGACGGTGGCGGAAACCTTTCCGGGATTTGACATGCGCGGCGGCATCTTCCTGCTCGGGCCCGCCAATATGCCTGCCGACATCGCGCAGCGCATCAGCAGCGCATCAGCGTCCGTGGTGCGCGATCCGCAGTTCAACCAGGCATTGAAGACATTGCGCTGGCAGAACACCGGTGGCGGGCGTTCGCCCGCCGAGACCACGGAATTCATCCGGGCCCAGCGCGAACGCTGGGGCCAGTTCATCAGGCAAGCCGGTGTCGAACCCAAATAGCCCGATGATCGAGGACTGCATGCAGCGTCCAGCCCCGGCGAAATGACGGGCCCGCTTTTGAACAAACCACCCATCGAGTTCTATTTCGATTTCATTTCGCCCTTCGGCTACCTGGGATCCACCCAGATCGATGCCATCGCCGCGCGCCATGGCCGCACGGTTGATTGGCGCCCGGTGCTGATCGGCATCACCGTGATGAAAATCATGGGCATCAAGCCGCTCACCGAGACACCACTCAAAAAGGATTATCTGCGTCACGATGCACCGCGCATGGCGCGCCTGCTGGGGGTGCCCTTTTGCCCGCCCGAACAGAAAGGCGGCAATTCGCTGGCCGCTTCGCGCGCCTTTCTATGGCTGAAGGACTTCGACGAGGGGCTTGCCAGGCGCTTCGCCCATGCGATCTACGCCAGGCGCTGGGCGCAAGGGCGGGACATCAGCGATCCGCAATCAGTGGTCGAGGTCGCGACCCCCCTGGGAGTGGATGCAGGAGAACTGCTCGCGGCCATCGATTCACCCCGGGCGAAGCAGGACCTGAAGGACGCGGTGGACCTGGCGGTCGGCAAGGGGGTCTTCGGGGTGCCGTATTTCATCGTCGACGGGGAACCCATCTGGGGAAGCGATCGCCTGTGGATGCTGGAGCACTGGCTGAGTCACGGCTCCTGGGATCGCGCGCCACCCATGCAATCCGGTGCGCAATAGCCCGCCCCCCGCTGGCACGCATGCATTTGCCCATGAACAAGCGTTTCCCGCGGCACTTGTGCCACAATTCGCCCCTCCCGGCATTTTCGCGCTGCGATTCATCCCGAAGCGCGAAAATCGGGCAGGCAAACTCAAGCGCCTGAACCCCAAGATTTGACGATTAAACAGGCGGGCCCGTCCCGCGAATCCGCATGTTCTCCAGAATCCTTTCCAGCCAGATCAATTGGGACAAAGCCGGTCCCGAGCAAAAACTCGAGTCCCTCGGCGAGGTACCGCCCAATGACCCCTTGCTCGAGAAACTGGCCTTGCACGACGCCGACGAGCGCGTGCGCCGAAAGGCGTTCGAGCGCATGGAGGCCGAGGCCCAGTTACGCCTGGTCAGCGTGGTCCAGGCCGGGGACGAGGCCTATCTTGCCGCCTGCCTGGGTGCGAAATTCGATGATCAGGTGCTTTCCTCGGCAGACGTGGTGGCGCAACTCCTCTCGGCGCCGGCATCCTTTCGCATCGCGCTCATTGCCCATGCAAAGAGCGAGCCTCTGGCGATAGCGCTGACCGAGACTCTGGACAACGACACCGACCGCGCCGAAGTGGTCCATGGAAAGGGCACGATCGGCGCACGCGCTGCCGCGACCAAGAGCATCCGCGACACCGGCCTTCTCGAGCAGATCGCCACGGAATTCCGCGACAAGCAGCGTCGCATCTATCGCGCCGCGCATGATCGGGCCGAAGCGCTGCTCGCCGCAAACGAGGTCCGGCGCCACGCCACCGAACTTTGCGAACGCCTCGAGGGACTGCTCGCCCGCAATGAGTTGACGCTCACCGCGTTCACCAACGCCGAGCGCGAGTGGCAGGGGCTTGTACCCTCCTCCGCGCAGGACATGGTCGGGTACGCAGCCCTTCAGGCACGCCATACCGCGGCCCAGGAAAAGGCCCGTACGCTCCTTCAGGAACAGGGTGAAATCTGGCGCGAGGCCGAACGGATGAAAGTCGCTCTCGCCGATTTGCTTGCCCGCTCCGACGGCCCCGAGGCGGTTGAACCGGAAAACCTTGGGGCGCTGGTTGCCGAGCGCGAGTCCGCGCAGGCCAAACTTTCTCTTGCCGCCTTCGCCGCCGTTCCAAAGGAACGCGCCCAACTGAGCGAATCGGCGGCACGGCTTGCCGAACGCCATGCCGTCCTCTCCACCGAAAGCCATTCACTTGGCGCGGCGCGCAAACTCGTCGAGGAGTTGCGAGCCGACCCCGCCGCCATGACGCCGGCCTGGCGTTCCGAATTTGCGCGTGCCGTCGCCATTGTTCGCCCGGTGCTGCGCGCCCCGCTGGAAGAGGCCGCGGCCGAAGCGCGCGCCACCATTGACAGCGCGACCCGTGCCCAGAACGATGCCCGGCGCGCCGTCGAGCAGCAATTCCGAAACGAACTCGAAGCGCTGGTGAAAGAACTCGAACAGCTTCTCGACAAGGGCCAGCATGTGCAGGCCAATGAAATCGAGAAGGCGCTGAAGGAAAAGCGCGAGCAGGCGCCCGATGCGCGCTCATTGCCCCCGGCGCTGGAGTTCCGCCTCAAGCGCTGCCACGAGCGCCTGGCGAAGATGAGCGAGTGGAAACGCTTCGGCGATGTGCAGGCTCGCGAAGCCCTGTGCAAGGAAGCCGAGGCGCTGGCAAGGCGCGTGGCCAAGCCGGAACAACGCCCGCGAGTTGCAAGCGAAGGACTGCCGGCCTTTCCCTGGCCGGTGGGAGTGCCTGCGCCTGTCGTGACACTGCCTGCGTTCCCCTGGCCTGTCGGGGTTCCCGCGCCGGTCGTCACGCTACCGGCGTTCCCCTGGCCTGTCGGTGAGGCCGCACCCTACGCAACCGGCGATGCTGCCGCGATGCCGGAAGCCGCTGAACAGTCCACACCCGAGGCCACACAGCCGGTCAACTCGCGGCAGGTGGAAGCAGACGGCCCGCCGCCTTCCCCCGAAGAACTCGCCAAGGCGGTTCGCGATCTTCAGGAACGCTGGCAGAAACTGGACAAGGGACACAACGCGTCCTCCAAGGGACTCTGGGAGCGCTTCCGCCGCGCCTGCGATCGCGCCTATGCGCCGGCCCGCAAGCATTTCGAGGAACTGGAAAAGCAGCGCTCCGAAAACGCCACGCAAAAGAATGCCGTGCTTGAAAAGCTCGAGGCCCTCAACGGACGCATCATGGACGGCGTCGAATGGGGCCGCGCACTGTCTGAGCGCGGCGAACTGGTCAAGGCCTGGTTTGACGCGGGCGCCCTGCCGCGCAAGGATGCGCGCGCCATGCAGAAGCGTTTCGACACGCTCACCGGCGAGATCGAATCCAAGATCAATGCCCGCCGCGACGCGGAGCGCGCGCGCCGGCGTGAGCTCATCGACAAGGCGAAACAGGTTGCCGAGAAGCCGGCCGACGGCGCCAGCATGGCCGCCATGATTGCGCTGCAAAAGCAGTGGCAGGAAGGCATGAAGGGCGCGATCCGTCTGAAGGCGAAGGAAGATCAGACGCTGTGGGAGGAATTCCGCGCCGCCGGATCGGCGCTGTTTGGCAAGCGCGATGCCGAGAAGGCCGCCCGCAATGTCGAACGCGAAGCCCAGTTCACGGACCGCCAGATCGTGGTCACGGATATGCTGGCGCTCGCATCACTGGATGACGCCCAGGCGGTCAAACGCGGCGTTGATGAAATCAGCGCGCGCTGGCACGCGCTGCCCTGGCCCGACCGCAAGCCGCTGCGCGACTGGGAACAGAAATTTGCAAACGCGAGAGCAGGCGCCACAGCCCGCATCGCCGCGATACGCGCCGAAGCCGAGAACCGCCAGCGCGCGGTGCAGGCCTCGCGCCTGGCCGTCGTGGAACGCGCCGAACAGGCTCTGGCCGGCGGCGAAACACCCGATGTCGAGGCGATTCGCGCGGAGGTACAATCCATGCTTCCCGAGGGCGAAAAGCTCGATGCACGGGTTGTCGCGCGACTCACCGCCCTCGAAGCCGCGGTAAAACGCGGCCCGGATGCGTGGCGCGCCGAATCACAGAAAATGCAGGCCGAACGAGACGCACTGCTTCTGGAACTGGAAATCGTTCTGGGGCTGCCCTCACCGCCCGCGCTCGAAGCCGAGCGCCGCATGCGCATGCTGAAGCGCCTCGCCGAAAGCAAGAACTCGCGCTCCACCCCGCCGCTGATGGCGCCCGACGCGCCCAAAGCCATCGAGAAACTTCTCGCCTTGCCTCTAGCTACGCAAGGAGCACAGGCGCGGGTGGATGCGGTTATCGAGGCATCACGGCGTAAAGGGAAGTAGGCCCTCCCTCGACGCAGGTCAGGCTCGGATATGGCCGGGGAGATTTGTGACGCGGGCCGCGTCCGGCGGGTGGTGCGAAGGGCGAGTGCTTCAATTTGTCTGAGTCCTTCGCGCCGGGCCCCGCCAGCGACCCGTTTGCGTCACCATGAGCCACGGTCATATCCGAGCCTGACCTGCAATTTCCGTGACACCCTAATCCGCTTTCGCTCCCACCTCCTTGATCACCTTGGCGAACCTCGTGATGTCATTCGCGAGCATTTTCACGAAGGTCTCCTGAGATACCAAGGGTGGCGCCAGTTCCATTTTGTTCAGCAGGCCCATTACGTCGGGGCTGCGCAGACCCTTGGCAAACTCATCGTAGAGCTTGCGAATAATCGGTTGCGGCGTGCCGGCCGGCGCCATCAGTCCGAACCAGAAATCAAGTTCCACCTCGGGCAATCCGACTTCCGCCATGGTGGGCACATCGGGCAGGAGTTTCGAGCGCTCGCGCGATCCGATTGCCAGGGCGCGCAGCTTGCCGTCCTTGATCTGCGGCGCGGTGGTGAGCGTCGACGCAAAGTACATGTCCACCCGCCCGCCCAGCGCATCCTGCATGGCCTGCGGCGCGGCGTTGTAATGCACCTCGGTGATCGGCATGCCGGTGCGCGAGGAAAATATCTCCGCGATGATGTGGCTGGGGGTGCCGATGCCGGGCGTTGCGTTGCTCAGTCCGCCGGTTTTTGACTTGCCCATGGCAACCAGGTCGGCCACGTTCTTCGCGGGACTGGCTGTGGGCACCACCAGAATGCTCGCCACCGAACCGATGATGATGATGGGCACGAAGTCCTTGATCGGGTCATAGGGCAGTTTGGAATTCATGGCGAGGTTGGCCGCATGCGTTCCTGCGCTGCCCAGAAACAGGGTGTAGCCGTCGGGCGCCTGCTGCTTGGCGTAGGTTGCTGCAATCGTTCCGCCGCTGCCGGGACGGTGTTCGATGATGAACGGTTGCCCGATGTTGTCGCCAACCTTCTGGCTCACGGTGCGGGTCATGGGATCCACGATTCCGCCGGTCGCAAAAGGCAGTACGATCTTGATGGGTTTGTTCGGATAGTCCTGCGCCACCGCGAGCGAAGACACAACCGCCAATACCGCTGCGAATTGGCCGATAGATTTTTTCATCTCTGTATTCTCCAATTGAACACTTAGTCTGCCTTCGCGCCGGAGGCCCTGACCACCGGCGCCCACTTGGCGATTTCCTGCCGTATGAATCCTGCGAATTGGTCTGGCGAAGCCGAGGTCAGCGGATCCAGACCCACATTGGCGAAGCGGGCACTGACCTCTTTCGAGCTGACCGCCTTGACGATCTCCGCATGAAAACGTGCAACGATGTCCCTCGGCGTGCCCGCCGGCGACACCATCCCGAACCAGGCGCTGACATCGAAATCCGGGAAACCCTGTTCCGCGAAGGGCACGCTGTCGGGGATCACCGGTGAGCGCTCGCGCGAGGTGACCCCGAGCGCGCGCAGCTTGCCGCTGCGTATGTGCGCAAGGGCCTCGGGTACGCCCACAAACATCAGCTGGATCTGCCCGGATACCAGGTCCGGTATGGCCTGCGCGGCGCCCTTGTAGGGGATGTGCTGCATCACTGTTCCGGTCTGCATCTTGAACATTTCCCCGGCCAGGTGCTGCGAGGTGCCCGAGCCGGCGGAACCGAAGGACAGCTTGTTGGGATTGGCCTTGGCATAGCGGGCAAGGTCCTGTGCGTTGTTGACCGGGATTGACGGATGAACCACCACCACGTTCTTCGATTCGGCAACCAGTGTGATGGGCGCGAAATCTTTCACCGCATCAAAAGGCATGGCCTTGCCGTACAGGGTCGGGTTGATACCGTGCGTGGAAACCGTGTTCATGCCGATGGTGTAGCCGTCAGGCGTCGACTTCGCAACCACGTCAGCCCCGACATTGCCACCCGCGCCGAGTTTGTTCTCGACCAGCATCGACTGCCCCATCTGTTCGGACAACTTCTGCGCGATGCTGCGCGCCACCAGATCCAGGGTTCCGCCCGCAGCGGTGAGCGTGACGATGCGGACCGACTTCGCGGGAAAGCCGGACTGCGCCCGGACCGGTGCTATTGAACAGATCAACCCGACAATAGAAATGCTAATTAAGTATTTGATTTTCATGATATTTTATGCCTTCTGCCGTTTGGTCGGCGGCGCAAACCGCTCCCGCAGGGTGACTTTCGAAACCTTGCCGATACTAACCCGCGGCATCTCCCCGAGCACGATCACCTCGCGCGGAATCTTGAACTTCGCAAGGGACGCCGTGCAATGGGCAACCACCTTCGCAAAGACTTCATCCGCGCCAATCACGTTCTCATCAATCACCACAAAGGCCGCCACCACTTCGCCGTAATGCGCATCCGGCTTGGCCACCACGGCCACATCCTTCATCCCCGGCAACTCGGCAATCACCCGCTCCACTTCGGCGGGCGCGACACCTTCGCCCCCCACCTTGATCAGGTCGCGGGCGCGTTCGCTGAATTCGATAAAGCCGTCTTCATGCAGGGTGACCCGGTCGCCCGTGCGAAAGTAGCCATCCGCGTCAAACGCTTCGGCGGTGGCCTCCGGATTGGCGTAGTACTCCCTGAAAATCGACAGGCCGCGCACGCCGGCCACCAGGAGATTCCCGGTGTGCCCCGGTGGCGTGGGCCGCCCTTCGTCATCGACGATGCGGACGCGATACCCCGGCGAAGGCTTTCCGATGGCTCCATCCCGTTGCGGCATCCAGGGATCGCTGACGATGCCCTGCGACACCATCTCCGTCATACCCCAGGCGCCCATCATGCGGATGCCCAGCTTCGCCTCGTAGTCGGCCAGATGCGTGGCATTCAGCCATTGCCGGATGCGATGTCCGGCCGGAACCGGTTGGTCCGTCAAGAGGCGCACCGAGAGAATCACCTGCGATCCGACTGTGGTGCCGTGTTCCAGCGCCGCCGGCCAGTAACGGCTCGCCGAAAACCGCGGCTGCAACACCACCGTGTTGCCCGCCCACAACGCCGGCAGGAAGGACCACGACAGCGCCACGACATGGAAGAGCGGCAGAAAGATCTGATAGACGTCGTCGGGCCGCAACGCCTGATGCATCGCGCCCAGGCGCGCGCCCCACAGCGCATTGGCATGCGTCCACACGACACCCTTGGGACGCGAGGTGGTGCCCGAGGTGTACATGATGAGCAGGGGCAGCAGGGGATCGGGTTCGCGCGCCGGCAACGCTTTGCCATGAAGAGATGCAAATGCGCTGCATCGATCAGGCATGGCCGTTGAAGTCGCAGGGGTACCGGCATCGGTCTCGGTTACCGCAATCCATTCCAGGTCCGGACAATGCGAAGCCAGTGTGGCGGCGAGCCGGGGTTGCGTTATCGCGGCGCGAGCGCCGCTGAACTGCGCATACCAGGCGAGTTCCGGCCCCGCCGCCATGGCATTGATGGGCATGTGAATCACGCCCAGGCGTGCGCAAGCAAACAGGGTAAGTAGCGTCTCCGGGCAGTTCTCCAGATAAACCATCACCCGGTCACCCTTCTTCACCCCGCGCGCGGCCAACCCTCCGGCAATGCGTGCCACTTCATCGGCAAACTGCGCGTAGG
>CAIUKQ010000328.1 GCA_903899705.1 uncultured beta proteobacterium
CTGTTGTCATTCCCGCGAAAGCGGGAATCCAACTTTGTCAGACCAGATCACGAACCACGAAGTTGGATGCCCGCTTTCGCGGGCATGACAAGAACAATGCTTTGCGGCTCCTGCGAAAATTACTTCGCCAGGCTCAGACTCGCATTCGACACCCAGCCCTTGTTGCCGACTTCGTCGCTGACTTCGCGCCACACGCCGTCGCTGTTGCCGGTGGGATACAGGATCATGCCGGGATCGAGCATGCGCACCACCTTGCCTTTTTCCGATGGGCCGTCGCGCAGCGCGCCCGGCCGCGACAGGGTCACGGTCGCTTGCGCCGCGGTCTGGGCCGGTGCCTCTGACAGGCCGCCCATCTGGGTCACCAGCTTCGAATAAGCGCCTCGGGCGATTCCAGGCCCAGGCCCTGCCACCATTTGTTGTCGGGCTCGCGCACCGCGATGGTGCCCAGGTTGCGGGTGCAGGTGGGGATTTCAGCCTTGGCTTTTTCCGTCTTGTCCCGGATCGACGCGGCAAAAGTGGACGGTGACAGCAGGCACACGGCCGCGGCCATGGCGACGGAATTACGCAAACGCATACGACACCCCTTTGGAATAATTCAAAAATACGCCCCGCGCGACGCGCGCTGCGGCAAGATACCCAAAGGTGAAAATTCTGCAATGCTTACGGGCGAACCGTATGGCGGGGCAGGTTACCACCACCCTCTGTGCTTGAACCAGGCCAGCGGCAGGATGGTCGCAATGACGATACTGGCCAGCGCCAGCGGATAGCCAAGGTGCCAGCTCAGCTCCGGCATGAAATGAAAATTCATGCCCCAGATGCCGGCCAGCAGCACCGGCGGGATGCCGGCCACCGACCAGATGGTCATGACCTTGAACAGGTCGTTCTGCTCGGTGCTGATGAAGCCCAGATCGGCATCCAGCAGGAACTGGAGCTTGTCGGTGAGGTGGACTTCATAGTCGTTCAGCGACTGCACGTCGGCAGTGGCCATCTTCAGCCGCGCCTTGATCTTGGGCTCCATCCAGCCATCACCATGCTCGGTCACGAACGGCGTGGCCCGCTGCAGCACCAGCAGGGTGTCGCGGATATGCGACAGCCGCTCGCCCATGTCGCCGATTTCCACCAGCGTGTCGCGAAGCATGGAATTGACCTTGGCGACCTTGTTCTTCTGCCATTCCTGCATGTCCTTGTGAAAGATGCGCTGGGAAATCTTCAGCGCTTCGGCGCGCAGTTCCTCCAGCCGGTCGGCGCTGTAGTCGACCAATGCCTCGATGAAGATCATGAAGATGTCGGAGGAACTGCGCTCGCGCCGCTCCGTGCGGGCGATGATGGCGTCCATGGTGTGCAGGTGGGCAAAGCGAATGGTGACCAGCAGGTCCTTGGTCAGCACAAACCCCAGCGGAGAGGTTTCGTCCTCGCCTTCGCCGGGCTTTTTGTGCGGCGTCACCGGCACCGAGATGGTGAAGATGCCGTCCTCATACTGAAGCCGGCTGGAGAATTCGATTTCCTCCAGCTGGTCGCGCGGCGGGATGTTGAGCTGGTAATCGCCGCAGGCCTTGGCGATCTCCTCGCGGGTGGGATTGTACAGGTCCACCCATCGCAACGTTCCGCCGGACTTGTATTCCTTGAGCACGCGAATCTCCTCAGCGCGCAATAACGCGCGAACACCCGATCCGGCGCAACGGCAAACTTAGACCAGAGCTCCGTGACAGTGCTTGTACTTGCGCTCCGATCCGCAGGGACAGGGCGCATTGCGCGCCGTCCGGTTCCAGGTGCGCGGATTGTTGGGGTCGACGCCGCCGTCATCCGCCCACAGCCCGGTCTGTTCCATTTCATTCTCGCCGGTCAGCGGATTGATATGGCTGGCCTGCATGGCGGGC
>CAIUKQ010000329.1 GCA_903899705.1 uncultured beta proteobacterium
ACCTGTTCAACCTTGGTGATGGCGATGTCCTTCGGGAACACGCCGCAGACGCCCATCCCTTCGCGATGGACCTTCAGCATGACCTGTGTTGACTGTTCGCGCGTCAGCGCGAAAAACGACTGCAAAACCAATACTACAAATTCCATGGGCGTGTAATCGTCGTTCAAGAGAAGAACCTTGAACATGGGGGGGGGCTTGAGTTTGCTTTTCTTCGCCTCAAGAACCGTACCTTCGCGTGAACGTGTCGCCATGGATGTATTGCCAAACCTTCCTAAACACACTATTCCAGAACCGGGTACCCGTCAATTTGCATATGCGTCGTGCCCCGATGCAAATTGACGCTGAGAATGACGCTGAGAACTTTGCTTGTACTTTATCGACAGTCTGGCGCGGACGCAATGTTGAATAGATGGGTATTCCTTACCCGAAAACAAGGGTTTGGCACTTGACGGGTGCTATAAATTCACGGTACAACGCGGTTGTGTCCGTTTCTACGGCGCCTGAGATCAGGCTGCGCTAGTCAGGGCAGGTTCACCTGGGGCGGTCACTTGTTCGGGGAGTTTCCCCGGGATTAATTTTTAAGGAAGGTTTGTTTCCATGGCGACAGGTACAGTGAAGTGGTTTAACGATGCCAAAGGGTTCGGCTTTATCACCCCTGATGACGGCGGCGAAGATCTTTTTGCGCATTTCTCGGCGATCCAGATGGGCGGCTTCAAAACGCTCAAGGAAGGTCAGAAAGTAAGCTTTGAGGTTACGCAGGGCCCCAAGGGCAAGCAGGCTTCTAATATTCAGGCCGCTTAGCGTCACTTGCCACGGGCGCGCAATGCGCCCGTTCTGTTTCCGCATTCCCGCCTGAGGGGATGAGAGGGCGGTCTTGCAGAAGATCGCCCTCGCCGCGCTTTTTTCATTGCCGGGCGCGCAGGGCTGTGCTGTCGATTTTTTTCGTGGATGATGTTTGCCCAGCAGGCGGCATCTATGCGGACAGTTTTTGACCGGCTCAGCTGGGTAAGCGCGCGCTAAGTTCCGCGCTGATCGTATTAAGGAACGTGTCGGTATTCAGGAAGGCCTGTTCCGGTCCGATCAAAAGTGCCAAGTCACGGGGCATTTTGCCGCTCTCGACAATGTCGATACAGACTTTTTCCAGAAGTGTCGCAAAGTTGACCACATCGGCAGTCCCATCCATTTTGCCGCGATAGGACAGTCCGCGCGTCCATGCAAAGATCGACGCAATCGGATTGGTTGAAGTCGGTTTCCCCTGCTGATGCTGGCGGAAGTGGCGGGTAACCGTGCCGTGCGCCGCCTCCGACAAAACCGTTTTGCCATCGGGGGTGGTCAAAACCGAGGTCATCAGGCCAAGTGAGCCGTAACCCTGGGCGACGGAATCCGATTGCACGTCGCCATCATAGTTTTTGCAGGCCCACATATAGCCGCCGCGCCATTTTAGATTCGAGGCCACCATGTCATCGATCAGGCGATGCTCGTAGGTCAGGCCAGAGGCTTCAAACCTGGGCTTGAACTCGGTATTGAAAATTTCCTCGAACAAGTGCCTAAAGCGGCCATCATAGATTTTCAGGATGGTGTCCTTGGTCGACAGATATACCGGGTAGTTGCGGTTTAGGCCGTAGTTGAAGCAGGCGCGGGCAAAGCCCTTTATGGACTCGTCGAGGTTGTACATGGCGAGGGCCACGCCGGCGCCGTCCGGTTTGTTCATATGCTGTTCAAGCAGCGGACCGCCATTGTCGGGCTGGAAGCTTAATGTGAGTTTGCCAGGGCCATCAAAGCGGAATTCCGTTGATTGATAAAGATCGCCGAAGCCGTGGCGCGCGATGATGACGGGCAGGTTCCAGTGCGGCACGATGCGCGGCACATTGCTGCACAGGATCGGTTCCCGAAAGATGGTGCCGTTAAGAATGGATCGGATGGTTCCATTGGGGGTTTTCCACATCCGCTTCAGGCCAAACTCCCGCACCCGGTCTTGGTCGGCGGTGATGGTCGCGCACTTGACCGCCACGCCGTATTCCTTTGTCGCCTGGGCTGCGTCGAGCGTCACTTTGTCTTCGGTGGCGTCGCGGTGTTGAAGGCCGAGATCGAAATACCGCAGGTCGATATCGAGGTGGGGCAGTATCAGTTGCTCACGGATTTTTTGCCAGATGACCCGGGTCATCTCGTCGCCATCCATTTCCACCACGGGGGACTTCACCTTGATTCTGCTCACCAACTGTCTCCTGTTTTACGTTTTACCATTGGGGCCGGCGTCCG
>CAIUKQ010000330.1 GCA_903899705.1 uncultured beta proteobacterium
GATTGCCCGAGATCCTTTTCAACCTGTTCCCGGGCATGGGCGCCTACAATTTACTGGCGCGCAGGATCGGCATGAAGGCCGCCGAAAAACTGATCCTTTGCGGTGAACTGTTCTCCGCGAAGAAACTCCATGAAATGGGCGTTGTGGACGTCCTCGCGCCGGGCGGGCAAGGGGAAAGCGTCACGCAGGAATGGATACGGAAGAACATGAAACGCCGCAATGGCTTCCAGGCGGTTCAGGAGGCCAAAAAGATCGTGGATCCGATAACCCGCCAGGACCTGGACAGGATTGTGGAAATCTGGGTTGACGCCGCGCTGAGGCTCGACGAAAAGGATATCAAGATGATGCACCGGTTGGTGCGGTCCCAGTCGCGGCGCATCCATGGCGAACAGGAGTTGCCTCCTGCCGAATTTGCACCGCTCGCATCGGTTGCAAGCGCATGAAACGGCGCGATCACGTGCCGATTAAGCTGCATCGGCAAAAGAACATTCGTCCTGCCGGCATCGGGCGTAACGCATCGATCGCCGGCGCCCCACCCCAACATACTGGAACACTGTTCCGGAATGTGCCGGCGGAACGGATCTAGCCGCCCGTCGTTCGATTCAACCGTCGCAGGTAATCCGAAAGCTCCGCCTGAACGGCGTCAAACTCTTCGCGAATGCCCCGCACGGAATTACTCATTTGCGCCTGCGCGTCCCTGTCGTTCATTGCGCCGATTCGACTGCAATACTGTGTGAGACGGTCTGCGCCCACGCTTGATACTGACCCTTTCAACGCGTGCAATAGCGATCGAAATTCCACGATTGAAAGCCTTGCCGCATCCCGCTCGAGGCGGTTGAGAATCTGCTGGGAATCCTTCACAAAAGCATCAATGAGCTTCTTCATAAAATCGCTTCCCGATCCCAGCTCTTCAAGCAGACCGATGGTGTCGAAATTCAGAATCGACGGAGCGTTTGCGATGGAAACAACCGACCGCCGCGGCACCTCGGTTGCGCGCGCAGCTGCCTGGGAATGACCGGTCTTGCCGCACGCTTCCGCGACGGCATCCAGCAGCCGCGTCGCCTCGATGGGTTTGGAGAGAAACTCGTCGGCTCCCGCGTCGGTGGCCTCGCGCTTCATCTCGGGGGCAACGTCCGCGGACAGGATGATGACGGGTATGCGGTCCTTCCCCGTGTAGAGGAAACGAACCGCTTTGAGCGCCTCCATGCCTCCCATCCTTGGCATGTTGCGGTCCAGAATCACCAGATTGAACTGGCTGGATTCCAGAGCATCAAGGGCCTGTTCGCCGTTCTCCACAAGGGTGACCTCATGACCGCCGCGCTCGAGGATCTTCTGTATGACGGTCCTGTTGGCGGCGTTGTCGTCGGCCACAAGGATCCGGTAGGTGCGGGCACCTTCGCGCCGCTTGAGGTAATCCGATAGAAACACGACCTCCCGGCGATCTCCCTCCATCGCGATTGCAGACACCGCGTGAAGGGCATTGAACAGAAGCCTTTTGTCCAGGGGATAGGCAAGCACAACAGAACGTGCGCCGGACATGCTCTCCACCCCGGACTCGCCGATCCCATGCGGTATGGCGATGACACCTGTCAGATTGGGGTGTTGCGAGACCTTGCGCATTTGCGAAAGCATCTCCTGGCCGATTCGTGGCGAATTGGCGTAAATCATAACGCTGTGCGGCGCAGGCGCAGTGCTGATGTCCCGTAATGCTCGTTCCGCCGCATCGGCAACATTCCCATAGGCAAACGGCTTCGCACCCCACCCTTCAAGAGTTTCGGTCATGCCGGCCAGGTCTGCCTCGGGAAATCCGACCAGAAACACACGCGCCCCGCCAAGATCGACGCCGGCCTGCCCCGGTGCCACAGCCTGTTTTGCAAGGGAGATTTCAAACCAGAACGTGCTGCCAAGGCCGACAGCGCTCTCAACCCCCACACGGCCGCCCATCAATTCGACCAGTTGCTTTGCTATGGTGGTACCCAAGCCCGTGCCGCCAAACCGCCGGGTCATCGATTCATCTGCCTGCGCGAAGCTGTCAAAGATACGGCGTTGCGCATCGGCAGTGATGCCGATGCCGGTGTCACGAACGGAGAACTTCATTCGGGCCGACGCTGCATCCTCTTCAATCAGTGAAACATGGACTGTCACCGAACCTTTTTCGGTAAATTTGATGGCGTTGCCGATCAGATTGATCAGCACCTGCCTGAGATGGTGAGGATCCCCCCGCAACGACGGGGTCACCTGCGGCATGATCGACAGCACAAGGTCAAGCCCCTTGTCCCTGGCCTGTTGATTCAGGATTTTTGCGGTGCTGTTCACCAAAGCATGCAGATCAAATTCCGTTTCTTCGATCGAAAGCTTGCCCGCCTCGATCTTGGAAAAATCGAGCACATCCTCCACCAGGCCAAGCAGGACCTGGGAGGATCCCGACAGCGTTTGCAGCATGTCAATCTGCTCGCGATTCAGCGGAGTATCGCGGAGCAATCCGCCCATGTTCACGATTGCGTTGAGTGGCGTACGTATTTCGTGGCTCACCACTGATACAAACCGCCTCTTTGCCTCGTTCGCAGCTTCAGCCCTTGCGATCGCCGCCCACATTCTCCGGACAAGTGTCAGCGCATACAGGGAAAGCACCGTCAGTCCGACAAGCAGCCCCAATCCAACCATGATTTGCGAATGCCAGAATGGACTCAGAAACAGGACGATCGAGAATCCAATCACTGAAAAAGCCAGTGAGGTCAGGAGGTAAGGTGCGCCATAACGAAATCCGTTTGCCAGGGTGATCCAGAAATAGACCAGAAAGAGCGGCAATGCGTGAAAGTCGGCGACCAGCAGGAAAAAAGTTGCCGCGCCGGAATCCACGAGCGCGCCAAGGATCCGGCGAGTGCGGGAAATGCCCGGGCTGACAACTATGCCGACAAACAATCCCGATGCCACGACGAGGAACGCGAACATGGATCCCAGGAACGTCAGATCCGTATCCAGCGCTTCACCGCCTTGCAGGGAGGCCCAGGGAAGCAGGTAGAAGAACAGGAAAACCCCCACCACCAGGCGAATCAGCGCCTGCTCATGCTCGGAATCCGGTCGGGCATCCAGACGATCCCGAAACGATTTCAGAAGATGCTTCATTGGTTGAGAAATGTCGTTACGGACGGCCGCGGCAGGTCGGTCAATTCCCGGTGAATTTCCAGCACCCGCTCCTGTTCACTCATGAACGTTTTAACAAGTGCAGGATCCAGGTGGCTGCCGCTTTGCGCAATGAGGTATTGAAATGCGTCGTCCGCGCTCCAGGCCCCCTTGTAGGGGCGAACGGAAGTCAACGCATCAAATACATCCGCAACTGCGACGATTCTTGCGGGAAGCGGTATATGGTCGCCCACCAACCCCTGCGGATAGCCCGTGCCGTCGAATTTTTCATGATGGCCGAGAGCAACGAGCGCCCCCATGCGGACAAAATTCGAAGGGCTGTCCTTCAGTATTTCATAACCCTTTTGCGGGTGGGTGCGCATTTCCCGGGCCTCCTCTTCCGTCAGTCGGGAGGGTTTCAACAGTATGTTGTCGGGAATGCCGATCTTGCCGATGTCATGAAGCGGCGCGGCCAGTTCTATGGTGTCGGCCTCCGAGCGTGAAAGCCCGATCGAATCGGCGATGAGCCTGGAGTACCGGGCCAGGCGAAAAATGTGATTGCCGGTTTCCGAGTCCCGAAACTCTCCCGCCCGGGCAAGCCGGTGAAGGGTTTCCTTTTCCCGTTCAAGCACGTCAAGAGTCGCCTCCTGAATCATGTTTTCCAGGAGCTTTTTCCGATCTTCCAGAACCAGTTGCTGCCTGCGCATCATCAGCAGGTTCCTGCACCGGGCCATGCATTCCCGCGCATCAACCGGTTTGTGGAGAAAATCGGTGACGCCGGCGTCAAGCGCCGAATAGCGGACCTCGCGCTCGTCATTGACCGTGACCATGACAATCGGAACATTCTCGTATTCGGTGAGCAACCGGACCCGCCGCACGAACTCGATGCCATTCATCTCGGGCATCTGAAAATCAACAAGGATGAGGTCGGCAACGCGATGCGTCGACCATCGTATGGCCTCCAGCGGATTTTCAAAGCCCTGCACCAGGACGTTCGCGTCAATGCCACGCACAATCTGTTCCAGGATCGCTCGACTGGTGGACTGGTCGTCGATGACCAGCACCGTATTCTTGAGGGCTGCGACGGCACGGATTTGCGGATGAGCCATGGTTGCTGCGCTGAAATCAGTTGGAATCCAGCCTACCCCGAATTGCCGTTTCGTGTCTAGGAAACAAGCCCGTCCAAGGCATACTTATCCTCACGGAAAGGGCGGGTGCTCCCAGTTTGGCGGAAAAATCGCCCTTCCGCCGGAAGTCCTTTGAATGGGGGATAACGCCCCGGATTCCGGTGCCAGCAGTGCTCAGGACTTCTTGGGTTCGTCTTTTTTGGCACCCGGGACGATCTGGGTGCGGTCGCGTGACAGTGACTCTATGTTCGAATTCGGGACAAGAAAGGTCCAGGGTTCCAGTTTTCGCTCGCGGTCCAGGCCCAGCATCCAGGCCTTGCGGTTTTCCACGAAGGTCTTGTCGAGTTTGTCCTTCTCCTCGGCAGTCTCATCCTTGCCGGGAACCCGAACCGTGGGCGGTTCACCGGTGAGCGCCACTTTGATATAGCGGTTCTCTCCCTCAAGGTCGCCCAAACGGATGGTGTATCCCAGACCATCAAAGGACTGCACTTTCAGTGTTGCGCCCTTGTCGAAATTGCCCTTGGTCTTGTCCGTGACCACGTCAGCGAGCGCGATATAGAGCAATACGCTGACCAGATCCTGAACCTTGTTGTTATCCAGCTTCTCGCCCGAATCGGCAAACCGCCAATCCTTGGTCTCGTTCTCCCGAATGACGGACCAGCCCGGACGGCCGCTACCGGAACCCCATTGCATGGCCTTCGCATTTGACACGCGGATCAGGTCTCTGGAAAGCCAAAGGCCCGGTTTCGCCTCCGCGTTGGGCAGCGGGTCCAGAATAACCGCCACGTTGGCGGCATCACTGCCGGTCACCACATAACGGCCCGTGGGTTGGGCCGCCCCCTTGCTCGGAGCCGTGGTTTGAGCCTGCATGACCACTCGCTTTCCAAGCAGTAGCCGTCCAAGGGACTTTCCGCCCGCCCCTTCAAGTTCCACAACGACGCCGGCGTCCTTGGTTGGCTCCCCCTTGGGCTCCAGCAACTGAAGTCGCGCACGCTGGCTCTCGGCCATGGGCTCCAATTGCGTGATCTTGAGATCCGCAAGCTTTGCCATGAACTCGGCAATGCGATCGATGTGCGCCGGATAACCGTCCCTTTCCGCCACCTGCCATTTGTCATCCACCCGGTTCAGCGTGACGGATTCGTTCGCCTCCACAATGCGCATTTTCTCAACGGCGGACACCACCAGTCCGGGAATCAGTTTTTCACCCACCTTGCTGTTGGATGACCGCCAGTCCGAACGCTGCAGCCACATGACGCCGGCACCGGCCACCGCAAGGGCGACCAGAACCCCGATGAGAACAAGAAAATGGTTCCGACTCATATCGTTACCACCTTCCGTCTGCGATGAATGCCGAGTCCTATGCCAAATATCATCACCAGCAACGGTAACAAACCGATGTTGACCACCTTGGTCCAGAACTGCAGGGCTTCGCTGTCTGCGCGCAAATCACGCCGGACGAGCTTGAGTTCGCGCCGTGTTTCGGCCGCCCGCTTCTTGAAGTCCTCGACTTCCTTCTGCTGCTCGGCAGTCAAAATAGTCCCCGCCCCCGGTGCCGAAGATTTCTGCAGGGACTGGATTCGTTCCTGCGTCTTCTGCAGACTGTCTTCCAGCTCCTTGAGTTTGCCGACATAGGCCTGCGCCGCCTGCGCTTCCATTTCGCGAATCACCGTGAAAGGCCGCGCGGCAATGGCGCGCGTCCTGAGGTCTATCAAGGCGGGGTCGCCCGCAAACTGTTCGATCAGGGCCTGGGCGAAAGACAGGTTGCTGTTCGCCGGCACCACGATGCGCTGTCCGAATATCTCCTGGATGTTGACCGCCGCGCCGTCGTTGATGAAATCGCTGTCGGCAATCAGGACCACCGAATTCTCGTCCTTGCCTTCGGCCACGTGCGCGGGTATCGGCTTGGCCGGCTCGGCCTTCGCATCGCCCTTGCCGGCTGCCTTGGCAGCAGCCTTGTCCTTGGGGACCGGCACGCCATCGGGGAAAGCCGTTTTGAATTTGCCGGACAGACGGATGGCGATCGGGTATTCGGTTCCCGAAGGCTTGAAGCCGCGCACCGAGGCCTCACCCTGGGTGACAGCGTTTGAAGAATCAGTCAACTGGGAAAATGTCGAGGACTTAATCAGCACCGACTGTTTCAGACCCGCGGCCGGCGTTCCCGTGAAGGCGCCCACGATGGGAAACATGGTGAATCCCAGCTTGCTGGTGGCCACATCGTCCTTGTTGAATGCCTCGTTGTTGAACGAAAGCACCGTCGACATCTGGCGCTCGCCGGCGCCCGACAGGAATTTCATGTCCTGCAACACCTTGGTGGTGTCCATGGTGAGGCCCCATCCCTTGAGCATGTGCTCCAGAGTCGAGGTCGTCCCGCCCTGTTGCGCCCCGGGTGGCACGTCAAAATAGGCATAGGGGTCCAGCATCGCGATCATTTTTCCACCGCGCAACACGTACTGGTCGAGCGCGTACTCGGTTTCATCGCTCATGCCGCGCGGATTGACCACGACCAGGACCTTGATCGCGTCGTCGATGGACGTGGCGTTCGGATCAACCCGGCGCACATTGAAGTCGCGCTCCAGTTCAGACACCAGAACCTGTTTGTCGGCAGGAGGCACGCCCATTTGCGGAATGCCGCGGCTTCCAAACAGGGGCATTGGGGACATCACGCCGATCACCGCCTTTTCGGTCCGCGTCGCCCGGGCTATCGCACGGGCGATGTCGTATTCGAGCAACTGTTCGCGATCCATCGAAAGCGCGGGCAAGGCAAGCTTCTGATCGGCATAGCTGATGGACAAACCGAGATAAAACTTTTCTCCGCTTTGCATCACCTGGGCCTCGACGCCCTCAAGAGTCGCTGAATCCTCGGCATCCGAATCAGGTTGCGGGTCGAGTTTTTCAATCTGTATCTTTCCGCCCGAGGCTGACCGGAACGAACCCAGCAGGTCCTCGACACGCTTCGCAAATCC
>CAIUKQ010000331.1 GCA_903899705.1 uncultured beta proteobacterium
CATTGCGGCCTCCGTGCGGGAATGGAAGCCATGGTCGATGGTGTATTGGATCTCACGCAGGCCGCGCTCGCGATTCCCAACGCCTACGAACATCCAAGAAAAGAGCTTCAGCGCTGCCGGCAGATTGGCGCGGAAGTAGTCGTAGGCTCCGATTCCCACCCAGATATCGGGGTCTTTCTCATTCAAATCCTTCGCTTTGGAGATGGCTTCGCTGGCTTTGAGTCCGTACTTGGCGGCATCTGCCCAATTCGGGCGAACCGAGACAGCGAATTGGGCCTTCTGCGCGTAGGAACTGGCGAGGTAACGCCAGGCTTCTGCGGATTTCGGCTCTTTGGTGGTCCAAAGCTCACTGGCTTTGACAGACTCCTCGGAGGCGTTGTCGAATGCCCGGAGCAAGCGATCATTGCCAGGATCTTCCGACGCGCGCCATGACGCTAGCAATTCGCGATAGACCAGCACAGGCGGGTGGCCGGGCCGTAGTTTCTCCATCTCGGCGAGGGCGGCGGTCGCCTTCGCGTCATCCATGCCATAGATGCCCAGCAGGGCAGCCTCAATGGCTTTGTCGTAGGGGGAGGCGGCTGGCTGCGCGAAGGCAGCAACAGACAGGAAGAGCGGCAGGAAAATCCGGGTCACTACTTCGGAAGACGCGGCAGCTTACGAAACGATTTCCAAAGACCTGTACCATTCGACGGTTTCCGCAATGCCGGTTTCCAGGGGAATCTTCGCCTTCCAGCCAAGAGCTTCGAGGCGGCTGACGTCCAGCAACTTGCGCGGGGTGCCGTCCGGCTTCGTGTGATCAAACCGCAAGGTTCCCGCATAGCCAGTGGCTTTCCGTACCATTTCGGCGAGTTCAGCGATAGAAACATCGGTGCCCGTCCCAACGTTCATGGGCTTCTCATCGTCGTAGTGAAGCATGAGGTGGATACAGGCTGAAGCAAAATCGTCGACATGCAGGAACTCGCGCCGAGGTGTACCCGTCCCCCAGACCACGATTTCGGGCGTTCCCGACACGCTTGCCTCGTGGAACCGGCGGATCAGCCCGGGCAGGACGTGGGAGTTCATCGGGTCGAAATTATCGCCAGGACCGTATAAGTTGGTCGGTTGGGCGGTAATGGCGTTGAAGCCATGCTGTCTTCTATAGGCTTGGCACATGAAGATGCCGTTGATCTTGGCGACGGCATAGGCGTCGTTGGTGGGCTCAAGCGCGCCTGTCATCAGCGCGTCTTCTGAAATGGGTTGCGGCGCGAACTTTGGGTAGATGCAGGAGGAGCCGAGAAACAGAAGCTTTGCAGTGCCGAACCGAGCCGCGGCGTCAATCACGTGGGTTTGGATCAGGGTGTTCTGGAAGATAAAATCTGCGGGTGCTTGTTTGTTCGCGAGAATCCCACCTACCTTCGCGGCGCAAAGGAACACATACTCCGGACGCTCCTCTTCGAAAAAGCGATTCACGGCGCTACGGTCAGTGAGGTCGAGCTCCAGCCTGGTCCGGGTAATTTGATTTTGATATCCAGCCGCACTGAGCGCGCGACAAATCGACGATCCGGCCAAGCCTCGATGTCCTGCTACAAAAATCCGCGAATTGCTTTGCATCTCAAGCCATTATGCAACTTCGGCAAGCTGCAAATGCTGTTGCCCGGCGGCGCGGAGGAGGCGTTCG
>CAIUKQ010000332.1 GCA_903899705.1 uncultured beta proteobacterium
CACATCCCGTCAATTCACACCGCTTTCTACCCCAATCACACTGAACGTTTTATCGAATTGCCATCACCTCGATTACCCCATCAAATCACCAACTCAGCAGTAGCCCAGGTGGTGGAATTGGTAGACACGCAGGTCTCAGAATTCTAAACCGCGATGTTTCCGGTTGTTTCAGTTTTTTCCCGGAGTGCGTTTTCAGAGGGGAAATCGACTTTTCGACGTTTCCCGTTGTTTCCCGAAACGGCCCGTTTTTGGAATAAAGTGTAGAAAAAGAGGTGTAGAAAAAATTGGAGCCGAGATTTTGTATTCAATTTTTGAATCACGCCGCTATCCGCCTCAGCCCGGTCACAATCCGAGTTTACGGCGAAGCAGTTCCTCGGCGGTCTTCCTTTTGGCTGAGTCCATCTTTCGCAAATTGTAGAGTTTCCATTGCGGCCCCGACAATCGCTCGACTCCGGGCAATCCGAGTAATTCCCATTTCGGTTCGAGCCGCTTTAGGGACAGCAGGAATTCACGTTCGGCGGAAGTCAGGTCGGCGTTGATCTGCGTGATCAACCGTTCGCGCGTTTCCTCCAACACGGCGAGTGGCACCGGGTCGAGTGTCATGCCTTCGAATTGATCGGCGAAGACCTTCTTCAAATCCTTCCGGTTCGGAGTGAGTAGTTCGCTCATCGGACGATCATGGCTCGCCAGAAAAATCACGAAGGCCCGCCGGATGTCGTCCGTAATGCCCTCGTTTTGAAAGAGACCATGAACGTCGAAGAGATCGCGCGGATGTTGACGGTCGAGTGCCGCGCACAACTTGCCGCCATACAAATCGGGTAACGAAACGACGCGCATCGTAGCGGACCGGCCAAACTCCTTGACGGCTTTTGGCGTCAGATTTCGGTCCGTCGTTGGATGCAGCGATCCGCGCAGCACGGTGTTGGGTTCGATTTTCACCTCGGCCCCGCCGGACGCTCGCACGGTGAGTTTGATGAGGAGATTTTCGCTCGCGAGTTTCTGCTCTCGCACTTGCACGCCGGGCATCGCACGGCGAATTTTCGCCGCGATGCGCTGAAGTGCCGCGTCGATTCCGCGCAACGTGGTCGGTCGGTCTTCGACCGGCAAATAAACCAAATCAATATCCACGGACAGACGTGGAAAATCTCGCACGAAGAAATTGATCGCGGTGCCGCCCTTGAGGGCGAAGCACGCCTCAGCGTTTACGAAAGGCATGACCTGCACGAGCAGGTCGGCTTGTTTGAAAAATTGGCTGTCTCTCATGGTGCGTCGGATGGGGTTTCGGCTGCCGCCGGAACCGTGATGAGGTATTTGGAATCGAGTCGGCCACCGGCGAAGAGCACGCGCTTGCCGCTACCGAGCGAAACCTTCGCGAGGTCCAATTGCTTGAACCAAGAGTGAGCATGTTTTTCGGCCAAGTGGAGAAAGAGGCGTTTCACCTTCACCGATGAGCACGCTTCCAAGAGCGACTTCACCAAGTCCGACCGCAGCGTGCCGAGTCCTTCGAAGACGAGATTCGCGTGCTCATAGCCGGCGTCGTCGAGCGTGAGGTGTTGGAGGAATTCCAGCGCGGCGCGCTCCGGCGCGGACACGTTCACGACGAGTTCCCCTTCGCGGTGTTCGCGCAGCCCGAGTTCTTGCGGCAGGAAGTTCGTGCTGACGTGCTGCACGCGACCGGCCAAAGGCAGGCGCTTGAACCACGCGGGAAGACGGTCGCTCGTGCGGCTAAAAAGATAGACGGGGTAGGCATCACCTAATGGTAGGAAATGGGCGAGGCCGGCGAGTTCCAAGGCCGTGCGTCCTCCGGGATGGAAGGACTTTGATTGCTGTTGGAGACCGAAGACCGCGCCCAACCAAGCGGGAGCCTCGGCCTGCACGGTAAAGGCTCCGTCGCCGACGCGGTGCAACCAACCAGAACTGGCGTAGTAGTCGGCAAGTCTGCTAGAGATTCCTTCACGCTTTAGCCATGCGGACGTGAGCACCGCCCCGCTTGGTGCGGAGACGAGGCGTTGGTTTATTTTCTGTCGTTCTGGCCTAGTATCTCTAGTCATATCTGCTAATAAATAAACCGAATGGCTGATTTGGTTTATTTATTAACATCAAAACCAAGCAATACTAGGTTATTTTGCAAGAAAATAAACCTTCTGGTCGATGGCGATTTGGATGCAGAAAAGCTCCCGGCGCGTGCCGGGAGCGAAAGAGGCAACGCCTCACAGATAGCCGGCCTCCTTGAAGGAGAAATATCCGCGCCCTTGCGGGTCGGACTTCACGTCGCCGACAACCACGTGATCCAGCAATTCGATTTCGAGAATCTTGGCGGCCTCCCGCAGCGCGCGGGCTGGCGCGTCCTAACGATCTGGGAATGCGCCATCAGCGTCGCTTCTCTTCGCCGCCTTAAACGAAGGATTTTGTCCGGGTCAGCGCTCCTGCGCTGATTGTTAGTGCGCGTTGCTCGTCAGCGTGCTGCGCTCGCCGGTCAGAATCCGGTGAACCACCGCTGCAATCTGATTGGCAAGGTAAGGAGGGACAGCATTGCCG
>CAIUKQ010000333.1 GCA_903899705.1 uncultured beta proteobacterium
TACCTTTAACTATCCATACAACAACCACTCCATCGGTCACGATGGCCGCGGAATCGCGGTCACGATCCCCTGGAACCTCGGTCACGATGCGGCGGAATCACCGGTCACGATGACGTGGAATACGCACCGGCAGGACGATTGCCTTTAGAAGGCCTGCCGCAACCCTGCTCACCATGGATCGTCCCGGGCAGGTGACCAAGGGCAGGCCCGACCACAAAGCATCACACGCGGTTGTTTGCGCATTGAATGCAAGGGTGTCCAGAAAAAGATCGGCCATTCGATGGCGTGCCAAATGGTCTTCCATCTTGTCCACATTCCCTGCAAATACCAGCCGGTTGGCATCGACTCCGCGCCTTTGCGCTTCCCGACGGAGGTTTCGGGTCATTTCGGGGTTTGTCGCTTTCAGCCAGAGCACACTTCCGTCCACCTTCGCCAATAATCTCATCCAGATGTCGAAAACCCCGGGAGTGATTTTGTAGCAGTTGTTGAAGCAGCAAAACACGAATCCGTCCTGGGGCAACCCCGCATCGGCGCGGGAGGGCAATTTGCCGGATATGGATCGCGTATTGTCGGTTGCGAAGAGAGTGTGCCGCAGAAAAGCGGGTGCTTCCGAGAAATGGATTTCATGCCCTTCGGGAATTGAGGTGGGGTCGGCGATGATGTAATCCATGTGGGGCGCGCCGGAGGTAAATGCGTAGTGATTCACCTGTATGGGGGCGGCTCTCATTGCAAATATTCCCGTTCTTTGGTTCCGGGTTGCTCCCATGATGTCAACGGCAATGTCGATTTCCATTTCGCGCATCAAGGCCGCGATCTGGGAATCTGTTTTGTTGTCGACATCGATGAAGTGATGAAAGGACTGTTCCAGTCGCCTGCGCATGTCGCCGGTGCTTTTTTCTCCCAGCGATATCGCGCTGATCTCAAATCGCTCTTTGTCCAGATTTTCGAATACTCCGGCCATGTTGTACGAGGCGGGGTGTTCTCGAAAGTCGGAGGAGACGTAGGCGATCCGAATCTTTTCGTGACGCGGGTGTCCTGCCGGAGCCGGCTGACTCTTGTCCGCAGGATGCTGATCGCCGGCCCACAGTTCTGCAGCCTTGCGTTGCAATTCGGGGGACGCCGTGAATGCAAGCGCGGCGAACGGCTCCGCCACCTTTTCTCCATTGGCGATTCTTGTTTCAATTTTTTCCATGTGCGCGTGATCCAGATTCCATTCGCACATGCTCCTTGCCGCGTTGGCCCGGTGTCCGAGAAGATAGGCAATGGCCGGGTTTATTGATATTGCCCTGTCGTAGCTTGCCAGCGCCTCATCCAGTTTTCCGAGATCCTCAAGCGCAATGGCCCGGTTGGAGTGGGCCTCCGCATAGACAGGGTTTATTCTGATCGCGTTGTCATGGCTTGCTACCGCGTCATCCAGTCGTCCGAGTTTTTGCAGCGCAAGGCCTCGGTTGGACCAGGCTTGAACGTAGTCCGGCTTTATCCTTATTGCACGGTCGTAGCTCGCAATCGCGGCTTCCATTTGCCGGAGTTCCTGCAGCGCATTGCCGCGATTGGAATGGGCTTCGGCCAGATCCGGTTTGATGCTGATGGCCTTGTCGCAACTGGCGAGGGCGATGTCCGGTTGTCTGAGTTCGTTCAATGCAAGGCCCCGATTGGACCAGGCCTCTGCGTAGTCAGGCCGGACCCGGATGGCCTCGTCATGGCTCGCAACGGCATCGTCATGCCGCCCGAGCTCTGCCAGAGCAAGGCCGCGGCTGGACCAGGCTTCTGCGTAGTCGGGCCTGATGTTGATGGCCTTGTCATAACTGGAAACCGCCTTGTCCAGTTGCCCGAGTTCCTTAAGGGCCAGTCCACGGTTCAAGTACGCCTGGGCCGACTCGGGGTTGATGCTGATGGCCTTATCGAAGCTGGCGACAGCCTCGTCCAGTCGCTTGAGTTTTATCAGCGCGAGGCCACGGTTGGAGCAGGCTTCGGCATATTCGGGATAGATGCCGATGGCTTTGTCGAAGCTGGCGAGGGCGTCCTCCAGTTGCGCGAGTTCCTCCAGCGCGAGGCCGCGATTGGACCAGGCCTCGGCGAAGTCCGGCCTGATACTGACGGCTTTGTCATAGCTGGCGACGGCGGCGTCCGGTTTCTTGAGCGCTTGCAACGCAAGGCCCCGGTTTGACCAGGCCTGGACATAGTCCGGATTGACGCTGACAGCTCTGTCGTAGCTGGCAACAGCGGCATCCGGTTGCCCCAGTTCCTGCAGTGCATTGCCCCGGTTGTAGTGGGATTCGGCTATGCCCGGATTAATGCTTATGGCCTTGTCGTAGCTGGCAACAGCGTCGACGAATTGTTTGAGCCCCGCCAGTGCAAGGCCACGATTGGAGTGGGCGTCGGCTTCATCTGGATTGATGCTGATCGCCTTGTCATAGCTTGCAATGGCGGCATCCAGACGGTTGAGTTGCTTTAGCGCGAGGCCGCGGTTGTAGTAGGCGTCGGCGAATTCCGGATCGAGGCTGATGGCCTTGTCGTAGTTGGCTACCGCGTCCTCCGGCCGCCCCAGTTCTTCAAGCACATTTGCATGGCTGAAATAAAACGCCGCAATGTTCGGATTGATCGTGATCGCTTTGGCAATCAAATCTGCGGCAGCCTTGGCGTTACCCGACTGTCCTTCAATGAGGCCAAGCAGATGCAGTGCATCGAAATGACCGGGATTGAGCTGGAGCAAGGATTCAAACATTGACTTCGCTTCCGCCAGTCGGCCTTGCTGGAGTAACGCCATGCCCTTCTGGAAGCGCTCGGGAACTTCATTTTCGGATCTCTGAATCTGAACCGGCTTGGCGACGGGATTCTTGAGCACCGGTATTTGGGGTGGAAGAGGCATCTTTTCTTATAGGGTCTGCGTTTCAGTATGGTTAAGGTATATCACCGTCATGGGTGTAGCAAGCCCATTCCGATTCAATGCATAATCCACGCCGAATTGTTTTTAGATGGATTAAAGGGGCGTCATGGGCGAGAAAAAGCGGCGCGTTGCCGCTGGCACGTTTCCGGTCTCCAGCGCTGACTTGATCCTGTCAAGGCAAATGGCCGCCAGCCGTGCGGACTGCGTGGCGCTTGAAAAACTGATTTCGGCCCAGACCGGCAATCATCTGGCGATGTACCAGTTGTCGCTGCTGCGGCATGTGATGTCCGAGGTGCATCGGGAGCGCGATCAGTCTCCCGCGCAGGCATCGCAGGACCTCAACAGCGCGCTCAGTGCCGTGACGTCGGCCTTATGGCTGTCGCCGGACAACGATGC
Organism: uncultured beta proteobacterium; assembly: GCA_903899705.1. Lineage (GTDB taxonomy): Bacteria > Pseudomonadota > Gammaproteobacteria > Burkholderiales > SG8-39 > 2-02-FULL-62-17. The sequence continues at coordinate 3,284 of CAIUKQ010000333.1, forward strand.
CTACTGGCAGCAGTTGGTGGCCTGCCTGAAGGTCTCCAGGCTCCACTATCCGATCAGCAAGGAAGCGCGGCAGACGCTCAGCGCCGCGCTTGAACATCCCGCTGTCGCGGCAACCGCGTTGATGGCGCCCATTGCGTCCCTGGTGAAATCGCATGCCGCGTTCGGGCAGGTCAGTGGTGTTCTGGACTCCGGCGGCAATGTCGCCACCGGCGTTTCTGACGAGGCGGCATTGCTTCCTGGCCTTCGCGACATGCTCAGCGAACCGCTGCTGCTGAGGCTGCTGCAGCTGTGCGTCTTCGCGGACCCGTTCGTCGAACGGCTGATTGTCCTCGCACGCCGGACGGCGCTGGCGCATTGGGTCACGAACCCGGCCGGGGATCCCATCCTCGACCTGACGATCCTGGTCTCGGTCGCCCGCCAGTGTTTCATTACCGAATACCTCTACGGCGAATCGTCGCTGGAACGCGAGCAATGGCAAACCCTGCGCGGGCAGGTTGAGAGCCGGCTCGCGGCGAATTCCCCCGTTCCGCCGCATGAAATTGCGGTTCTGGCCTGTTACATGCCGCTTCACGCGCTTGCATCGGCGGGCAATTTGGCCGGTAGTTTCTCTGATTCGCCGCTGCACAGCGTCATTGTCCAGCAGGTGCTGGAGCCTGAAGAAGAAAAGGGATTGCGGGGCGGCGTGCTGCGGCTCGGTGACATTTTCAACGACACCTCGCATGTGGTCGGCGCGTTCTACGAAGAGAATCCGTATCCGCGCTGGGTGAAATGCCTGCGCCCGCGGATCATGGACAATTTTTCCGATTACCTTCGCGACGCGCTGCCGGATGTTGACCTGGAATTCGGCGTGAACGCTTCCATCACCGAGGCGCCGCGAGTCCTGGTTGCCGGCTGCGGCACGGGCCAGCATCCGATTGAATCCTCGGCTGCCTATCGCGACGCGCACATCACGGCGATTGACCTGAGCCTCGCAAGCCTCACCTATGCCATCCGCAAGACGCGCGAGCTGGGGATTCAGAACATCGAATACCGGCAGGGCGACATCCTGGGCCTGGGCGCGCTCTCCGATCGCTTCAACCTCATTGAATCCATCGGCGTGCTCCACCACCTCAAGGAGCCGTTTCGCGGCTGGCAGGTGTTGCGCAGCCTGCTAAAACCGCGCGGACTGATGCGTATCGGTCTGTACAGCAGGATCGCGCGCCACGACATGAATGCAATGCGGGACAAACTGGGCATCACATCAAGCACACCGGATCTGCAGACGATCCGCAGCAGCCGCGCCCAACTGCGTCCGCTGCTTGAGGGCACTTCCGCACTTACCCTGAATTTCAGTCCCGATTTTTACTCTGTCAGTGGCTGCCGAGACCTGCTGTTTCATGTGCAGGAGCATTGCTATTCCCTGCCTGAAATCAGCGACATGCTGGAGCAGCTGGGCCTGGAGTTCCTGAAATTCCAGCTGCCCACCACGGCCTCTGGCGAGCGTTACCGTGCCGCTTACCCGGATGACCCGCTGATGAGAAATCTCTCGAACTGGCATGAATTTGAAACGGCCAATCCGTGGATGTTCCAGGGCATGTACTTCATGTGGCTGCGCGCGCGCACCTGAGCGTTCACCGTCCTCTCGAACGGTTTGACGGGTGCTCGTGGATGCATTGATCGTGGATGGCCCAGGTCGGTCAGCTGCGGCTCTGGGCGCTGCGTATGTGAGGCCCAGGCCCAGGCCCTGGCGCTCGAGTTCGGTCCGTGGTTCAGAAGCGCCACCGGCACGACTCTTAGTGCATCCCGTCAATTCCCGCTGCGCACGTTGCGCAATGCCTGCGCTATGTCACGACTGACCGACGCGAGTGCCCGGCTGTGCGCCGATGCCAGCGCATCGTAACCCGCGGTCCCGGCGGCTTCATGTGCAGTTGATCGACCGCTTTTAGCCTCGCCTTTGGCGGGTCGCACGGTCCACAGGATTTCGATGGTCGCGCCTTCATCGAGTACTGAATCAAAACGTTGTACGTCCAGTTGCAACCTGCAGTCGGCGTCCGGAATCGCGTTTTGCGGATAAGTCGAAATCAGGGCGTCGGTCAGTTCGCGCGCGAGGTTGGCGGCAATGACGCGCGGTATCTCGAACTTCAGGGGTTCAGCCCATCTTGAAAAATCATTTATATTCAATTGGTTACTGCTTATTCGCGTGACTATCTGGGGGCGATCGACGGCGTCTGGCACCGTGACCATCCCTATGGCGATGCGGTAGGGAGTGGCAGATATTGGACCGAGCGGTTTGCCGGAACCCAGCGTGTAGAAACGGGTTGTGGGCGAACTCGCGCAAGCGGCAACCAAGGCGGTCCCCAGCAGGGCTGCAATCAACATGAGCTTTTGCATTAGCGGGATTCTCCCTTTCTTTCGTCATTCTGTTTTGCCGGATTTGTCGGTTCGTCCGCTTTTTTCCCGCTGACCAGCGCTTCCGGATGCCGCTCGAGATAATCGGCGAGCAACCGGATTGCCTGGGCGGCGCGGGAAACTTCCATCGTCATGGCGCGCGTATCCTGCAATATCGGCGAATCGGGAGCGATCGCGCGCTCTGCGGCGGCCATGGCCCGCTGCGCCTCCGCAATCACCGCTTTGGCTTCCGGCGCAATATCTGCGACAGTGGTTTCCAGCCCCTTCACCATCCGGGTGGTGCTGTTCAGCGTATTCCTCAGGTCGGTGCTGATCCCTTCGTAGTCGATTTTTTCTAATTTTCTTGCGACGCTGGTGATCGACGCTTTAAGGTCCTCGAGGCTGCCGGGCATGGTCGGAATTTCCACCATGGACCCGATGGAGCGCAGCTTGGCCTCCGGCGGATCACGGACGAAATCAAGCGCGACATAGAGCTGGCCTGTCACCAGATTGCCGCTGCGCAGTTGCGCGCGCAGTCCCCGCGAAATCATGCCGTTGAGTACTGCCAATCGCTGTTTGTCGCTCAACGCCGTGCGCTGCCTGGTCTCGCCGGCACGCAGCCGTTCCGGATACAGGTCGACTTCAACCGCGACGTTGACACGCTGGTTGGCCTCGTTGATCTCTACCTTGATCGCGGTGACGGTGCCAATGTCGATGCCCCTGAAGTCAACAGGCGCGCCGACCGTCAGTCCGCGCACCGACTCATTGAACACCATGATAGCCTTCATGATCAGCGTATCAGGGTTTTTCAGGGCTTCTTCGCGGCTGTTGAACAACTCGAACGGCAAGTCCGGCCCTGCCGGGGGCAGAACTTCGGAACCGGCGGGCGTCTCGAACGCCAGTCCGCCGATGACGATCGAGACCAGGGATTGGGTGTCGACCTTGATGCCGCTCGCATCCAGCGTGACATCGACGCCGCTTGAATGCCAGAAGCGGGAGTTCGGATTCACATATTGGTCGTAGGGCGCGTTGACGAAAGCCCGCAGCGTCACGCCTTTGCCGTCCTTGTCGAGTTCGTAGCCTGTGACCTGTCCCACCTGAAGCCTGCGGAAAAAGACCGGAGATCCGTAATCAAGCGAACCAAGATTGTGGCTCTTCAGCACATACTCGCGGCCCGGTGCATCGGTGGAGAGGATGGGCGGCACTTCGAGGCCAATGAAATCGCGCCTGGCCTGGACGGATTTGCCGATGCCGACACTGATGTACGAGCCCGAGAGCACCGTGCCGATGCCGGACACGCTGCCACCGGAGACCCGCGGCCGTACGACCCAGAACTTTGCGTCATCGACAAGGCGCGCCTCGAATCCCTTGACCAGATCGGCGGTCGCGATCACCGACTGGAGGTCCGGAGCAAGTTCGACCGTGCTCACCTGCCCGATTTCGACGTCCTTGAATTTCAACTTGGTCTTGCCGGCTTCGAGTCCCTCGGCGGTCTTGAAGCTGATCGTGATGACGGGGCCGCGGTCCATGACGGACTTGAGGGCGAGCCAGCCGCCAAGCAGCGCGGCGATCAACGGAATCAACCACACAAGTTGCACCGTACGGCCGGATTTTCGTCCCGTTACGGCCTCGGGAATGTCATTTATCTCTTCTGTCACGTCAATCCTCCAGGGGGTCCCATATCAGGCGCGGGTCGAACGCCATCGCCGAGAACATTGTCAGCACCACGACCGCGCCGAATGCGATCGCGCCCGGCCCGGGTTCGATGGTCGCGAGGGCCTTCAATTGCACCAGTGCGACCATGATTGCCACGACGTAGATGTCCAGCATCGACCATCGGCCGACGAATTCAACCAACCGGTAGAGCTTGGTGCGCTGCATGAACTGCCAGCGAGAACGCCTTTGCGCGGACACCAATAACAGCATCATTGCGATCATCTTCAGCATCGGCACCATGATGCTGGCGAAAAAGATGATCAGTGCAAGATACCATTCGCCCGATGTCCAGAAGTAAACGACGCCGCTCATGATGGTGTCGGATTCCGATCCGAAAAGCGACTTCGTATGCATCATCGGAAGGATATTGGCGGGGATGTAGCAAATCATCGCCGCGAGGAGAAGCGCCCAGGAGCGTGCGAGGCTGTCGGGCTTGCGCAGGTGGAGCGCGGTGCCGCAACGCGGACATCCGCAATGGCGACTGGAAGGCGCCGCGCGTGCGAGCAATCCGCAGGCATGGCACAGCATGATCCCGCGGCTCGCGGCTGTAATGGCCTTGGTCATGAACCTGATTCGCTCATCCGCCGCCAGAGATCGCGCGGGTCAAATGCCGCCGCGACGGCCGCCATGACGAACATCAGCGCTGCGAACGACCAAAGGGCGATTCCCGGCACTACGCCCGCAATCTTGGCGAGCTTGACCAGCGATACCAGTACGCCAAGCATCAACACTTCGACCATGACCCACGGTTTGACGGCTTGCAATAGGCGGAAAACAAATGCGAAATGGACCGGGGCGCGTCCCAGGCGCAGGGGTAGCAGGAGGTAGGTCAATGCCAGAAGCTCAAGCGCCGGCATGAGCATGGTCGTCACGAAGACAAGCACTCCGACCGATTTCATGTCCTTGTTCCAAAGCATCTCAATGGCGTGAAACAGCGTGATCTCGATGACCTGCCCCTGCAATTTCATCCCGATGATGGGAAACAGGTTGGCAATGGCGAGCAACATGATCGCCCCGGCGGTGAGGGCAAGGGTGCGCTCAAAGCCGTCGGGATGGCTGCGATAGAGCTCGGCTTTGCATCTTGCGCATCGCACGATGCCGCCTTCATGAAGGGGGGGCTCGCGTTGAAGTAAATCGCACTCATGGCAAGCGATCAGCGGGGTGTTTTTCACGCGCGTGTCCTGAGCTTGTTCGACTGCGGTATTGTCCAATTCGCGACCCGGGTGCCTGAAATCCCTGCCTGGATCCATCTTTGGCGCGCGGCTTCTGTTGGTCCAATCGTAGCGCGAATCCGGGGGCGTCGCGCCACCGCCAGAATGCATTATTATCAGTCAATATTCACACCATACCTTGATCGGACGACATGAAATTTTCCATGCACATGAGCACACGCATCAACGACAAGAAGGACGAACTGTCGCTGATCAACTACATGACTGACCTGGCGCTTGAGGCCGACTCGGTCGGGTTCGGCGGGATCTCCCTGACGGAGCACCACCTTCACGAGAATCAGGGTTATCAGAATTCGCTGTTGTTCGCGAGTGCCCTGGCGCCCCGCCTGAAGCAGGCCACCCTCGTCCTTGCCACGGTGAATCCGGCTCTGCATCATCCGCTGCGGCTGGTTGAGTCCTGCAACCTCATCGACCAGCTCAACGGCGGACGTCTCGTGGTCGGCTTCGGATCCGGATTCAAGGAGACGGACCTGATCGCGTTCGGACGCGATCTGGAAAAGCGACATGTCCTTTTCGAGGATGGCATGCGCACCGTGGTCGATATCTGGGCCTACGACGGTACCGGCGGGCCGCTGGAATTTGCGGTGGGCAACGATCGCGGGAAGATCGAATCGGCCGTGAACCCATCGTCTTTCCGCAAGCCGCACCCGATCCTCGCACGGGGAACTTTGAACGATGCCGGCATTCTCGACACTGCCGCGAAGGGCTGGGCAATTCTTACGGCGGGGAAGTCGCCTGAGGAAGCGAAAAAACAGTTTGCCGTTTACAACAAGGCCCTGGATGCCGCCGGGCATAGCGAAGCGACCAAAGCGATGTCCCGGGCGTGGTCCGGGGTCGGAAAGGCAGTCCACGTTGCCGAGACCGACGAAAAGGCCGTCAACGAAGCCCTGGCCTATTTCAAGAAGAACCCGACCGGGGCGATTGCACGCCGGCCCGAAGACATGGTCTGCGGCAGCCCCGAGACTGTCACCCGCCTCATGCACGAGTACGCGGCCGCCGGCGTGGGGAACATGATCACCGCGTTCCTCATCGACGTGGAGGACCGGTCCGCGCTCAAGCGCAGCTTCCGCATGTTCAAGGAAGAGGTCATGCCGAATTTCGCGGCGAAGAGCACCGTCGCTGCCTGATGTTTCCAATGGCCCGGCAGACGCCCGCTCCAACCTATGATGTCGGCGGCATCCGGCTCGAGCGGCCGTTCCGGGTTCAGCGGCTCGGGCATTTCGGTTTCAACTTCAGGGATCAGGAGATTGCGCTCAGGTTCTACAGCGACCTCCTGGGCCTGCCTGTCACCGACACGGTGGATTTCGGGCGGAACTTCAATCTTAAAAGCGCGACCGGGCAGGATCCGAACGGCTATTTCCTGCGTGTGGGTGCAGACCACCATAGCGTCGTGCTGTTTCCGCACTGGACGCACATGGGGCGTCCCGGGACTAAGCACGAGGGGACGCATTGGATCAGCCATATGGCCTGGCAGGTCGGCACCTTGCGCGAGGTCACCGAAGGACGCCGCTGGCTGACCGAACGGCAAATCGGAATTGCGCGGCCCGGAGGGCGCGACGTTCGTGGTGCCAACTGGAATTTCACGGTGGTCGACGCGGATTTCATTTCCAACGAAATCTATTACGGCATGGACCAGATTGGCTGGGACGGCATATCCAAGCCGGTGCCGATTTGTCCTCCCAATGGCGAACAGTTGCCTGAGGCCGATGGCGCGGCCCAGCCCGATTTCCCGATGGCGCGCAATGCGATAGAAGAAGGGCTCGACCTGCGTGGGGGGTTGCATCAGCGTCCGTTCGGCGAGCCTGTGTATGACGTCGCCGGCGTTATGCTGCCGCGCCCGTTCCGCGTCGTGCGCAACGGGCCCATCCGGATATTCGTCCGTGATGTGGAGGAGGCGGCGCGCTTCTACACCGGCGTCATGGGCCTCGCACTGACCGAGGAGATCAGCTGGCAGGGCCATCGTGCCCTTTTCCTGAGGGCCAACACGGAGCACCACACCATTGCGCTCTACCCGCTCGCGCTGCGGGAGGAACTGGGGCTGCGGCCGGATTCAATCTGCATGGCCTACGGCATGCAGGTTGGAAGCTACCGCCAGTTGAAGGACGCCGTGGCATTCCTGCGGGAGAAGGGCGTGACCATCCGGCACCTTCCGCCCGAGCTCTTTCCTGGCATCGACTATTCGGCGTTTGCGCTCGACCCCGACGGCAACGCGGTCCAGCTTTATTACTACATGGAACAAGTCGGCTGGGATGGTCGGCCGCGCCCGCCTCAGGCGCGTCGTAGCGTCGACAATGAAAACTGGCCGGAGTCACTGGATCCGTTATCGGACACCTACCTTGGTCCCGTATTCCAGGGGCCGTTGGGCTGAGGTCAAGCTGAAGCCGGAATGTCCGGGGAGCGCTGCGCGCGGGAGCACCGATCTGTAATAATCGCTGCGATTCTCATGCAGGTCCCATCGAATGGCGATTGCGAGGTATATCCATGGACAAGGCTCGATCAGTTTTTGCTCTGGCAGTATTGCTTGCGTTTTCAACCGGCGCCTGCGCCCAAGGCTGGCCGCAGAAACCGGTCCATATCATCGTGCCGTATGCGGCCGGTGGGGCGATCGATTCGATAGCACGCACATTCGGGCCGTTCTTTCAGCGCACCTGGGGGCAACCTGTCCTGGTCGAGAATCGACCAGGGGCCGGGGGCCATCTGGGCGCCGAGGCGCTTGCCAAAAGCGCTCCGGATGGACTCACGCTGATGCTGACTTCGATGGGGGGGCAGGCCGCCGGTCCGGCGCTCTACCGGAAGCTGAACTACGATCCGGTGAAGGAACTGGTCGCCGTGTCACCCGTGGGATGGTCACCGAATATCATGGTCGTCAACCCCGCCCTACCCGTGGCCAGCTTCAACGAATTCATCGCACTCGCGCGACGGGGTTCGGGCAAGCTGAACTACGGATCCACCGGCGTGGGGTCGGGACCGAACCTGGCTTTCGAGATGCTTAAGGCGGCCGCGTCGATCAGCGTCGAGCATGTCCCCTACAAGGGGGATTCACTCCTGCAGCTTGCGATCGTCGCCAACGAAGTGCAGGCGGCCGTCCTGACACCGACTTCCATCATGACGCAAATCAAGGCCGGCAAATTGCGCGCGCTCGCCACCACCGGCACCGCGCGCTGGTCCACATTGCCGGACCTGCCCACGATAGTCGAAGCGGGATTCCCCGGCGTTGTGTACGCGCCTTCGGTCGGGTTTCTCGCACCATCGGCCACGCCGCGGGAGATCGTCAACCGCATCAATGCGGAGGCAGCGAGGGGGGCGACAGACCCGGAGATGGTGAAAACTTACTACCCACGCTGGGGCCTTGATCCCGAAGTCTTGTCCTCCGATGCGTTTCACGCCCGCTACATGAGCGAGGTCGAGACGTACAAACGGGTGGTTCGCGACGCGAAGATCCCGCTGATCGATTGAGTTTGTAACGGTGGCTGCCATCCGCTATCGCGCGAAGTGATTCCAGGTGACCACGGTTTGCAGCGCCGGCAAACCTGGGGATTGAACCGTCTGTATTGGCGAATTTCTATGCGGGCAGGATTCGCAATCGCTGCAGCAGGTACAGCTGCATCAGGCAGACTGCCGTCAGCATGAACAGGCCTGCGGCGAACCCGCCGGTGGCGTCATACATGGCACCCAGTGTGACAGAGCCGAGCACGCCGCCTATTTCGCCGACCGTGAAGTAAAGCCCGCCTGCGGACCCGGCGAAGCGCGAGTTCACGTTGCGCGCCTCGAGCAGGCACAGCATGGTCACCGAGGTCATTGCACCGCGCGCGATTCCCTGGCACACCAGACCCAACGCCAGCAGTGGTCTGCTTTCAACGTGGAACAACAGCGTTGCCGCCGCCGCACTGAGGAACAAGCCCGCCAGGATCGAGTGGCGATAACGCGGCACGGCAAGTCGCGGTATCAGCAGTGCGGCGGCAATCCCCACTGTCGTGGGCACGGCCGCCCAGAATCCCGCGCTCTTTGCGTCCATCCCGCCCGAGCGCAGGATCTCCGGCAGCCAGTTGTTCAGGGCGTGATTGAAGAAGAATGTCCCGGTGCTCATCAGCAGGATGAGCCGCACTTCTGGCAACCGGATCAGGCCGGCGAACATCTCCATCTGGGGAGTCTTCGGTTCGGCGGCAAGCCGGCGCTCCATCGCATGTACCGTGGCGTGGCGTCCGATTGCAAACCAGACGAGGGCCGCTGCGAGCGCGATGCCGGCGTACAGGAACATCACGTAACGCCAGTTGTCGTCCATCAGAGGCATGAACACGCTGTTGGTTGCCGACAGTGCAATCACCAGGCCGAGGGAAGAGCCGGTGGTGTAGATGCCCATGGCCAGCCCCCGTTCCTTGCCGGTGAACCAGAGGGACACCACCTTGGGGGCGCCGATGGATACGAGCGGGCCGCCGAGTCCGAACACCGCGACTCCGAGAAACATGCCCAGATAACCTTCGGAGAAGCCGCGCAGCGCGCCGGATGCCGCAATGATCAGCAGCGCCAGCACCAGCGTGCGACGCGGCCCCATGCGATCGGTGAGGGCGCCACACCCGGCAGCGGCGGCGATGTACACCAGCGGCCATGCACCGAGAATCGTGCCCAGGGCCGAGTGGCTGATGGCGAGGTCGCGGGTGATCGGCCCGACCAGTGGAGCAATTGACGCCACAGTCATCCCGAAACAGGTATAGGCAAACCAGACGCCGGCAAGCACCACCCAGCGATAGGGGTGGGTCTCATGGCTGACGTCAGGGAAGAGTGCCTCGCGGTTCATGGGTGGGGGAGGCATTGTTTGAAGCTGGGCAGTTGTTTTTTGAAAGGACTGATACTACTGTGCTGGCGATACCGTGGGATTATTGTAGGTTGAACATCCTTGTCGTAGCCATAACACCCGAATTCACAGCGGCATCCATGCGCACAGCGAACCGGCGTTGCATCACCCTTCTGGCAGTTCACGGGTTGCGCGCACCCGCGGTCGTGCAGAGTGTCGACTGACGATGTCGTCGCGCGACAGGTTCTCCATCATCGCGATCAATGTGCGCCGCATTTTCATGATGTCTTCGTGAGGTACGCCGGATACGGCGATGTCGTCGACCTCTTCGGCCAGTGGAACTAGTTTTCTCTTTAGTGCTCGCCCTTTCGGCGTCAAGTACACGTACATATTCTTCCGGTTTTCTGGTACCTGGCGGCGGGTGACATATCCGAGTGCTTCCATCGATCGAAGGGCGGTTGCCGTCGTAGGTTCCATGACCCCCGCCTCTGCAGACAGTTCGTATTGCGTGACTCCGTCTTGTTCCCAAAGGATGCGCAGAAAAGCCCAATGCCCGAATGACACGGAATGCTGGGCGAGCCGCACCTGGAGCGCGCGCACCAGCGCACGCGTCGTGTCCTTGATGAGGTGCGCAAGTCGATCGTTTGGAACGGCTTCCCAATGCCGCAAAACAAAGGTGAGGGACTCGATTGATCGTTCTGATTTCTTCTTAATGGCACACCCGCCTTGCTGTTGGCTGACCTGCGTGAACGCCGCTAGACATGCTCCACTGGGCCTGATAACCTTTCGCACGAATTATCTTAGTCGTCAAAGTATTTTTCCACCGGCCCTCTCGGGCCATCTGAAATAGGTTCAAGGAGGTCCTTATGTTTGCGAATATTGAAATCAAGGAACCGATCGAAAAGGTGGCGGACGACTGGGATTATCTCAGTGATCGCGTTATTTCCCGCTTTGCGGCTTTTCGTGCCTCCGGACACAACATTTTCGGACTCCGCAGGCGCGTCATCTCGAAGTGCGGCACCCAGGATCCCAAGAAGGGGAGCGTAGGCACCCACCTTTCCCTCGGACCCCAGGGCATTGTCGTCGGGACCCAGCCGCCCTTGAGCGTGCGCATTACAACTGCCGGTACGCCGCATCGCGTGCCGCACAGCTTCGGCTACTGGCACATCAATGACAAGGATGAACTGTATCTGCAAATTCCTGGGACGGAGGAAGGTGAGCCGGGGTGTGCTGTAGTCATCATGGGCTTGGCAAAGGGAAAGGAAACCGATTCCTTCGCGTGGTACTGCGAGGAATGCCTGACACTGCTCTACGATTTCGTTGTCGAGACGGGGCGGGATGGCTTCAATGAATTCTGGCGGGGTGAGCGGGAGGCGGTACGAAGCTATAACTCTGATGTCCACAAGCGCACTTGTCCCGAGTGCGGTCATGTCAATCCGATGGGATATTGCTGGAACACGGCGAAAGACTCCCCGGATGAATCTGCGGCGCGGAAGATTTGGTGAGTTCCGTTGTCTCCGCTCCTGATTCGCCGCGCGGAATGGTTTCTCCCGTACTCAGGCATCTGTTTCTGATTGAGCCGGGCGAGGCGACCCTCGGCGTATGGAAGCGTACCCAGGACTACGACGTCTGGACGGATTGCCGCCCCAAAAGTGCGTCGCCCCTCACCCTGTGGGAGGCCCGCGGCGAAAAGGTCATTCGCATTCCAGATAACGATGCAGTCATGCACGTGGTGAGTGGGGGCGTACCGCACCACATTGAAGGCCTGTTTGGATACTGGCGCGTTTGCGATTCCGATCTTATCTGGTTTCGCACCTTGCAGGAAGAGTGGATTCACTACGCCATCGTGCTGGGCGGCTGTCCTGGCGCCTATCTGAACGACGCAGTTCTCTGGATCTGTCCCCAATGTGGGACTCATATGCATCGCCAGAGCGCGGCGACAGGACGCCAGGACATGCGCCAGTTCTGGCGCCTTGAAGAACGGGCTGTCCAAGAATTCAACCGGAGCGAGGACGACCGCAAGTGCGTCAAATGTGGCCACCTGCATCCTCCCGGCTATCGTTTCCAGCGCAGCGGCAAGGACAAGCCGCCCTCACCCGAAATTGCATGGTAGGAGCGCGCCATGTCTGAATTCCTTTGTAAGATCACAGAAATTTCGGAAGCGGAGCCCAAACTGGTGCGTGTGCAGGGACAGCGAATCGTGGTTGTGCGCGTTGGAGCCTCGGTTTATGCCCTCGAGGCCTCGTGCCCCCATTATGCGGGCCCGCTGAATGAAGGCTCGGTCTGCGCTGATCGTCTCGAGATTACCTGTCCCTGGCACCGCTTTCGTTTCAGTCTTCGCGACGGGTCATGCGTTGCTGCGACCAAAAGACCCGCGGCCAAAACGTTTGCCGTTGTTGTGAACGGGGATGATGTGTTCGCGGACATTCCCGTGAAAGAGACCGAAGACCGGTAGGCCTTTTTATTTGCAGCGGCGAAAGAACAACTTTGCGGGAGATTTGATGGAAAAAGCGGATATCAAGATTCTGGGTGCCGGAAACAACTGGACCGGCCTAGGTGGTCGCATCACGATGGGACTTGCCGGATATAACAGCGCGCTTCCGAAAGGATCCACTGTCTCGCTCGTAAATGGCGATCCGGGCCAGATGTGCATTGACGGGCCTTATCGCGTCGCTGATCGCACCTACCACATGGGCATCACGACTCCCGCATCTTTTCTCAAGCTTGCTGTCGAAGGACTCGATCCGTTCGACAAACCGCTGCCATTGCGCGTCCTTGCGACCTTTCCCCACGATGACCGGATGGTGTTTGCGGTCAAGAAGTCAACGGGTTTGAAAAGCCTGGAAGAGATTCGGGAAAAGAAGTATCCGCTGAAGGTGCTGACCCCGCCGCCGGGGAGCTTTCACCCCTCAGTGTGGGGCGCAGAGGCGGTTCTTGCAGAGTACGGTTTTTCGCTCGCCGATATCGAGAAGTGGGGCGGAAAACTGGTGATCAATCGCTCGAGAGGCACGAAGCCGCTCGACACCGACCCAGAAGGCGAATTTGATGCGGTGTTTGACGAGGCCGTGATGACGCGGCGGTGGAAACTCATCACGGATGCCAACGACATCACTTTTCTCCCGATAGGGGAGGAACAGATGAAACGCCTGGAAGCCAGGGGATTCAAGCGGGCCAAGCTGGAAAAAGACCGTTTTCGCGGGGTGAACTCCGATATACCGGTGCTCGATTTCAGCGATTGGGTCCTGTACTGCCGTGAAGACATGGATGAAGAACTTGCTTACATGACAATAGCGGCGATCGATGAGCAGAAAAAGGGAATCGAGGCGCTTTTTCCTCAGCCTTTTTCGCCCATGAGCGGTCCGTGCGATTTGCGCCGCCTTGCGGCCAATCCGGCCGTGCCGCTGCATATGGGCGCCGAGCGCTACTACAAGGAAAAGGGATTTCTGTAAGGCACAAACTGGGCGGAGGTGCGAGGGGAACTGCAGTAGTTAAAACACCCCGCCATGACCAAACGACCGACTGGGGAGGACGATCATGCTGGGAAGATTTCAAACGAATGGATTTTGTATGGTGACGGCCGCGATATTGTCTGTTGCCGTAACGTCAGGCGGCGTCATCGCCCAAGGCCAGCCGGCAGGTGCGAAGCCGAAAACGGTCGTCAGGCTTGGTGTGTCCAACAGGCCGGACCAGGCCTTTCTGGAACTCGCATTCGCCAGAGGCTATTTCGAAGAGCAGGGCATCACCATTCAGACGGTCCCCGCAACGTCGGGCGTTGATTTTGTGTCGCCGCTCGCCCTAGACCAACTCGACGTTGGGAGCGGTTCGCCTAATGCCGCCTTGTTCAACGCGCTAAACCGGAAAATAGACATCCGCATCGTTGCTGATTTCGCGCACATCGCACCGACGGACGATGGCTTGGTCTCGATTGTCGTTCGAAAGGATCTGGCCGACTCCGGAGCGATAAAGACGGTGGCCGACCTGAAAGGCAGATCAATCGGGGCCGGCACAGGGCGCGGGCAGGTCGGCAACCTGATCATTTACAAAATGCTCCAGGCAGGCAAAGTGCCCACGTCGACGGTCAATCTGAAAACGATGAACTTTTCGGATGCGCTCTCCGCGCTTGCCAACAAGAATCTTGATGTCGCGTTTCTGATTGAACCCCTGATCACTCAGGCCGAAATGCAGAATATTGCCAAAGTATTCCTCAAGGGCAGTGCGATCCGGCCCAACACCCACCTTGCTGTGCTGCTTTATTCGTCGACATTTGCCAAGCAGACCGATCTCGCCAACCGGTTCATGGTTGCGTATCTCCACGGCGTTCGCGATTACCACGAAGCATTCTTTCTCAAGAAAAATCGTGAAGCCGCAATCGACATCCTCATGAAGCGCCTTCCCATCAAGGACCGAAAGGTCTGGGAAAACGCTATGCCCCAATACATTGATGTCAACGGTCGGGTGGATGTAAAGGATCTGCAGGAACAGGCCGGTATTTACATGGAGTTGGGAGATGTCGTTGGCCAGGCACCCAGCATGGACAAATTCGTCGACCCGAAATTTGCCGAAGCGGCAGTCTCGATTCTGGGAAAGCGATAATTGCACGTGAAAAATTTGTGCACCGCCGGCTGCCCGCTTGAGCGTTTGGGCCTGCCGCAGCCACTGGCGGTGCTTCGATGCCGATAGCTGAAACCAAAATTTCAATCCGTGGGCTGACCAAGCAGTTCATGGTTCATGGGCGCACCTTCGATGCGCTTTCCGAAGTCGATCTGGACGTTTGCGCCGGCGAGTTCTTCTGTATTGTCGGCCCTTCAGGCTGCGGAAAGACGACCCTGCTCAGGATCGTCGCCGGGCTGGAGGAGAGCACAGCCGGCACGATCAAGGTGAATAGCAGCGGCGGCGGCGCGAAAGGCAAGGCCGATCGTCCGGTCAACAGCATGGTGTTCCAGGAACAGAGCATCTTTCCATGGATGACGGTTCGCGACAACGTGGCTTTCGGATTGAAGGCCCAGGGGCTTTCGAAGCAATCGCGCTACGAAATCGCCAACGCATATATCGAGAAGGTCGGTCTGCATGGATTTGCGGATGCACTCCCCCACCAGCTGTCGGGAGGGATGAAGCAGCGCGTGTCCATCGCCCGTGCATTTGCCACGGATCCCGAAATATTGTTGATGGATGAGCCTTTTGCCGCATTGGACGAGCAGACAAAACTCATCCTGCAGGACGAGCTCGTGGATATATGGGAAGGCACGCAGAAGACCGTGATCTATGTAACGCACAGCATCGACGAGGCGATTGTCCTTGCCGACAGGATTCTCGTCATGAGCGCGCGCCCCGGCAAGATCAAGGAAATCGTGGACGTCGCGGCAGTCTTTGACCGGCCGCGTCATGTCCAGACCGTAAAGTCGAGCAAGGAATTCGGCGGGCTGTTCGGGCACATCTGGGAGTTGTTACGCAATGAGGTTATTGCAACCGAGACTGCGAACGCAGGGGCCTGAGCGATGACTGCTGGCGAAAAACCGTGGATGACGCAGAAAACGTTTGAACGGACCATTTCCTTTTTCTCGCCCTTCATCATTCTAGGGCTGTGGGAAAGCGCATCCGAGCTTGGTTGGATTGACACCCGATTTTTTCCCGCGCCATCTGCAATTTTCACTGAAACCGGAAAGATGATCCAAAGCGGCGAACTCTGGCGCCATGTGGCCATCAGCCTTCAGCGCATTCTGATCGGCTATACGCTTGGCGCCGTCCCGGGCGTCCTGATGGGACTTGCAATCGGATTGTCAGGAACCATCAGGGCCTTCGTTCAGCCACTGGTCGATGCGACTTTTCCCATTCCAAAAATTGCCATACTGCCATTGTTCATCATGATGTTTGGACTGGGAGAAGAGAGTAAATACGCCATCATTGCCGTAGCCGTGATCTACCTTGTCATGATCAATACGGCCGCCGGTGTAAAAAACATCCCCCGCATTTATTTCGATGTGGGCAAGAATTTTCACGCCAGCAGACGGATGATGTTTTTCGACGTCGCATTGCCCGGTGCCTTGCCCCTGATCATGGCGGGCTTGAAGCTTGGTATGGGCGTTGCACTTCTGGTCATCGTGTCGGCCGAGTTTGTAGGCGCAAAAAGCGGCATCGGATACCTAATCTGGAGTTCCTGGCAGGTGTTTCAGGTTGAGCAGATGTATGTCGGACTTCTGGTTTCCGCTTTGCTCGGATTCGGCAGCGCGATACTTCTCAATTATCTCGAACGTGTTTTGATACCTTGGAACCGATAGCCAATCGGCTTGGCTATTGAGGAGTTTCTCCAATGCGGTCCACGCTTCGCAGATTTTTAAGGTTCTTTTCAATTTGTTTTCTCGGCGGTGCCAGCTTGCACTTGAGCGCGCAGGACTACCCAAATCGCCCAATGTCGGTCTATGTCGGTACGGCCGCTGGCAGTAGCGCGGATCTCCTGGTCCGCTATTTTTCTGAGAGGTTGCGCTCCTCGACCGGTCAGCCGGTCATCGTCGAAAACAGA